>NZ_CP099222.1:3378187-3704249 GCF_029717145.1 Citrobacter freundii | reverse complement strand
AAGAATCATGCAGGTCATCATGGCGGTGCGTGGAAGGTGGCATTTGCCGACTTTACGCTGGCGATGATGGCGCTGTTTATGACGCTGTGGATTGTCAACAGCGTCAGTAAATCCGATCGCGAAAATATCGTTGCGGCGCTGCACGGCCAGTCCATCTTCAACGGGGGAGGGCTCGCACCGTTAAATAAAATTGGCAAACAGCCGATTGCACCGGGGGCCAGCAGTAAAAATGTCACTCGCAGCAAGTCAGATAAACAAGCGCTACCGCAGGAAACGGCTAAAGTGACGGAAGAAACGGCCAAAAAAGTCATGGATGTGAATGAGAAGACGGCGTTGCTGAAGAAAAAGTCCGCGACTGAACTGGGAGAGCTGGCGACTAACATCAACACCATCGCCCGCAATGCGCATATGGAAACTAACCTGGAGATGGAGATCGTCCCTCAGGGGTTACGCGTGCTGATTAAAGATGACCAGAACCGCAATATGTTTGAACGCGGTAGCGCGCGGATCATGCCATTCTTCCGATCGTTACTGGTTGAACTGGCACCGGTTTTTGACACGCTGGACAATAAGATCATCATCACCGGTCACACGGATGCGATGGGCTATAAAAATAATATTTATAACAACTGGAATCTGTCTGGTGACAGGGCGCTCTCCGCCCGACGTGTGCTGGAAGAAGCGGGGATGCCGCAGGATAAAGTCATGCAGGTCAGCGCCATGGCGGACCAGATGCTGCTGGATGCGAAAAATCCAGAGAGCGCGGGTAACCGCCGCATTGAGATTATGGTGTTGACGCAAAGTGCGTCCGACACGCTGTATCAATACTTTGGCCAGCACGGCGAGAAGGTCGTGCAGCCGTTGGTGGATAAGCTGGATAAACAAAAGCAGGTGACTTCCTTACGTCAACCCCCCGTTGTTGTGCCTCATTAATTCTGTTCTCTCGTCCCCCACGCAACGTGGGGGCATATTATTGCTAAGGAAGGTAATGTGATAGCTGTAACTCAAATTATTCCACTGAATATTCAATCAGATAATGTTACAGATGTGGCCTGTCAGGGCGCGCATTTCGATAATGTATCAGGGATCTGGTACACCGAGCCTGATGGGCTAAAGGAGGGGCTTTTGGACTATGCCTACACTATGGATAGTTACAACATCATCGCGCCCTACTATCTGGTCATTACCTCAAAGATGCACTGCTGGAACTGCCATCAAATCACCCGAATCCATGGGGTTATGTTTACCCGTTATATTAAAAAAATACAGGATGGTGAAGGCTGGCTGTCCGTCAGGCGGAATACGTTTCTGTTCCATATTAATGCGCTGCCAGAAGAAATAATGAAGAACATCAAGGCCAGCAATTACTACCTGGATAAGAGTAAAACCACCGGACTACGCTACTGGATGAACCATTGTGAAATTTGCGGCGAGCGTTTGGGAGACTATGAACTTTTCTGCGTTGAAAATGATGCCTTTCGCCGGATGACCATTGAAAATCTGCTTAAGGCGAATGTGCGAAAAGTGAATAAGCTGTTTGTCAGTACGGCGGGTAACCCTGCAGAGCATGCGTCAAAAGAGGTTGTGCGTTATCTGTGTGATGCCCGTTTCGTTATGAATGGACCCGCAGTACCGTAATACGTGTTCAGACTTCTCATTACATAAAGATACTGTATACTTAAACAGTGTTGTGGGAGGGGCGATGCGTAAAATTATACATGTCGATATGGACTGCTTTTTCGCGGCGGTGGAAATGCGTGATAACCCCGCGCTGCGTGATATCCCGATCGCTATCGGTGGCAGCCGTGAACGCCGGGGGGTGATCAGCACCGCCAATTACCCGGCGCGGAAATTTGGCGTACGCAGCGCGATGCCCACGGGGATGGCGCTAAAACTGTGCCCGCATCTCACCTTATTACCCGGTCGTTATGAGGCGTATAAAGAAGCGTCTCGCCAGATTCAGGCGATCTTCGCACGCTACACCTCGCTTATCGAACCCCTTTCGCTGGATGAAGCCTATCTGGACGTCACCGACAGCACGCACTGTCACGGATCGGCCACACTGATTGCCCAGCAAATTCGCCAGACGATTTTTGACGAGCTACAGCTCACCGCCTCCGCGGGGATTGCACCGGTCAAGTTTCTGGCCAAGATCGCCTCCGATCTCAATAAGCCCAACGGGCAATATGTGATCACACCGGATGATGTGCCGGAATTTATCAGAACGCTCCCGCTGGGGAAAATCCCCGGCGTCGGCAAAGTTTCCGCCGCCAAGCTGGAATCCATGGGATTACGTACCTGTGAAGATGTACAACAGTGCGACCTGGCGATATTGCTTAAGCGTTTTGGTAAATTTGGTCGCGTGCTGTGGGAGCGCAGCCAGGGTATTGACGAGCGGGATGTGAATAACGACAGAATGCGCAAATCCGTCGGTGTTGAACGCACGCTGGCAGAGGATATTCATGAGTGGTCAGAATGTGAGGCGATTATCGAGCGGCTTTATCCGGAGCTGGAGCGGCGTCTGGCAAAGGTAAAACCGGATTTATGTATTGCTCGCCAGGGCATTAAATTAAAGTTTAATGACTTTCAGCAGACCACTCAGGAGCACGTCTGGCCGCGCTTAAGTAAAGACGATTTGATTACCACGGCGCGCAAAACCTGGGATGAGCGTCGGGGAGGACGTGGGGTCAGGCTGGTGGGATTACACGTCACGCTGCTGGATCCACAGCTGGAAAGGCAGTTGGTACTGGGGCTTTGAGTTGGATGTATTGCCGGATAGCGGCATAAATACCTTATCCGGCTTACCTACGCGATCGTAGGCCGGATAAGCAGCAGCGTCATCCGGCATTTATTGCAGGGACTTACTTCGCTGGAATAGACTTCAGCAGTTCAGTCAGCAGCGTCCAGTAATGGCCAACGCTTTCGATATGAACCTGCTCATCCGGGGAGTGCGGACCCGTGATGGTTGGCCCGATGGAAACCATGTCCATTTCCGGATACGGCTTCTTAAACAGACCGCATTCCAGACCTGCGTGGATAATCTGGATGTTTGGCGTCTTGTTGAACAGACGCTGATAGGTTTCGCGCACCAGGTGCATGACCGGCGAGTTCGCGTCCGGCTGCCAGCCCGGATACGCACCTTTGGCTTCGGTTTTAGCGCCTGCCAGCTTGCCCAGAGATTCCAGCATGCTTACCACATAGTCTTTACCGCTGTCGATCAGCGAGCGAACCAGGCAGTGAATCTGCACGTTGTCGTCAGTCATGGTGACAACACCGACGTTCAGGGAGGTTTCCACCACGCCTTTTGCCACGTCTGAATTGCGGATCACGCCGTTTGGTGTCGCGTTCAGCAGACGAACAAAGGTATCGCGGGACTGAGCGGTCAGTGCGGCTTTGTCGTTAGAGACGGTATCCAGCAGCAGTGCCAGATTTTTCTCTTTTGCTGCCAGCTCGTTTTTCAGGATTTCCTGATAAGTGCTGACCAGCGCTTTTAACGCATCGACTTTATCTGCGGCAACAGCAAGGGTAGCAAAGGCTTCACGTGGGATCGCGTTACGCAGCGTACCACCGTTGAAATCAACCAGACGCAGATCCAGTTCTTCGGCGTGGCCAGCCAGGAAGCGTACCAGCAGCTTGTTGGCATTACCGAGGCCAACATGGATTTCGCCGCCGGAGTGACCGCCTTTCAGGCCTTTCAGCGTCAGCTTAAAGGTCTGGAAACCTGCAGGAATGGCTTCACGAGACAGCGGCAGATTGGCGGTGAAGTCGATCCCCCCCGCGCAACCCATGTAGATTTCACCTTCTTCTTCGGAGTCGGTGTTGATCAGAATATCTGCCTGCAGCCAGTTAGCCTGCAGACCAAACGCACCGTCCATGCCCGCTTCTTCGGTCATGGTCAGCAGAACTTCCAGCGGGCCGTGAACCACGCTGTCATCCGCCAGAACGGCCAGCGCAGAGGCCATACCGATACCGTTATCCGCACCCAGCGTGGTGCCACGGGCTTTCACCCATTCGCCGTCAATATAAGGCTGGATCGGATCTTTGGTGAAGTCGTGAACGGTATCGTTGTTTTTTTGCGGCACCATATCCAGGTGCGCCTGCAGAACAACCGGCTTGCGGTTTTCCATTCCTGCGGTAGCGGGTTTGCGAATCAGGATATTACCCACCTGATCGCGCTCGACGTGGAAACTTTTCTCTTGGGCCCAACTCAGAATATGTTCAGCGAGTTGCTCTTCATGGTAGGACGGATGAGGAATAGAACAGATTTTGGCAAAAATATCCCACAGCGGCTGCGGGGATAATTGAGACAGTTCAGACACGTTGAGTCTCCTTGGCGATGCCCTGCAAAATTGACTTACAGGCCACGGGGTTAGCAGAATTAAAAACACCACAAGTCAGGCTTGCGCGATGCAATTGAGAATACCACTTTCTCTGCTCACGGCTAGCAAAAAGCATGCAAAAAGAGGCCTGGATTCCGCTTAACACTGGTTTTTAGCGCGTCAGATCTCTATAATCTCGCGCAACCTATTTCCCCCTCGAACACTTTTTAAGCCGTAGATAAACAGGCTGGGACAACTTCACATGAGCGAAAAATACGTCGTCACCTGGGACATGTTGCAGATCCATGCACGTAAACTGGCAAGCCGCTTGATGCCTTCTGAACAATGGAAAGGCATCATTGCCGTTAGCCGTGGTGGTCTGGTGCCAGGCGCGCTGCTGGCGCGTGAATTGGGTATTCGTCATGTCGATACCGTATGCATCTCCAGCTACGATCACGACAATCAGCGCGAACTGACCGTTCTGAAACGTGCCGAAGGTGACGGTGAAGGTTTCATCGTAATCGATGACCTGGTTGACACCGGTGGTACCGCGGTTGCGATTCGCGAAATGTACCCTAAAGCGCATTTCGTCACCATCTTCGCTAAACCGGCAGGCCGTCCGCTGGTGAATGATTATGTTGTTGATATCCCTCAGGATACCTGGATCGAGCAGCCGTGGGATATGGGCGTCGTGTTCGTCCCGCCGATTTCAGGCCGCTAATCTAAATCGTTTTCAACGCCTGGCTATGCCGGGCGTTGTTCTTTTTGTGCCGTGTCAGGTTACACTATGCCTTAGTGAGTACTCATGGAGGCCGTAATTATGTCACAGGCTAACCTCAGCGAAGTCCTGTTTAAACCCCGCTTCAAACACCCTGAAACGTCAACGCTGGTTCGTCGATTTAATCACGGCGCGCAGCCGTCTGTGCAATCTGCCCTGGATGGCACAACCATCCCGCACTGGTACCGCATGGTGAATCGCCTGATGTGGATCTGGCGCGGCGTCGATCCGCGCGAAATCCTTGAGGTGCAGGCGCGTATCGTCATGAGCGAAGCAGAGCGCACGGATAAAGAGCTCTATGACACGGTCATTGGCTATCGTGGCGGGAACTGGATCTACGAGTGGGCGAAGCAGGCGATGGACTGGCAACAGAAGGCCATGGCAGAACAGGACCCACAAATTAGCGGACGCCACTGGCTGCATGCCTCTACGCTGTACAACATTGCGGCGTATCCGCATCTGAAAGGCGACGAGCTGGCTGAACAGGCGCAGGCTCTGGCGAATCGCGCGTATGAAGAGGCGGCTCAGCGCTTGCCCGGTAAGCTGCGCGAACTGGAATTCACGGTTCCCGGCGGTGCGCCGATCACCGGTTTTTTGCATATGCCAAAAGGTGACGGCCCGTTCCCGACGGTGCTGATGTGCGGGGGGCTGGATTCCATGCAAACGGATTACTACACCCTGTATGAACGCTATTTTGCCCCGCGTGGTATTGCCATGCTGACGCTGGACATGCCCTCGGTCGGTTTTTCGTCGAAATGGAAACTGACCCAGGATTCCAGCCTGCTGCATCAGCACGTATTAAAAGCACTGCCCAACATTCCCTGGGTCGATCACACCCGCGTGGCGGCATTTGGTTTTCGCTTTGGCGCCAACGTGGCGGTACGGTTGGCGTATCTCGAATCTTCGCGCCTGAAAGCGGTGGCGTGTCTGGGGCCGGTGGTGCATGCGCTGCTCAGCGACCCGCAGCGGCAGGCAAGCGTCCCGGAAATGTATCTTGATGTACTGGCCAGCCGTCTGGGTATGCACGACGCCTCTGATGACGCACTGCGTGTCGAGCTCAATCGCTATTCATTAAAGGTACAAGGCCTGTTGGGCCGACGTTGTCCAACGCCGATGCTATCGGGCTTCTGGAAAAACGATCCGTTTAGTCCGGAAGAGGAGTCTCGCTTAATCACATCGTCATCTTCTGACGGTAAGCTGATGGAGATCCCGTTCAACCCGGTGTATCGCAATTTTGATAAAGCGCTGCAAGAAATAACCGGATGGATCAATCAGAGATTGTGTTAATAGATTGCTAAATTTTATTGATTTGGTAAAACAGTTGCTTCACCTAAGGAGATCGCAATGACGTTACCGAGTGGACACCCGAAAAGCAGATTGATCAAGAAATTCACCGCGCTTGGCCCCTACATCCGGGAAGGGCAGTGCGAAGATAATCGATTTTTTTTCGATTGTCTGGCTGTTTGCGTCAACGTGAAACCCGCGCCGGAGAAGCGTGAATTCTGGGGCTGGTGGATGGAGTTAGAAGCACAGGAAAAACGCTTCACGTACAGCTACCAGTTTGGTTTGTTTGATCAAGACGGCAACTGGACCGCCGTGCCCATCAAAGAGACTGAAGTGGTAGATCGACTGGAGTACACCTTACGTGAGTTCCATGAAAAATTGCGTGGGTTGCTAACGTCGCTGAATCTGGCGCTGGAACCTGCGGACGACTTTAAAGATCAGCCGGTTAAATTAACGGCATAGTGAACAGCAAAATGCCGGATGGCGGCGCAACCCCATCCGGCATTTTTTATGTTAGATCAGAACTGGTAGGTCATCCCCACTGCGACGATATCATCATTGTTGATGGCCAGCTTATTATCGCTATCCAACTGGTTGATTTTATAATCAACAAATGCTGACATATTCTTGTTGAAATAATAGGTCGCGCCAACGTCGATATAATTCACCAGATCTTCATTACCGATACCTTCAATATCTTTGCCTTTCGACAGCACATATCCCAGGGACGGACGCAGACCAAAATCAAACTGGTACTGAACCACTGCTTCGACGTTCTGTTTTTTATTGGCGAAACCACCGGATATAGGCGTCATTTTGCGCGTTTCAGAGTACATCGTGGCAATATAAATATCGTTGGCATCGTATTTTAAACCGGTTGCCCAGGCTTCGGCTTTATCGCCCGCGCCACGGTTTTGCAGATTCTGCTGATTGGTACGATCGGAATTGGTATAGGCGCCGCTGATGGCGAAATCGCTGCCGCCAAAGTCATAGGTCACCGACGTACCAAAACCGTCGCCATTCTGTTTTTTCACATCGCGGTCTTCGTTTTTACCCTGGTATTGCAAGGTGAGATCCAGGCCATCAACGACGCCGAAGAAGTCGGTGTTACGGTACGTCGCCAGACCGCTGGCGCGTTTAGTCATGAAGTTATCGGTCTGCGCGGAAGAGTCCCCACCGAACTCCGGGAACATATCGGTCCACGCTTCAACGTCGTACAGCGCACCCAGGTTACGACCATAGTCGAAGGAACCGAGGTTTTTCAATTTCAGACCCGCGAAGGCCAGACGTGTTTTTTGCTGGTTAGGATCGCTTTCGGCTTTATTGCCTGCGAACTCTGCTTCCCAACGACCATAACCGGTCAGCTGATCGTTAATTTGAGTTTCACCTTTAAAACCAAAACGGATATAGCTTTGGTCGCCGTCTTTGCTGTCATTATCGGTCATGTAGTGCATGGCTTTAACTTTGCCGTACACATCCAGTTTATTTCCGTTCTTATTATACACTTCCGCTGCCTGTACGGATGCCGATGCCATAATACCCATCACCACTAATGCCAGAGTGCTCTTTTTCATTTTCATTCCTGATTTAAAGTACGCGCGAATATTTACTGGGTGTGTTCCCCGTTCAAAGACAGGAGGGTTTTTAACGTCTGGCAATGAACGTTTTATGACAAAGTAAGAATATTTTTAAAAAAGAATGTTTATTTGTTTCTGTCATAAAAACGTCAAAACTTGCCGCTACGCTTGCTGATCCTGCGCAATAAAATTTCATGCTTTGTGCGCTGGCTGTTGGCAACCGGGGCCAGTCCTGCTAAAACGTTCGTTTGATATCATTTCCCCAATCTTGAATGGCAGAGAATCATGAGTGACAGCCAGACGCTGGTGGTAAAACTAGGCACCAGTGTGCTAACGGGCGGATCGCGCCGCCTGAACCGTGCCCACATCGTAGAACTGGTCCGCCAGTGCGCGCAGCTCCATGCCGCAGGGCATCGCATTGTTATTGTTACCTCGGGCGCGATTGCCGCCGGGCGTGAGCATCTTGGTTACCCTGAACTCCCGGCAACGATCGCCTCTAAACAGCTGCTGGCGGCAGTAGGGCAGAGCCGGCTGATTCAACTCTGGGAACAGCTGTTCTCCATTTATGGCATTCATGTCGGGCAGATGCTGCTGACGCGTGCGGATATGGAAGACAGAGAACGTTTCCTTAACGCTCGCGACACGTTACGTGCGCTGCTGGATAACAACATCGTTCCTGTCATCAATGAGAACGACGCGGTGGCAACCGCCGAAATCAAAGTCGGTGATAACGATAACCTGTCGGCGCTGGCGGCGATTCTGGCCGGGGCCGATAAGCTGCTGCTGCTCACCGATCAGCAGGGCCTGTTCACCGCTGACCCGCGTACCAATCCGCAGGCTGAGCTGATTAAAGACGTCTACGGGATTGATGACGCGCTGCGGTCTATCGCCGGAGACAGCGTTTCTGGTCTCGGCACCGGCGGTATGGGCACCAAGCTGCAGGCGGCAGACGTGGCCTGCCGCGCCGGTATCGACACCATTATTGCCGCAGGCAGCAAGCCTGGCGTGATTGGTGATGTAATGGAAGGCGTGTCCGTGGGGACGCGTTTTCATGCTCAGGCTTCTCCGCTGGAGAACCGCAAACGCTGGATCTTCGGCGCACCGCCCGCGGGGGAAATCACCGTCGATGAAGGGGCGACCTCCGCCATTCTGGAACGCGGCAGTTCGTTATTGCCTAAAGGCATTAAAAGCGTGACAGGCAACTTCTCTCGTGGTGAAGTGATTCGTATCTGCAATCTTGAAGGGCGCGATATTGCCCACGGCGTCACTCGCTATAACAGCGACGCGCTGCGCCGTATTGCCGGACACCACTCTCAACAGATTGACGCGATCCTCGGCTATGAATATGGCCCGGTTGCCGTCCATCGCGATGACATGATCACCCGTTAAGGAGCAGGCATATGCTGGAACAAATGGGCATTGCTGCCAAAGCAGCGTCGTATAAGCTGGCGCTACTCTCCAGCCGCGAAAAAAACCGCGTGCTGGAAAAGATTGCCGATGAACTGGAAGCGCAAACCGAAAGCATCCTCAGCGCTAACGCACAAGACGTTGAGCAGGCACGGGAAAACGGTTTGAGTGACGCGATGCTGGATCGTCTGGCGCTGACCCCGGCACGTTTGAAAGCCATCGCCGATGACGTACGTCAGGTGTGCAACCTCGCCGACCCGGTCGGACAGGTGATTGACGGCGGTCTGCTGGATAGCGGCCTGCGTCTGGAGCGTCGTCGCGTTCCGCTGGGCGTGATTGGCGTGATTTATGAAGCGCGTCCTAACGTCACCGTTGATGTCGCCTCCCTGTGCCTGAAAACCGGCAATGCGGCGATCCTGCGCGGTGGCAAAGAGACATACCGGACAAATGCGGCAACCGTGGCAGTGATTCAGCAGGCGCTGGAGGCCTGTGGTTTACCGGCGGCCGCCGTGCAATCGATTGATAATCCGGACCGCGCACTGGTCAGCGAAATGCTGCGCATGGATAAGTACATCGATATGCTGATCCCGCGCGGCGGCGCAGGCCTGCACAAACTGTGTCGCGAACAGTCGACTATTCCGGTGATCACTGGCGGTATTGGTGTTTGTCATATCTATGTGGATGAAAGCGCAGATATCATCGCCGCACTCCGGATTATCGTTAACGCCAAAACCCAACGCCCGAGCACCTGTAATACCGTCGAGACGCTGCTGGTGCACCAGAATATCGCCGGACGCTTCCTGCCCGTGCTGAGCCAGCAGATGGCGCAAAGCGGCGTCACGCTGCATGCTGATGAGGCCGCGCTGACTCAATTGCAGGCCGGTCCGGCCAACGTGGTGGCGGTAAAAGCACAAGAGTACGACGATGAGTTTCTGTCGCTGGATCTGAACGTAAAAATCGTCAGCGACCTGGATGAGGCCATCGGTCATATTCGCGAACATGGCACCCAGCATTCCGACGCGATCCTGACGCGCGATATGCACAACGCCAACCGCTTCGTTAACGAGGTGGATTCGTCTGCGGTGTACGTTAACGCCTCCACCCGTTTTACCGACGGCGGCCAGTTTGGATTGGGTGCGGAAGTGGCAGTTAGTACGCAGAAATTACACGCACGCGGACCGATGGGGCTGGAAGCACTGACCACGTACAAGTGGATCGGCTTCGGTGACGACACGATTCGTGCGTAATTGAAACCGGGTGATGCAAAAATAGGCGTTTGATTCGCAAGGCCATTGACGCGTCGCCCGGTTAGTTTTAACCTTCTACCCCGTGTTCACAAT
Source organism: Citrobacter freundii (assembly GCF_029717145.1). Lineage (NCBI taxonomy): Bacteria > Pseudomonadati > Pseudomonadota > Gammaproteobacteria > Enterobacterales > Enterobacteriaceae > Citrobacter > Citrobacter freundii. The sequence continues at coordinate 3,693,544 of NZ_CP099222.1, read as the reverse complement.
CGTGGGCATGTCTTTATCAGTGCCGATATAGCTCAGTTGGTAGAGCAGCGCATTCGTAATGCGAAGGTCGTAGGTTCGACTCCTATTATCGGCACCATTTCAAACTCTTCCCAAGCGTTCTTAAAGTAGAAAAACCCTTTTAAAAACATAGATATTACGCAGTTTCCCATCATTTTGTACAGCTGTACGATTTGTACTGCTGTTGCTCTAATGTGGAGTGCGGTCACTCGTTTGTGATGAATGTTGCTTTCTCCCATTCCGTTAGTCCAAGCGCGCTGAACGGGCAGGGGAGGGTTAAAGAGCTAATTGATGCCATTCCACCCGAGGAGCGGGAAAAGGCTTTAAAGTTGCTGCTGGCTGCGCAAAAGAATGGGTAAAGTATGCGTCGGGAATGGCCGCTCCGTTCCCGGAACACAGGATTTCAGTTTATACGGACATAAAATTATAATTTTTCAAATTGTTATGTTTTTCATGTTTCACAAACCTTCATAAAATCACACACCTAAAGTTAATTATCCATTTAATATCATAGAGTTGCGTATTCAGGCCATAGATACTACGGACAGTAAAACTGAAAAAAGCTGAATTTCTTTTCATTCTTTTCAGTTCCTGTCTCGCAGAGCATCCCCAGAACGGGCGCGGGCTGGCAATATCGTTTGTAAAAAATCACAACTGAAAAATTTTAGTGATATGAAAACCGCAGGCGGGTGCGGTGTAGTGCGATTTTTGTCATAGTAAATTTTGAGTGGCATCATGTAGAAACTTTGGATTTATCATAATCATATGATTTTTATATTGTTTTCTATTGTTCGCTTTCTGTGCGGCCTTGGCAGGCATCAGATCAAGCCCAAAAAAGTCAAAAATCTGCGATTTTGTTCCCTTTGCCTGGTTAATTTATTGGTTTATTATAGGAATAGATAAAAATTTATATTTTAGAGCTATGGAGAAAGCTTTATGGCCAGCACAAAAAGAACAACTAAAAATACTGGGCAAAGTGTTCTTAGTCAGTTGGAGAATCTTTCCACGAGCAAAGCTCTGTGCGAGTATGTTTGGAATGCATTTGATGCTGGTGCAAAAACAATCCACATTAATTCGAAACCAAATGGGCTTAGTGGTCTTTCAGAAATATCTATATCTGATGATGGATTAGGAATTGTTTATTCTGAGTTGGATCAGACATTTGATAAGTTTCTCGACTCTCAAAAAAAACAAAAATGCTCACCTATTACGAGAGGACGGAAAGGAAAGGGGCGTTTTTCTTTTGTAAAATTTGCACAAAGAGCATTGTGGACAACTTTTGATGGAAAAGGTACAGAGTTTACGATTGAGCTTAAAGCTAGCCATATTAATGAATATGTGGTCAGCGCACCGATAGTAATGCCACAGAATCAAAGAGGAACAGTAGTATCATTTTCACCTATCACTATAGGTGAAGACGAGTTCAACAATCAAATGATTGGATATATTCAGAATGATATATCATGGTTGTTGCTTGCTGATCCTAATATTCAAGTTTATATAAATCAGGTAAAAATGAGACCCATTGATTATTTGTCTCATAATTATTACAAAGAATTAAATGGGTATAAATTTGATATTAAAACGACTCAATGGTCGCAGCGACCGGTCAAAGAAAAATCATTCATTTATTTTATAAATAGCTCAGGTATCATAGTCCATAAAGAGTTATCTGAACTTAATGGTAAGAAATTTTATTGTTCAGCATATGTATCTTCATCATTTTTTGATTCGTTCGACATACATGCGGACTTATTAGATTCTCATGAAAACAATACTAAATCTGAAGAGTATAAATTTATAGTTTCAGAAGTTAAAAAAATACTCAAGGAAGAATACCGAGTCTGTAAGAGTAGCGTGGCTGATCAACTTATCCAGGAATATCTCTCTCAAGGTATATTACCTGAGTATCCTGGCGATAATGTCGCTTACAATGAATTTAGAAGGAATCAACTCATTGAAACTATTAAGGTGATTTACGAGGCTGAACCATTGCTTTTCTCCAAGACCCTAAATATTAAACAAAAGAAAATTTTTGTTAAGTTACTAGATAGGATTGTTGAGACGAATAGTTTAGCAAATCTCTTTGATATCTTTGAGGGGATCGTCGAGTTAAGCGATCAAGAAGTTGATAAATTATCTAATGTCATTAAAAGAACCTCTCTGTCGAATATTACAAAAACCATCTCATTTATTAATGATCGGTTGGATATACTTGAATATTTCCAAGCTTTGATAAAGGATCCAGAGAAAGATACTTACGAAGTTAAACACATACAAAAATCAGTAGAAGATAATTTATGGTTGTTTGGTGAGCAATATACTTTATTGGCCTCTGAAGAGGATAAATTTGATAAAGCACTTAGAGTGTTTTTAAAAGAAGTGAAGGGTTTTGATGAAGAACACTTCGATAAGTATTCTGTAGACCATCCTGACAGTAAAAAGGAAATGGATATTTTTGCAGCCTTAAAAGGAAAGAGATACGATGATGCTGGTAAAGAATATTTTCACTGTGTAGTTATTGAGTTGAAACGACCGAGTGTTAAATTGACGGATAAGGAATACGAACAAGTCAAAAAGTATAAGAATGTAATAAGTTCTAATGCTGAATTTACTAATGATAATACCCGTTGGGATTTTATTTTAGTAGGAAATGATATATCCGACAATCAAAATAGTACTGCTAATATTCGTGATGAACTTGAAAGTAATAAACATCATGGAGAATATGGGTTGCTTCAAAAGAGCGGAAATAAGCGTATATACATTAAAACATGGAAGCAAATTATTAATGAATTTGAATTGCGATATCATGATTTAACAGACAAATTACGTTTAAAAGAATTGGCGATTAAACAAGAAACACCCGATGAGTTAACATCTAGAATCCTCGAGATCAATAGAGAAGGAACTGCTGCATAAATCTAAAGCCCCTATCAATTGCAACTGATTTTGATGGGGGCATTTTTGGAGGCATTTTTATTTGGTTTTATTTTTTTTGTTTTTCTATCAATGGCTTGCTGTGTTTTTCTGTTCCTATTATCGGCACCATTTCAAACTCTTCCCAGGTCTACCGAAATCAACTTAAAGCCCGTATTTTTTAGCTTCTGACATGTTTCTAAATCTCCAGCGTTAATCGGCCTCAACAGACATCACGTTCCTGTTGGTGGCATCAATGGGGGCATTCTGTGTTCGGTTCAGAAAGATGCCCCCAATGAAGCTAAACGCACGCCATTGCCGCTATTTCTCGTTTCTTTCTGGCCTATGACTCGGGGTGTCCGTCGATCGCGGCTTTAAGGTCGCGATATTCTTCGCATTGAGTGCCGCAGAGGGTTTTAATGGTGGCCAGTTCCGCTTTTGCCAGATCGGGGCGACCCTTAACCATCCATGCCTCACCGAGGTATTCGCGTACTTTGGCATAATGTGGATCAAGGGCAATCGAGCGTTGATAATAGCCAATCCCTTCATCCGTACGACCCAGTTTGCGGGTGGCATAACCCCGATAGTTCCAGGCCTCACGCGTATTGGGTTGCTGTAAGGTATCGAGTAAATTGATAGCGTCCTGATAGTGACCGGTTTTCGCCAGGTGATACGCATACTGTGTTTTATCCTGATCGTCGATCATACTGCTTTTTTCTGGTAAACAGTTTTTGGTTTTGTTGTCGTAAACCTGGCCCTTCGGGCAGGTTGGCGTCGTGGTATCGTCATTTCCCATGGCGTTTACCGAAGCTGAATAGAGCAGCCCGCTTGAGACCAGACAAATCAGCGGCAGATATTTTGTAGCGAATTGCATTTTCATGATCCCGTCCTGTGCGTGTGTGAAGGGAGATTCCGGCATGCCGGAACAGTACAGGGCATGCTTTTATTGATTATTGATGTCAAAAAATGACCTGCCGTTTATTTTTGTAGTACTTCACGAACGTTGCCCATCACCGTGTTCCAGAAATAAAAAAACGCACAGGGGGATCGCCCTGTGCGTCGGGTTTACAGCCCAAGAACTTAAACCCCAAGGCGATCGCGTAAGCTGTAATACGCTGCGCTTTAATGAGGTTGCTGCTGTGTGGCGCAGTGAATACCACCGCCGCCTGCTGCGATACCGTCGATATTCAGTTGAATAATTTCACGCTCAGCAAACAGCGCCTGCAAAATTGCACGGGTATTACGATCGGTGCGTTTGTCACCAAACTCTGGCGCAATAACGGCGCCATTGCAGAGGTAAAAATTGATATAGCCGGCGGCAAAGTCGTCGTTTGCATAGGTTTGGCGGATTGTGGTGGGGCCTTCCAGCGCTACGACGTTCAGGCGACGTCCTTTGGCGTCCGTCGCGGCACGTAATATCGCCAGATGACGGCGGGTTACGGCGTAATCGAACGATGACGCATCCAGCTCGAGACCCGCGACGACCGTACCCGGATGCGTAAACCGGGCATAAAAGTCTGTATGCCCATCGGTAATATCTTTCCCGGCGATACCCGGTAACCAGATGATTTTTTCCAGCCCCAGCAGGCGCTTTAGTTCGGCCTCACACTCTGTTTTGCTTACGCCGGGGTTGCGGTTTGGGTTAATAACGCAGCTTTCGGTAATAATCGCCGTGCCTTCGCCGTCCACTTCGATACCGCCACCTTCAAGCGTTAGTGACGAAAGAATAAATTCAGCCTTAGCGTCATTGGTGACGAACTCAGCGATTTTTGCGTCGCGCTCATGTTCCTGTTTATCGCCCCAACCGTTGAAATTAAACCCGACTCCGCCGAGTGTGCCGGCAGTGTTTTTCACAAACACCGGCCCCGTATCGCGGATCCACAGATCGTCAATTGACTGCACCAACACATTGACCGATGGCCCACACAGCTTTGCCGCGAGGTCGCTGTCTTCTTCGCGAACCAGCATATTTACCGGTTCAAATGCGGCGATGGTTTTGGCGATCAGGGCCAGGTTTCCCTGGACTACCGGCAGCAGGTGAGGCTCCCAGATCTCTGCACTGGCGCCAAATGCCATCCAGGTTGCCGCATGGGGCGCACCTTCATCTGGCATTAGCCAGCGGTGGGTTTCTGCTGCGCTGGCCAATTTACTGAAGCCGATACCCGTTATACTGGCGAGTAACATACTCGTTGACGTCACCAGACTCTGTCTGACGAACGAACGTCTTGTGATCATGGGAAAACCTTTTTTGTCTATTCGCCGATTTACGCTGAACAGAATAATAATAGATGATAAATAATAGACAGCATTGGTAATGACTCCAACTTATTGATAGTGTTTTATGTTCAGATAATGCCCGATGACTTTGTCATGCAGCTCCACCGATTTTGAGAACGACAGCGACTTCCGTCCCAGCCGTGCCAGGTGCTGCCTCAGATTCAGGTTATGCCGCTCAATTCGCTGCGTATATCGCTTGCTGATTACGTGCAGCTTTCCCTTCAGGCGGGATTCATACAGCGGCCAGCCATCCGTCATCCATATCACCACGTCAAAGGGTGACAGCAGGCTCATAAGACGCCCCAGCGTCGCCATAGTGCGTTCACCGAAGACGTGCGCCACAACCGTCTTCCGGAGCCTGTCATACGCGTAAAACAGCCAGCGCTGGCGCGATTTAGCCCCGACATAGCCCCACTGTTCGTCCATTTCCGCGCAGACGATGACGTCACTGCCCGGCTGTATGCGCGAGGTTACCGACTGCGGCCTGAGTTTTTTAAGTGACGTAAAATCGTGTTGAGGCCAACGCCCATAATGCGGGCGGTTGCCCGGCATCCAACGCCATTCATGGCCATATCAATGATTTTCTGGTGCGTACCGGGTTGAGAAGCGGTGTAAGTGAACTGCAGTTGCCATGTTTTACGGCAGTGAGAGCAGAGATAGCGCTGATGTCCGGCGGTGCTTTTGCCGTTACGCACCACCCCGTCAGTAGCTGAACAGGAGGGACAGCTGATAGAAACAGAAGCCACAGGAGCACCTCAAAAACACCATCATACACTAAATCAGTAAGTTGGCAGCATCACCGACAGCATTTATTTATTAAATAATAAATAATTATATGTCGTGAAAGTTCAGTCGAAATATAACACAGGGATTCTTACATGCAATTCATTCACTCTTAATTAATGGGCGTAACAGGCTGGTATTAAAATTTCTCAATTATATATTTATAGATAATTTATATTTATTAGTAGCGCTTTCCCTTGTGCTTAAGATGAATGCGACCTTCTGACGTGCCCCTGTGCAGACTGTGATCCGGCCGATTATTCTACGGTATTTATTAATGACGTATAGCGCGTGAACTATAGTAAAAAGGGCCGTTATTTCTGCACTTAATCGCTATGGGCGGGGACATTGATGAAAAAAATACTGATGCTGGTCGGAGATTATGTCGAAGATTATGAAACGATGGTGCCTTTTCAGGCGCTGAAAATGTTAGGTCACCGCGTGGACGCCGTCTGCCCGGATAAACGTGAAGGGGACTATGTTCAGACCGCCATTCATGATTTTGACGGGGCGCAGACCTACAGCGAAAAACCCGGACATCGTTTTACCCTGAATGCGAATTTTGCTGACGCGCGGGCGGCCGATTATGACGCGCTGCTGATCCCCGGTGGACGCGCCCCGGAGTATCTCCGGCTGAACCCGGATGTTATTCAACTGGTTCAGGACTTCAACGCGGCGGGCAAACCGATTGCCGCCGTCTGTCATGGTCCACAGCTGTTAGCCGCAGCCGGCGTGTTAGAAAACCGCACCTGTAGCGCCTATCCAGCCTGCGCGCCTGAAATTCGCCTGAGTGGCGGGCATTACGCGGATATCGGCATTGACCAGGCTCACGTTGACGGCAATCTGGTCACCGCACCGGCATGGCCAGCACATCCTGAATGGCTGGCCAAATTTGTTGATGTATTAATGAAGTAACTGACTGGTAAATCTGCACGTCGGTATAACCGCTTCGGCTATACCGACGGTAGGGCGGTCAACCTTAGCGGTATCTCTCAGCCTTATCTTTAAGATTATTATTGATAATAATTCTCATTATTATTATTGCATTCTGTAGGTAATGGTAATGTTGCCACCAACCCGAAATAGCGAACCCCATTCCCTGTGCAGAAAACTGTATGAACAACACCACCGGCCAAAATACAGCCGCACGGCTGGCACGAACCTTCTCCGTCAGTGAGTTTATGGATTTTGGTGAGCGTTACGGCATTGATTACCGCTTTCCGCAGCTTTCGCAACAGCTGGATTTCCCCCATGCCAGCCCCGTGCTACAGGGCAAAGTCGAAGAGATGACGCTGCCCTGCGGGATGTGTGTTACCCACTCCGATGTGCAGGTGCTGCAACCCTACGAAACTACCTCCCGCCACAGCACTCCCCTGTATATGCTGGTAGTGCTGGAAGGTTGTGTGACATTGACTCTCAATGGGCAGCAGCATGTGGTGCGTTCCGGCATGGCGTTTAGTTCTCGCCTCAGCGAACATCAGACCATGAGCGCCCGTCACCCTGCGGACTGCAAGCTGCGAACGTTATCGTTGGGACTGTATCCGGACGGCGCGTGGCGCACGGGGTTGCTGGAGTCGTTAATGGTTGAATGGGAAAGATGCCAGACGCCAACGCTTATCTGGCAAGTGCCGGGCTTTTTGCTCAGTGGATTACAGTACGCCCAGCAGAGCACGCTCAGTAATGTATCCCGCCAGCTGATGCTGGAAGGGCTTATTTTGCAACTGTTCGGCCACGGTCTCAGCGTCTGTCAGGTGGAGAGCAGCAGACGCCAGGCTGCCAGCGGCGAACAGCAACGCCTCGAGATTGTGCGTCGTTTGCTGGAACAGACGCCGGAAAATGACTACACCCTCAGCGAACTGGCCCAGCGTGCGGCGATGAGCCCCAGCAGCCTGCGCAGCAAGTTTCGTGCGGCGTATGGCTGCTCCGTATTTGACTACCTGCGCGACTGCCGTCTGGAACGGGCGCGGGGGTATTTATTAGAAGGGTACAGCGTACAGCAGGCGGCATGGATGTCGGGCTACCAGCACGCCACCAACTTTTCGACCGCCTTTCGTCGCCGCTACGGTTTCTCGCCTGGCGATATCCTCAAACCTTGCTAATCCATTTCTCCGTTTTATGCGCGCGTCTGAATCGCATTTTGGCGCTGCGCATACGTAACCTGGCATCCGGCATAGCTATCTCTGGCATAAAAAGCGCAATAATTCTCATTTACAATTAGAAATGCCTTGGGAGATGTTCATGTTCGTGAAGACTCGGTTGGCGCTGCTGGTGGGATGGGTGACCGGCAGCGTGGCTTTTCCTCTGCTGGCGCAGGAAACAACAAAAAACGATACGGTGGTGGTCACCTCGCAAATGCAGAGCGGCGCCACCAAGCTTGCCACGCCGGATATTGAAACCCCGCAGTCGGTGTCCATCATTACTCGTGAACAGTTTGAAGAGCAGGGTGCCACCAGCGTGCGCCAGGCCGTCAGCTACACGCCAGGGGTGTACAGCAATCAGATTGGTGCCTCTAACCGCTTTGACTATATTGTGCTGCGCGGTTTCTCCGACGGTAGCCTCGATAACGTCTATCTCGATGGCCTGAAGATGATGGGTGATACCAACTCGCACAGCTCACTGGTGGTCGATCCGTGGTTCCTCGACAATATTGAAGTGGTGCGCGGTCCGGCTTCGGTGCTGTATGGCCGTTCTTCACCGGGTGGCATTGTGGCGCTGACCTCACGTAAACCGTCGTTTGATGCGGGTGGTGAAGTGAAGCTGTTTGCCGGCAATAACAACCAGCGTGGCGCCGCCTTTGACGTCACCGGCGCACTGGATGATAACGATCGCGTGGCGGCGCGTCTGAGTGGGATGACACGCTATGCGGACTCGCAGTTTGGTCCGTTGAAGGAAGAACGCTACGCGCTGATGCCCAGCCTGACCTGGCGTATCACCGACCAGACGCGTCTCGACCTGATGGCCTACCTGCACCGCGATCCGGAAGGTGGCAGCCACTCGGGTCTGCCATATGATGGCACCGTGGTACCGCACGACGGGCGAAAGATTTCCAATACCTTCTTTGAAGGTGAGGATGACTACGACAAATACGATCGTCGCGAGAACATGGTGGGCTACAACATCGAGCACATGTTCGATAACGGTTGGTCGGTACGACAAAAGCTGCGCTATCTGCATACCGATGTTGAACTTAATCAGGTGTATGCGGCGGGCTGGCTGAATGACACTGAACTCAACCGCGGCTATTCCGGCTCCGATGAGAATATGTCGGCCATTACGCTGGATAACCAACTCGACGGCAGCGTGGATACCTGGCAGGTGAACCACCGCCTGCTGGTGGGCATTGACTATCAGAGTCGCAGCAACAACACCACCGGCTATTACGGTGCTTTCCCGCCGATTGACGCCTTTAACCCGGTGTACGGCGCGAAGCCGGATTACATCAACATGTACGCGCGTGAAAAACACAAGCTGCGCCAGACGGGCTACTATTTGCAGGATCAGATGTCATGGGATCGCTGGCGCATTACGCTCGGTGGCCGTTACGATCAGGTCAGCGTGTCGAACATTGATAAGATAAACGATACCCGCAGCGATCTGGATAAAAACAACTTCAGCACTCGTGCCGCGCTGCTCTATCTGTTCGATAACGGTTTTGCGCCGTACATCAGTTACTCCACCGCGTTCACACCGACCAGCTTTGCCGACGAAAACGGCAACCTGTTGGAGCCAATGAAAGGCAAGCAGTGGGAAGCCGGGTTGAAGTATGAGCCGGAGGGGCTGAACAGCCAGTTTAGCGCATCGGTATTCCGTATCAATCAGACCAATATCGCCACCAAAGAAGAACCGACCGACCCGTACCGCTCAATTGGCGAAATTGAATCGGAAGGGGTCGAGCTGGAGGCGATCAGCCAACTGACGGAGAGCTTCCGCCTGCAGGCGGCATACACCTATACCGACATTCGCTACAAGAAGAGCAGTCCGGAGGAGCAGGGTAAGCGTGCGGTGTACGCCCCGCGTAATCAGGCCAGCACCTGGTTGAGCTACGATGTGAAAAGTGGTCCGCTGGACGGCCTGACGCTGGGATCTGGCGTGCGCTACGTCAACGGGATCACCAGCGATCGCCTGAATACCCATACTCTGCCGTCGTACACGTTGGTGGATATGGCGGTAGGCTACGACTTAACGAATATTGGGATTAAGGGTTTAAGTGCGCAACTGAACGTCAACAACCTGACCGATAAACGCTACGTGGCGGCCTGTAACTCGCTCTCGTATTGCTACTTCGGTGCGGAGCGCAGTATCGTTGGCAGCGTGTCGTGGACATTCTGATGTTAACCATCGGTTTTTAGCCGGATGGCGGCGCTGGCGCCTTATCCGGCCTACGGGGTGCACACTCATGTAGGCCTGATAAGCGAAGCGCCATCAGGCATTGATGGCCCGTTGATGACCAGACCGGTTATTGCGTAAAGCCGTTCTGGATACAAATCTGGGCGCTGGTTCTCAGGGTAAAGGCGAGCTTGTCCGGGTACTGGCTGTAGTAGTTATGCTCCTCTTCCAGCCCTTTCGCCTGTGCCAGACGCACTGTTTCCAGCGAGCAGGTACGATAAATCAAATCCCTGTTCATATTAGTTTGCTTCTCACGCTGCTTATCGGCGGGTAACGCCTGCCAGCTTTCTGACAACGAGTAATCGTATACCACCCTATTTCCCTTCGCCTGCACGTTCTCAATGGTAATGAAGTTGTCTATTTTCAGCCGCGGCTGTCCGCGCATTTTTTTCTTGTCTTCTGTGGCGGCATATTGCGCCAGTGCATTAATGTCCATACTGGCTATTTTTTGCTTATAGACCTCAACATAAGCCGTCGGCTGCTGATAATGCTGAGCGTAGGCGTTTCTTAACTCCCCGTCGCTCATTGAACAGCCAGCCAGAAAAAGAGGTAATAACAGTGCCAGTTTCATTTTAGTCATGGTTTTATTCCCGCGCATTATTGAGGTCCCTTATTGCCGAACATGAAATAAAAATAGAATTATTCCAGAGGCTATTTAAGGTTGTATAAACGGGACGCCGATGGCACAAGTTCATTAATCTTAAAATGGTCGAAAAAGGCGGAACCCCTGCCAGAATTGGCAGGGTGTTTGATGGTCTGCAAGGCGGTAAACGTTAATGCCCGATCATTCTGGCTTTCGGTATCAACTGAAAATACATATGCTCCGGTACCGGCGTCTGCCAGACGTTGGCATACATCGCATAGCCAATGACGGCAAATAGAATACCGAGCAGCAGTAGCGTCATTCCCCATCCAGGTAAAGCGACGCGTTGCCACCACGGTTTGGGTGCGGCGTTGCCGGTCGGTCTCTGCAGTGAAAACGTCAGCGTTGAGGCGACCGGGCATGATTCAACGCAGGTCATGCAGCCGGTACATTCAACGGTGCGGACCTGAATAAGCTTGTCCACCGGAATGTTTGACGGGCAGTTCTTCGCGCATTTTCCGCAGTCGATGCAGCTGTCTGCATTACGCCGGATTTTAAATGGAGAGAGCAGGGAGAAGAGGCCGAGCAGGGCGCCATACGGGCATAAATAGCGACACCAGGCGTTACGAATAAACAGGCTCATGATGCTGATAATCGCCACGAAAACCAGCGTCGCCGTGCCAATATGGCGGAAGAAATCGAGCATCTTGACGTCGATAATCATGCCGTAGGCCGACATCAAAAAGTACTGGATCCCCTGCGCGGGCATCGACAGGGCAATATACAGAAAGAAGCTCAGCAGCAGATATTTCAGGCTCAGCAGCGGCAGATCCAGCCAGCGCGGCAGTGTGAAATGGCGGCCAACGAGTTTTTTACCCAGATTGCCAATCAACTCTGACAGCGTCCCCACCGGACAGAGCCACGAGCAGAATGATTTTTTTAACAGCAGACTTATCAGTATAAACGCGACGAGCAGCAGCATGGAGGCGGCGTGGATCGGCGGAAGGTATCCGGTTTCCAGCGTATACCTGATGTTCATCAGCCCGGCGATAGGCAGCCACCCTTCAATCCCTCCCGGTCTGGGAATATACACGCTGGTGCCGCCGGTCTCAAAATAGCGGACCCAGTAATAAAAGGTCACGCCAATATAGATATTAATCGCCAGCAGAAGAAACTGGGTGGCTCTTCGCCAGGTGCTGGCATTCCGCCAGTCATTCCATGGCAGTTTTCCTCCGGTGGTGCCTGGACGGCGCTGCCAGCGTGTTCTCTTATTCCCGTTCATGATTTTATTATCCCTCATCGTTTCCTTCCCGCATTCAGGAGGACGCATCACCGGGATATGCTAACGCGATAAAGATATCATGTATTTGATTTGCATCTTATTCGGCGGCTGTTATTTTTGCGTCAGGCAAAAGCCCTATTAAAAATAACAGCACGAGTATTAACACGGGTCAGATAAATACCCTGAAGGGGGTATTTATTTCTGCGGAAAGGGAAAAGTTATTCCTGATAGGTTTCGACGCGGTTACGGCCACGGCTTTTTGCCAGATACAGTGCGCGGTCGGCTTTATCCACCAACTGTTTGTAGTCCGGATGGTAGTCATATTCGGCGATACCAATACTGACGGTAATCGAGAAGGATTCCGTCGCCGAGGCCGCCATGCGCAGGTCGGCAATCTTTTTACGCAGGGTTTCCAGAATAATACTGGCCTGTGAAACCTCTGACTCGACCAGCAGGATCATAAACTCTTCACCGCCGTAGCGGAAAACGTAGTCGCTGCTGCGGATATGCTCATAAATCACCGCCGCCACGCTTTTCAGCGCCATGTCGCCGGTGTTATGCCCATAGCTGTCGTTGATTTGTTTGAAGTAATCAATATCTAACATGGCCAGGGTGAACGGCTTGCGCGCATGTAATGCCAGCGAAATTTCGCGCCGCATAATGGTTGGAATAAAGCGGCGGTTAAGCAGTTGGGTCAGCGAGTCTTTACCGTTTTCCTGTTTGACCAGCGCTTCAAACATCGAGGCCAGAAGGTAATGGATTTTTGCCGACAGCTGGCGGACATCCTGCAATAAACTCATCCGTACGGCTTCTGCAGGTTGCTGTAGATTCAACAGTGTCTGGGTCAGACGGTTATCAATTTCTGCAATCACAGATTCCATTTCGGCAAGCAGATTGCTGTTACCGAATATATGTTTTCCCTTATGGGAGAACCACATACCAAAATCGGAGTTTGCCAGAAAGACCAGTTCCCCAACGGGTAATCCGGTGGCAATGTTGTAGATAAACTGATTTTCCCAGTCGGTAAACGAGCGGATTTGCCGCTCGCGCTCGACGTTGACGTCGTCATAAATCGTTTGCAGGCGATACTGTTCTTGCGTGTTCAGGGAGTTTTGATAGCTTGGCGAATAGGAGACGGTCATCGCCTCCAGTGCGGTATCCATTGCCAGGCTGCTAAAGCAGATAGCGTCACTCAACAGGTGAGGCGGGTAGTCTGCTTTCTTTTTCAGCACCCGATACAACTCATCTTTCAGCTTGCGCGCGCCGCGATTGACCAGATCGATGGGCAGGCCGATACGCGCATGGACCACGCCGATTTCGCGTTGTTTGAGCAGCAACTGTGAGAGGTCTTCCTGCGCGCTACCCAGCACGCTGCGCAGCCAGTTAAACATGCTGCCGCTGAGCCGCGTACTGACTTGTTCGGTATTCAGGAACAATGCGCTCTCGGCATGGGAGAGCATGTAGTCATAAAACACGGTCACTAAATGGCGGATCTCCTCATCGCTTAACGAAGTCAGGATCGTATGGACGTCAGGAGACGTCTGGCGCAGCAGCGCCAGCCATTCAGTCAGTAGTAATGTGTCGTTTGCGGGGGCAACCTGTTCCATCTCACAGCCACTCAAAAATACGTTTAAAAATCCAGGCGGTATTACGGACAATTACGTCACGATGGTCAAGCGAAACTGTGTTTCAGGTGCGTTAACGATGGGTGATGCCTTCGTAAATCAGCCTCAGGGCGAAGGCTCCAATAATGGCACCAATCACCCGACTGGCAATCCGGTAGATCCGCCCATATGCGCGGCGAACTGCAGGCAAAGAAAACGCCTGACTGAGAAAAATACGCCAGATAACGGAAGACAACACAATCCCCGCCCATGCCATCATCCTTGCCCATGTCGGCGTGTCTGCACTCAGCGTGACCGAGAAAATACTAATAAAAAACAGCACGGTTTGTGGATTGGATAAATCCGTTAACAGCCCGCGCCGGAAGAAGACGTACCAGGGCGCGGAAATCGGCTGCTGTAACGTTGGCATTTGTGGTGTCGCCTGATGCCGAATGCTGTTCCACGCGAACCACAGTAAATACGCGCCGCCGACAATTTTAATCAGTGAGAATACGCCTTCACACTGGGTGATAAGTGTCGCCATGCCAAACAACCCGAGGCCAGAATAGAACGCATCGCCTAGCGCCACCCCCAGACCGGTCATCACGCCCGCCCGGCGTCCCGATGCCAGACTGGTTTGAACCACCACGAACAGATTTGCACCGGGATTAAAAAAGGTTAACACGAACAAACTGACGGTCAGTACGACGGCGTGTAGAGGTTCCATAAACAACGATTCCATCAGTGAGAATAGAGGGGTATGTGATGCGCAGTCTGGATTAAGACTATTCTGCGTCGTCAGCTACTCTACGTTTTCAGCGTACATTTTTCTGAGGATTTACTCACACTGTATTATGAAACAATAGCGCTGCTGCAAGCGGGTATGTCAGGCGATTATTCGCGGCCAGGTGCGGCGGGGAACGCAACGGCGTAGGATCGTCGGTTATCTCCGTTTCGCAAAATCTCTTTATATTTCCGTTAGCTCTGGATTTTTTGAACAAGCTGAACTACTTATTAATCATCCTTGACTCGCACTATCGATGTTCAGGGGTCGATGATGGCGTAAAAACATAAAAATTGGAGCTTTTATATGAAAACTGGATATAAGGTATTAATTGGTGCGTTAGCTTTTGTCGTTTCCAACGCCTATGCCGCGGAACTGATGATGAAGGTCGATTTTGATAAGGTTGAGTCTCAGTACACCAAGATTGGCACGATTTCTACCAGCAATGAAATGTCTGCCGCAGATGCTAAAGCAGACCTGATTAAGAAAGCCGATGAGAAAGGCGCAGACGTCCTGGTATTAACCTCCGGTCAAACGGACAATAAAATCCATGGCACGGCTAATATTTACAAGAAAAAATAACGCGCTGAACTGAAAGACAAACAACCCGCTGGTCATCGGACCGGCGGGTTATTGTTTTAATCGCCGCCAGAATGTGGTTCTACTGATACCTAAATACCGCGCGGCTGCGGTTTTATCGCCATTACATTGCGCCAGCACCTGCTGCGGTGTCAGTGATGATGGCACCTGAGGCGCTTCGGAGGTAACGGCTAACTCCGGTAACAACTGCTGCAAAAAATGGATGTTCAGTTCAGGTTGCGGTTCCACGCTCAAAAACAGCGCCAGACGCTCCATCATATTACGCAGCTCGCGAATATTTCCCGGCCAGCCATAATTGAGCAGCGTCTGCTGGCTCAGCCCGAGTCCCTTACGCACCGTATCAGAAAACGGCGCGTCGAGTTCCGCCAGTGACTGTTTTAAAAACCCTTCTGCCAGCGGCAGGATATCGGGCAGGCGCTCGCGCAGTGGCGGCAGTGTGAGGCGCAGAATGCTCAGGCGATAAAACAGATCGGTTCGAAACTGGCCCTGTTTCATCTCCTGCTCGAGATGACAGTGGGTGGCGCTGATCACCCGCACATCGACCGGGATCGGCTGATGCCCGCCCACCCGAGTGACCTCTTTTTCTTCCAGCACGCGCAGCAGTCGGGTTTGTAACGGCAGCGGCATTTCACCGATCTCGTCGAGAAACAGCGTCCCGCCGTGGGCAATTTCAAACAGGCCCGCGCGACCGCCCCGACGAGAGCCGGTAAACGCGCCATCTTCATAGCCAAACAGCTCCGCTTCCAACAATGATTCGGTAATAGCCCCGCAGTTAACGGCGACAAATGGCGCTGAGGGCTTGCCACGTCGAGAGTCCTGACGGGTGAAATATTCCCGATGAATCGCCTGCGCCGCCAGCTCTTTCCCCGTCCCGGTTTCACCCTGAATCAGCACCGGTGCGCGCGAGCGGGCGTACAGCATGATGGTGTGGCGAACCTGCTCTATCTGCGGCGAATGACCGCGCATATCACCCAGCGTATAGCGGGTGCGTAGCGTATCGCCGCTGGCGTATTGCCCGTTGCGTCGGAGCGTCAGGCGGGTCATATCCAGCGCATCGCTAAAGGCCTGACGTACGGTGGCCGCCGAATAGATAAAGATCCCGGTCATCCCCGCTTCTTCCGCCAGATCGGTAATCAAGCCCGCGCCAACCACCGCTTGCGTTCCGCCGGCTTTCAGCTCGTTGATCTGCCCGCGCGCATCCTCTTCGGTGATATAGCTGCGCTGCTCAAGGCGCAAATTGAACGTCTTTTGAAAGGCGGTTAATGCGGGCAGTGTTTCCTGATAGGTGACGACGCCAATCGACGAGGTTAGCTTACCGGCTTTCGCCAGTGCCTGTAGCACGTCGAATCCGCTGGGTTTTATCAGGATCACCGGAATCGACAGGCGGCTTTTCAGATACGCGCCGTTGGAACCCGCGGCGATGATGGCATCGCAACGTTCGCTGGCGAGCTTCTTGCGGATATAGGCCACCGCTTTTTCAAAACCCAACTGAATTGGGGTAATGGTTGCGAGGTGATCAAACTCCAGGCTGATGTCGCGAAACAGGTCGAACAGGCGCGTGACGGAGACCGTCCAGATAACCGGTTTGTCGTCATTCATGCGTGGTGGAAGATGTGTCTCAGCCATCGCTAACCCCAAAATTAAAGAACCGAATATTGGGTTTAGTTGTGTTTCATAAATGTTGCAATGAAACGTTCAGGCCGGTTTCATGAAACGCGTGCTGACACGCTTTTGTGCGACAAAAACGCAGAGTAAAATTGTAATTAATTGTTTTAAAAGAGGTAAGTAAAAATAACGCACTCAATAAAGGCGTTGGCATACCCCTTGCTTTAGGTTAATCAACGAACGATAACAAGTTGATAACAAGAGGATGGGATATGTCTCTGCACTCTCCGGGGCTGGCGTTTCGCGCCGCGCTCACTAAAGAAAATCCATTACAAATTGTTGGCACCATCAATGCAAACCACGCTCTGCTGGCCCAGCGCGCTGGGTATCAGGCGATTTATCTCTCTGGTGGCGGCGTGGCTGCCGGGTCGTTAGGGTTACCGGATCTCGGTATCTCTACCCTCGATGATGTACTGACCGATATCCGCCGTATCACCGATGTCTGCCCGCTGCCGCTGCTGGTGGATGCCGATATTGGGTTCGGATCATCCGCGTTTAACGTGGCACGCACTGTGAAATCGATGATCAAAGCCGGGGCCGCTGCGCTGCACATTGAAGATCAGATCGGCGCCAAGCGCTGTGGGCATCGTCCGAACAAGGCGATCGTATCGAAAGAAGAGATGGTCGACAGGATCCGTGCGGCGGTGGATGCGCGTACCGATCCGAACTTTGTTGTTATGGCGCGTACCGATGCGCTGGCGGTGGAAGGGTTAGACGCCGCTATCGATCGTGCGCAGGCGTATGTCGAAGCGGGCGCTGACATGCTGTTCCCGGAAGCCATTACGGAGCTGGCAATGTACCGCCAATTTGCCGATGCCGTGCAGGTACCGATCCTTGCCAACATTACTGAATTTGGCGCAACGCCGTTGTTCACCACCGATGAGTTGCGCAGTGCGAACGTGGCAATGGCGCTGTATCCGCTGTCGGCATTTCGCGCCATGAACCGTGCCGCCGAGCAGGTGTACAACGTGCTGCGCCAGGAAGGCACGCAGAAGAACGTTATCGACATCATGCAGACGCGCAACGAGCTGTACGAAAGCATCAACTACTACCAGTTCGAAGAGAAACTCGACGCGTTGTACGCCACGAAGCCGTAGGCCTGATAAGGCGCAGCCGCCATCAGGCAATGCCGGATGGCACTACGTTTATCCGGCCTACAACGTACGACGCGATGCATACCCTCAATACCCTATATATAAAAATAACGAGGACAACATGAGCGACACAACGATCCTGCAAAATAGTACGAATGTTATTAAGCCGAAAAAATCGGTCGCGCTGTCCGGCGTGACCGCCGGCAATACCGCCCTGTGCACCGTTGGTAAAAGCGGTAACGATTTACACTATCGTGGCTACGATATTCTCGACCTCGCGCAACAGTGCGAATTTGAAGAAGTGGCGCACCTGCTGATCCACGGAAAATTACCCACCCGCGATGAACTCAACGCATACAAGGTTAAATTAAAAGCGCTGCGTGGCCTCCCGGCAAACGTGCGTACCGTTCTGGAAGCGTTGCCTGCCGCTTCGCATCCGATGGACGTGATGCGTACCGGCGTTTCTGCGTTGGGCTGCACGCTGCCGGAAAAAGAGGGGCATACCGTCTCCGGCGCGCGCGACATTGCCGATAAGCTGTTGGCCTCGCTCAGCTCGATCCTGCTGTACTGGTATCACTACAGCCACAACGGTGAGCGTATCCAGCCGGAAACCGATGACGATTCCATTGGCGGTCATTTCCTACACCTGCTGCACGGCGAAAAACCGTCGGCCAGTTGGGAAAAAGCGATGCACATCTCGCTGGTGCTGTATGCCGAACACGAATTCAATGCCTCGACCTTTACCGGACGGGTGATTGCGGGAACCGGATCGGATATGTATTCCGCGATTATCGGCGCCATTGGCGCGCTGCGAGGTCCGAAACACGGCGGGGCCAACGAAGTGTCGCTGGAAATTCAGCAGCGCTACGAAACGCCGGATGAAGCCGAAGCTGATATCCGTAAACGTGTAGAAAACAAAGAGGTGGTGATTGGCTTTGGTCATCCGGTCTACACCCTTGCTGACCCGCGGCATCAGGTGATCAAGCGCGTGGCGAAGCAGCTTTCCCAGGAAGGCGGCTCGCTGAAAATGTACAACATCGCCGACCGTCTGGAAGAGGTAATGTGGGATACCAAAAAGATGTTCCCGAACCTCGACTGGTTCTCGGCGGTTTCCTACAACATGATGGGCGTCCCGACCGAAATGTTCACCCCGCTGTTTGTCATCGCCCGCGTCACCGGCTGGGCGGCGCACATTATTGAACAGCGCCAGGATAATAAAATCATCCGGCCTTCCGCCAACTACACCGGCCCGGAAGATCGCGTATTTGTCGCTATTGAAAAGCGTTGCTAGTGCAAAACCTCTAAAGATAAAAAACAGGAAACGTACCCTATGTCCGCTCATATTTCGAATGTTCGCCCTGAATTTGACCGTGAAATCGTTGATATCGTTGATTACGTGATGAATTACGCCATCACCTCGACGGTGGCGTATGACACCGCGCATTATTGTCTGCTCGACACCCTCGGCTGCGGGCTGGAAGCGCTGGAATATCCGGCCTGTAAAAAACTGCTGGGGCCGATTGTCCCGGGGACGGTGGTGCCGAACGGTGTTCGCGTGCCGGGCACCCAGTTTCAGCTCGATCCGGTGCAGGCAGCGTTTAACATTGGCGCGATGATCCGTTGGCTGGACTTCAACGACACCTGGCTTGCCGCGGAATGGGGCCATCCTTCCGATAACCTTGGCGGGATTCTGGCCACCGCTGACTGGCTGTCGCGCAATGCGGTAGCAGCGGGTAAAGCGCCGCTGACTATGAAAACCGTGCTGACCGGTATGATCAAGGCCCATGAAATTCAGGGCTGTATCGCGCTGGAAAACTCCTTTAACCGCGTCGGCCTGGACCACGTTCTGCTGGTGAAAGTGGCCTCGACCGCCGTAGTCGCCGAGATGCTGGGACTGACCCGCGATGAGATCCTCAACGCGGTTTCGCTGGCGTGGGTCGACGGACAGTCGCTACGAACCTATCGTCATGCGCCGAATACCGGTACGCGTAAATCCTGGGCGGCGGGGGATGCCACATCCCGGGCGGTGCGTCTGGCGCTGATGGCCAAGACCGGCGAGATGGGGTATCCGTCTGCGCTGACGGCGAAAACCTGGGGCTTCTATGATGTCTCCTTCAAAGGAGAAGCGTTCCGCTTCCAGCGTCCGTACGGCTCTTACGTGATGGAAAACGTGCTGTTTAAAATCTCCTTCCCGGCTGAGTTCCACTCCCAGACCGCAGTAGAAGCCGCCATGACGCTGCATGAAAAACTGCTGGCTGCCGGTAAGACGGCTGCCGATATCGAAAAAGTGACGATTCGTACACACGAAGCCTGCATTCGCATCATCGACAAAAAAGGCCCGCTGGATAACCCGGCGGATCGCGACCACTGCATCCAGTACATGGTGGCGGTCCCGCTGCTGTTCGGACGCCTGACGGCGGCTGATTATGAAGACGGTGTGGCGCAGGATAAACGCATCGACGCGCTGCGAGAGAAGATTAACTGCTTCGAAGATCCGGCCTTTACCGCCGATTATCACAACCCGGAAAAACGCGCCATCGCCAACGCTATCACCCTGGAGTTTACCGACGGCTCCCGTTTTGACGAAGAGGTGGTGGAATACCCGATCGGCCACGCGCGTCGTCGGACTGACGGCATGCCGAAGCTGGTTGAGAAATTCAAAATCAACCTGGCGCGCCAGTTCCCGACCCGCCAACAACAGCGCATTCTGGATGTTTCCCTGGACAGAACTCGCCTGGAACAGATGCCGGTTAATGAGTACATGGATTTGTTCATTATCTAAAACCTGACTCATTAGGCGTAAGTTCAACAGGAGAGCATTATGTCTTTTAGCGAGTTTTATCAACGATCTATCACTCAACCTGAGTCATTCTGGGCCGAGCAGGCCCAGCGTATTGACTGGCAGCAGCCGTTCACTCAGGTGCTGGACCATAGCCATCCGCCGTTTGCGCGCTGGTTTTGCGGTGGGACGACCAATCTGTGCCATAACGCCATTGACCGTTGGCTGGAGAAGCAGCCCGATGCGCTGGCGCTGATTGCCGTTTCCTCGGAAACCGAAGAAGAGCGCACGTTTACCTTTCGTCAGCTGTATGACGAAGTCAACGTGACGGCCGCTATTCTGCTGTCGCTGGGCGTGCAGCGCGGCGATCGGGTATTGGTGTACATGCCGATGATCGCCGAGGCACACATTACGCTGCTGGCCTGTGCACGCATTGGCGCGATCCACTCGGTGGTGTTCGGCGGCTTCGCCTCGCACAGCGTGGCGGCGCGAATCGACGATGCCCGACCGAAGGTCATCGTGTCGGCGGATGCCGGGGCGCGCGGGGGCAAGATCCTGCCGTATAAAAAGCTGCTCGATGAGGCTATTGACCAGGCGCAGCATCAGCCGCACCACGTGGTACTGGTCGATCGTGGGCTGGCGAAAATGGCGCGGGTCGAGGGGCGCGATCTCGATTTTGCCGCGCTGCGCCAGCAGCATCTCGGGGCGCGCGTGCCGGTGGTGTGGCTGGAGTCGAACGAAACCTCCTGCATACTTTACACTTCCGGCACGACCGGCAAGCCGAAGGGCGTGCAGCGTGACGTTGGCGGCTATGCGGTGGCGCTGGCGACGTCGATGGAGACCATCTTTGGCGGCAAAGCGGGCGGCGTGTTCTTCTGTGCCTCGGATATTGGCTGGGTGGTCGGACACTCCTACATCGTTTATGCCCCGCTGCTGGCGGGGATGGCGACGGTGGTGTACGAAGGGCTGCCGACGTACCCGGACTGCGGCGTGTGGTGGAAGATTGTCGAAAAATATCAGGTCAGCAGAATGTTCTCTGCGCCGACCGCCATTCGCGTGTTGAAGAAGTTCCCGACCGCGCAGATCCGCAATCACGATCTCTCCTCGCTGGAGGTGCTGTATCTGGCGGGCGAGCCGCTGGATGAACCCACTGCGAGTTGGGTAACCCAAACGCTGGGCGTGCCGGTGATCGACAACTACTGGCAGACCGAATCTGGTTGGCCGATTATGGCAATTGCCCGTGGCGTGGACGACAGGCCGTCGCGTCTGGGCAGCCCCGGTGTGCCGATGTATGGCTACAACGTGCAGTTGCTCAACGAAGTGACCGGTGAACCCTGCGAAGCGAACGAAAAGGGTATGCTGGTGATTGAAGGGCCGCTGCCACCGGGCTGTATTCAGACCATCTGGGGCGATGACGAACGGTTTGTGAACACCTATTGGTCGCTGTTCTCCCGCCAGGTTTACGCCACCTTCGACTGGGGGATCCGCGACGCAGACGGCTATTACTTCATCTTAGGCCGCACCGATGATGTGATAAACGTGGCCGGACACCGGCTGGGCACCCGTGAGATAGAGGAGAGTATTTCCAGCTATCCGAACGTCGCGGAAGTGGCGGTGGTCGGCGTGAAAGATGCGCTGAAAGGGCAGGTGGCGGTGGCGTTTGTTATCCCGAAACAGAGTGACAGTCTGGAAGACCGCGATATTGCGCATTCAGAAGAGAAGGCGATTATGGCGCTGGTGGACAGCCAGATTGGTAACTTTGGCCGTCCGGCACATGTCTGGTTTGTGTCACAGCTGCCGAAGACGCGATCGGGCAAGATGCTAAGGCGTACGATCCAGGCGATCTGTGAAGGCCGCGATCCCGGCGATCTGACCACCATCGACGATCCCGCGTCGTTGCAGCAAATTCGCCAGGCAATCGAAGAATAATCCCCGTTAAACGGCCCGGTAGCGCGATGCTTACCGGGCCTACGATTTAATGCGTTTTCTTATACGGTCCGTGATAATAATCAAACGGCGTATATAGCGTATCGGCAACAAAAGATAACGGCACATCGACAAATAACAGCGCTAAATCGAAATAGTTAAAATCATAACCGCCCGGATTTTTTATTTTCGCAATGTCGCTCTGAGTACCGACGTAATAGGTATTAGAATCCCCATCTTCCGAGCGTGCATTAATGCTGCCACATCCTGAAAGTAATACGCTGATAAATAGCGCCATTACCATCTTTGTCTTTCTGCTCATATTACGACCTGGCTTACCATCCTGTTTTACCATAGCAGTATAAAAGCGGTTTTTTCCCGCATAACTTAAACCAGTAGTACCCGTCCAAAGGCTGGAAATATATGCTCTGTAGGCCGGATACGTGTCGCGCCATCCGGCAATATGTTTAGCCCCAGATAACCTGGTAGTGATAACGCCCTGCGCTCAGCAGAAACTCCGGGGAAACGGAAGGGCTCCACGAATCATCCCCGCCGACGCCCATATGGAAGCCGTCAATATTGAGCCAGGTTCCCGCCTCCGGCGACAGCAGATGGCGATGGCTGGTTTCCATTAACTGTTTTTGGCTGTAGCGGCTGATGTTGAACTGGAAGTCACCACACCACTGATGCGCCCCGTAGCGCAGCTCGCGTGTACCGCAGCGCAGGCCGTTTTCGCTCGGGAAGACGTAAGGGGTGTACATCTCATCCAGCGACAGATCCCAACGGTCAAAACAGGCCGCGCTCAGGCGATCCGGGTAGTTCTCATGCGGGCCGAGACCTAACCAGTTTACGCGTTCGGCAACCTGCGCCAGCTGGCAGCTGAGGCCGATACGTGCCGGGTGCGGCGTTCCGTTGGCGACATCGACATCCACCGTGATGTGCATCTTGCCATGGCCGTCGATACGGTAGGACTTGCGGCTGATAAACAGCGTTTCGCCCTGATACTGCCAGGCGTGCGCGGTGATAATCAGCACGCTTTCCGACAGGGATTCGGCTTCGCACAACACCCGCTGAGGTTCTGCGCGATAATGGCCGGCGGCTTTCCAGCGTTCGACCCAGGCGTTAGGGTCGATGCGCGTCACTTCGCTGACGCCAATGTCGTTATCCAGCGGCGCGCGGGTGAACTGGTCAATGAGCGGGCTTAACAGTTGCGCGTCGCCGCCCAGCCAGTATTGCGTCAGCAATCCTGATTGACGGCAGAATTCCCAACGTTTATCGCTGACGGTCACCGCGAATGTATCGTCACTGACGGTGAGCTGTGGCACGGCGCTGGCGCGTGGGGGGAGCGTTAGGCTGAGTTTCTCTTCCAGCTTCCATTGCTGCCAGGCGCTGATATGCCCGGCGTTTGACCACGCGGTGGCCTGAGGTTGTTCCACGCGCACGGTCAGCCACAGCTGACCGGCGGTGTCCGGCATGGGGAGATCCGGCAGGGTAACCCGCTGACAACCCTGCGGGGCGATATCCAGCGTGACCTCGCCGGTGGCCAGCAGATTGCCGTCCTGGGCGAGAGACCAGTGCAGGATTTCGTTATCGCTGTGGCGGAACAGGTATTCGCTGCGCACTTCAATCTGGCGTTCGTCGCCCGGCAACAGCGTAAACTGGAAAAACTGCTGCGCGTGTTTGGCTTCATACAGCGACGGATGCGGCGTGCGATCGGCAAATACCAGCCCGTCCATGCAGAACTGACGGTCATTCGGCGTGTCGCCAAAATCGCCGCCGTAGGCTGACCACGGGTTGCCGTTGTCGTCATATTTTGTCAGCGACTGATCGACCCAATCCCAGACAAATCCACCCTGCAGACGCGGATACTGGCGGAATGCCTGCCAGTATTTGGCGTAACCCCCGAGACTGTTCCCCATCGCGTGGGCGTATTCGCAGAGGATCAGCGGGCGCTGCTCGCCGGGCATCGACAGCCATTTTTTGATAGACCATTTCGGTACCGCAGGGAAGGGTTGGTCCTGGTCAACGCGGGCATACATTGGGCAAATAATGTCGGTCGCAGCGGTATCCGCCCCGCCGCCTTCGTACTGCACCGGGCGGGACGGGTCTTCGGATTTCAGCCAGCGGTAGAGAGCGTCGTGATTTGCGCCGTGCCCGGATTCGTTGCCCAGTGACCAGATAATAATGCTCGGATGGTTGCGGTCGCGCTGCACCATGCGCGTCACGCGCTGGCTCATCGCCGGTAGCCAGGTAGGGTCATCGCTCAGGCGGTTCATCGGCACCATGCCGTGGGTTTCGATATTGGCTTCATCCACCACGTACAGGCCGTAGCGGTCGCACAGGGTGTACCACAACGGATGGTTTGGATAATGCGAGCAGCGCACGGCGTTAAAGTTGTTTTGCTTCATCAGGACGATGTCCTGCACCATCGTTTCTTCATCCATCACCTGACCGTTTTGTGGGTGATGTTCATGACGGTTGGCGCCGCGGATCAGCAGCGGCTGCCCATTGAGCAACAGCAGACCGTTTTCAATGCTGACCTGGCGGAAGCCAACGTCGCAGGCTTCGGCTTCAATCAACGTGCCGTCGGCGGTATGTAGCAGCACTACCGCGCGGTACAGATTCGGGGTTTCAGCGCTCCACAGCGCCGGACGTTCAACGTTCAGGCGCAGAGTGGTGCGATCGGCATACGCGCCGCGCTCATCAATAATCTCACTACCAAAAGGCGAAGTGGCTTCATCGGTCAGCGTATCGCCTTGCCACAGTTGCAGCGTCACACGTAAATCATCGCGCGGCTCGCCCGCCACTCTGACGTCGGCTTCCAGCACCGCGCGGCTGAAATCATCGTTAAAACGGGTGTGGATACGCAGGTCGCGGATCTGCGTGTCCGGCTTATGCAGCAGCGAGACGTCGCGGAAGATACCGCTCATGCGCCACATGTCCTGATCTTCCAGATAGCTGCCGTCGCTCCAGCGCAGCACCATCACCGCCAGACGGTTTTCGCCGTCGCTCAGGAAATCACTGAGATCAAACTCGGACGGCAGGCGGCTGTCCTGCCCGTAGCCGACCCAGCGGCCATTGCACCACAGATGAAACGCTGAGTTCACGCCGTCAAAAATAATGCGCGTCTGTCCCGTCTGTCGCCACGCGGCATCCACTTTGAATGTGAGCGAGTAACATCCTGTTGGATTCTTCGTTGGAACGTGCGGCGGATTGACCGGGAACGGGTAGGTAATGTTGGAGTAGATCGGCGCGTCGTAGCCGTCCATTTGCCAGTTAGACGGCACGGTTACGCTATCGGCCTGCGGCAAATCGCCCGCAAGCCAGCTTTCCGGCACCGCTTCTGGTGAGGTAAACCAGGCAAACTTCCACTCACCGTTCAGCGACTGTAACTGTGCCGAATGGTGGTTGTTACGGGCGTCCTGCGCAGAGCGCCAGCTGCAAAACGGCGGGTGCGCTTCAAGACGATTAAGCTGAGTGACGCCGGGGTTTTCCCAGTCGCGACGTGCCAGTACGGCGGCGAGTGAATCCGTGTTCAGGGTCATGGCAGTATCCTGTGTAAATTTGTTATCCGCTCACAATTTAACTGAACATACGAGGATTGAGATTATCCTGTAAAGGATGGGGTGGGTAATCAGTGAGCTGACTCACAGTAATTCAGCTCAGTAACAGCAGATGTGAGCGCTCGCTGTGGAGACGTTACAGCCGAGAAACCTGACGTGCCAGCTGCATCAGCGACTCCGCCAGCGCCTGCGGCGTTGCCTGTTGTCTGTTCGGGGGCAGCACCGTTTTACGCTCGACCAGCGTCACCGGCAGGAGTTGATTGCCGAGGCTCTCACCCCCCTGTGAAAGCTGCAGCAGTTTATCGACGCTGGTTTGCCCGAGCGTCGGAAAATCCTGCTTGATGGTCGTGAGTGGCGGGATATAACAGGAGCTGTCTTCGGTATCGTCGTAGCCAATCACCGAGATATCGGTCGCCACCCGCAGGCCGGACTCGCTGATGGCCCGCATCGCGCCCAGCGCCATTTGATCGTTGGCAACCAGCATGGCGGTCGGGATGACGCCGTCGTTCAGCATCTGCATGGTTTGTGTAAAGCCGGACATTGCGCTCCAGTCGCCTTCCAGTTCCGCGACGGGTTGCTGCTGATAGTGCGCCAGATACTTATGCCAGCCCGCATGCCGTAATCGCGCCGAGACTGAGCTGTGCGGTCCGGCCAGCAGGGCGATACGCTGATGCCCGTGCTGGACCAGGTGCTCAACGCCGAGGCGTGCGCCGTCATCATGGGAGAAAATCACGCTGTTAACCGGCGACTGGTCAGAGACGTCCAGAAACAGCACCGGTACCGTACCGCAGGCGGCGGCGACGGCAATTGCGTCGTCTTCATCCAGCGGATAGTTGATGATAAGCCCGGTCACCCGCTGGGAGAGCAGGTTATGCACCGCTGCTTTGCAGGCGTCTACGCCGCTACGCTCGACCATGGCGATCACCACGCTGGCCCCGGACTGGTCGGCGCGGGATTTTATAGCCGCAACGATTTGCGAGGGCGCGTGCAGGGCAAGGTTCGCCGTCGCCACACCAATCAATGGCGTTTGTTTACCGGCCAACTGCTGGGCAACGCGGTTGGGGATGTAATTGAGCTCCGCCATCGCGGCCTCAACTTTCTGACGGGTTTTGGCGGAAACGTGGCTGGCCTGATTCACGACGCGCGAGACGGTCTGGTAAGAGACACCTGCATGGTCTGCCACATCGTATAGCGTTACCGGTTTCACATTCTTCACCCTTCATTACGTTATCCACGCGCTATCATGCCACAGCGCGTAGGGTTTTGGCGTATTTGTGGTTGGGTTCTGCGAGGCGCATTCCAGGGCCAGTGACGCGTGATAGCGGGCATGGCGTCTTTATGCTTAACATGATGGCAGAACGAGTAAAACAGTGAGGAAATCGTGAGCGACTCTGCGGCCCAGAACATTCTGTCTATCTACCGACGCCATGCTGATGCCTTTGCCAGCCAGCGTTCACGCACGCTGTTTGAGAAACCGTGGCTGGATAAGTTCATCGCGGTACTGGGCGGGAAGGGCAGTATTGTGGATATCGGCTGTGGGAATGGTCAGCCGATTGCCGGGTATTTTATCCGGCAAGGTTTTCACCTAACAGGAGTGGATGGTTCCGCGGCGATGCTGGCGCGCGCCCGGCAATCTTTTCCCGACCAGTGCTGGCTGGAGCAGGATATGCGTGAGCTCGCGCTTGATGGCACCTTTGATGGCCTGATTGCGTGGGACAGCTTTTTCCATTTACCCCAGCAGGACCAACACAGGATGTTTCCGACCTTTGACCAGCTCAGTCATCCCGGCAGCGCGCTGATGTTCACCAGCGGTACCGGAAACGGCATCGCAATGGGGCAATTTGAAGGTGAGCCGCTGTTTCATGCAAGCCTGGCGCCCGATGAGTACCGTGCATTGTTGTCCGCGCACGGCTTTGAGGTCATTGACGTGATCATGGAAGACCCACAGTGCACCGGGCATACGGTGTGGCTGGCGCAAAAAAGAGGCTGAGCCTGTTTACGCTGCGCCGCGGAAGGTCTTGCGCCATTCAGCCGGGCTGACGCCGAAGTGGGCTTTAAAATGCTGGCGCCAGGTGACCGGAGAGAGAAAACCGACCTGTTCAGCAATACGTTCGACGGGTAACGAACTGGACTCCAGCAGCTCCTGGCTGCGTCGCAGGCGCTCGGTAATAAGCCATTCAGCCACGCTTGACCCGGTGGCCTTCATAAAATGGCGGGTTAGGGTGCGACGGCTCATCATCACCCGCTGCGCCAGCGTGTCGAGGTTATGCTGCTCGTGGAGGTGCTGGCGTAAATAATCGAGCAGGGTGTTAATGCGCTGATCCTGGGTATTTTTCGCCACCGGCTGCTCAATAAACTGCGCCTGTCCCCCTTCGCGGTGCGGTGGCACAATCATCCGTCGGGCAATCTGGTTCGCTACCGTGCTGCCAAAGTGCTGGCGGATGACGTACAAGCAGCAATCCAGTGCGGCGGCGGTACCTGCCGAGGTAATAATACCGTCGTCATCAACGTACAGGGCGTTGATATCCAGACGCGCCGCCGGGAAGCGCGTCTGAAAATCTTGCTCAAATTCCCAGTGCGTCGCGGCCCGCTTTCCGTCTAACAGGCCCGCGTAGCCGAGGACAAACGCGCCCAGACACAGCCCGACAATCTGTGCGCCGTTTTGCCGCGCGCAATTGAGGGCATTGAGCAGACCCTGCGGCGGGCGATGCCCGGTAGTGCCCCAGTAGGGGACCACCACAATATCGGCTGCCGTCACCGCCTCATAACCGTGAGAGGCGGTGACGGAGAAGCCATCCTGCGAAGAGACGATACCGGGCTTTTCGGCGCATATCTGCACCTCAAAGCGCTTTTTCGCCGCCATTTTGTCACTGAAAATTATGCACGGCACCGAAAAATGAAACGGGCTGAAATCTTCCACGGCGACAATGGCGACGGTAAGCGGGCGCATATGATTCCTCTGTTGGCATTAAAAGGTCAGGGTTTCCCCATCTTCCGACACGTTGACGAATTGCGCAATCTGGTTGTCGAACGCATATTCTTTCAGCGCCGCGCGCGTCAGCAGGCAGTGGTTAATGGCTTCCATATGGGTCGCCACAATCTGCGCTTCAGGCAGCACTAAGTGGGTTTTTAGCACATCTTCCGCGCCCATAATGATCGGCCCAAAGCCGATGACGTGGGCAAAACCGGCGTTCAGTACCACGACATCAGGCTGGAAGGTCTGCATATTGGCCTCTACCTCATCGCGCCAGATAGTATCGCCAACCAGATACAGCGTTTTTTCTGCTGTATGCTGAAAGATAACTCCGCAGGCGTCACCCAGGCGTTCTGCCATTTGCGGCACGGCGTAGGCGCGATCCGACCCGTGCTGGCCGCCGGTTTTACGCAGGGTGATGTCCCCCAGCGCGGTATTTTCTGTCAATACGCTCAGTTGGGTGAACCCCTGTCCTCGCAGCACCTGCGCATCCTGATCATTTTGTACGTAGATCGGCTTGTCTTTCGGCACAACGCGCGCGGCAACCTCATCCCAGTGATCTTCATGCAGATGGGTGACGATCAGCGCATCGACGTTAAGCAGGGTGTCGATGTCAACGGGCAGCTCCACGGTCGGATTGCGGATCTCTGCGCGCGCCGTTCCGGCAAAACCCGGATACGCACCTTTCGGGGCCAGCATTGGATCAACGAGGAAGGTCTTGCCGCCAAAGGTGATGTGCAGTGTGGCATTACGGATTTGCGTGATGTTCATGGTGTTTGCTCCACGTGTTGGGTCAGTGGTGTCATCCTGGAGTGTTGTCCAGAAGATGAATGTGGGCAAATGGGCGACTAGCGATGGGATTGGGCCAATCGCTGACCCTTATTGCTGGTGATATCATAATTAATTATTTTTCGGCTACTGCCGATAATCTGTAGTCGGTATATTTCTGCAGGACTGACAGAGACGTACTCAAAAAAACAGGGAGTATGACGAATGATTAAAGGCTTAAGTATTTTATTAACGACCATGGTTCTGACGGGATGTAGCGTTGATTTTTCTGATACGCTACCCGATTATACCGGCAGTGATGCGGCTTACATACGTGTTGAAAATACGTTGCAACCTACGCCGTACAGAATAGAAAAACAGATCCCTGCCGGAAACTGTTGGAAGTCAGAAAAAGCGTATGGAATAACATCGAAAGTTGCCATTGTTGGTATTAAAGTCAGAACCTCTAAGGCTGTTAATGGCATTGCGCCGCCTTCCGCTGATTTTGCGGCCAAAAGCTATCAGGAATATACCATCCAACCTGGGTTCACCTATAAAGTCTGGTGGAAGCGGGAAGAGCGCAGCATGCATGGTATCGACCTGGGACAAACCTATTCAGGTTCGTTCCTTGCTAATAAAGGTCATACGTACGAAATTAGTAATGACAATAACGACGTTCGAATTGTTGATCTGAGTAAAGACGCCTCTCCGGAAATGAAATCTTTACCGGAGTGCAACTACAATCGAGATCTGTTAGGGAAAAAACAGTATCTCTGACATGCGTAGTTGTGTACGGGCCGGATACAGCGCTTGCCCGTCATCCGGCAACGAGAGGCCGCGAGCCACGGCCTGATGGCGCTTCGCTTATCAGGCCTACAGAGGAATCGTTATTTATATTAACCACGCTAACTCCTATAAGGTAACCCGATAATTCTCTCGTGTGTTTTGATATAATAACAATGCAATCTTTCATTACTGGTGTTCTATTGATATTTCCGCAATAGCCTCATCGTTGGATGACCACTTATCACCTTCGTACAACTCGAATTATTGAGAGTGTAGACTTAAAATAATCTGATTGTCCCTGCGGATATATGAAACATATTGCAGTCAATAAAACAGATCGCTAACGGTGAAATAAGAATGCTATCATTCACTCCAGACGCGGCAGACAACTGCTGGCACACGCATTCACCCCGGAGCACCTGATGAACAACGACATTCCGCTAAAATATTATGATATCGCCGACGAGTACGCGACCGAGGCCGCAAAGCCGGTTAGCGACGCGGAACGCGACGCGCTGGCGCACTACTTCCAGCAGCTGATCGTCCGTTTGATGAACAACGAAGAGATCGGCGAAGACGCGCAGCTGGAGATGGCAACCGTGGCCGGGATCGACGCACAGCGTATCGATGATATCGCCGAGTTCCTCAACCGCTGGGGCAACGAGTAGCCAAAGACGTGGCCGATGTTTTACACTGCGCGCAAATTTTACGAGTATGACGTTTTAATCAGGCGGAAACAGCAATGAACGGAACAATCACAACGTGGTTTAAAGATAAAGGCTTTGGATTTATCAAAGATGAAAACGGCGATAACCGCTATTTTCATGTGATTAAGGTTGCTAATCCTGAGCTGATCAAGAAAGACGCGGCGGTGACCTTCGAGCCGACCACTAACAACAAAGGCCTGTCAGCCTATGCGGTGAAAGTGGTGCCCGACAGCAAATACATCTATATCGCGGGTGAGCGCCTGAAACTCACGGCGATCAAGTCCTGGGTGGTGTATAGCGAAGAAGTGCCGGTTGAAACCCGCATTGATAAAGAAAATGCGGTGCTGTCCGTCGGCGCGCTGATGAACAGCATCAAGCCGAAGTCAGACGTCAAGCCTGGCGAAATGCGTTCGCTGAAAAAGCTGGCCATCACTACTTTCCAGGGTACGACGCTGATCTTCTCGGAAGATGAGATAGACATCGAAGAAACGGTAAAGCTGCTTAAAGTCTAAAGCGCTCCAGGCTGAACGTGTGCCGAAATTCTGCTCATTTTATGAGCGGGGTTTCGGTTTTTTTTGGCCTGCATGGTGGCAGGCGGACATTGTCTGAGCTATTAATTAGTATAAAAATGGAGTGATGGTTAACCTGTTGATTTTGATGATTTAAAATATGAATGGGTTTATTGCACCAATAATATCCAGGCAGCGTATGTAAATAGCATTATAACTAAATTATAATTCGTTTACATCCGGTCGGAAGGCGAGGTTAAAATGCGATTAATTGTTATGTTGTTAAGCTTTGTCGTCTCCACACAGCTCTGGGCGGGTGAACTTTCCAAACCTGCCGGTAAAGCCCTTTTAACGCTGTCCGGTAATATAGAAAATACAAATGAAGACGGGAAAGCCGTTTTTGATATTGCCAGCCTTGAGAAGCTGGGCATGGTCAGTTTCCAGACCACCTCGCCCTGGTATAATGGACGCACTACCTTTACGGGTATTCCACTGCAAAAGCTCATGGATTATGTTGGCGCGAAAGGTTCTGTGGTTAAGGTCACCGCGCTCAATGACTACACCACGATTATCCCACTCAGTGATTTCAAAAAATATAATGTTATCCTTGCTGTAAAAATCAACGAAAAATACATTCGCGTCCGTGATAAAGGTCCCTTATTCATTGTGTACCCCTATGACAGCATGCCTGAACTGAATAATCAGGTTTTTTATGCACGCTCAGCATGGCAGGTCAGCAGAATGAATATTGAGTAGGAGTTCAGAAGAACATCATGAACAGAATACTGGCGGGCATCATATTTTCTCTTTTTATATCTACCGGGTATATCTCTTACCTCGTGCATGAACGGCAACAAGAGTTACAGAAACTGACTCACTACACCGATTCATGGTCCGCTGCACAACTGGTATCAGAATACTACCGTTTTGAGTCATGGCTTGGTCTTTACACTATCGATGATTCTATGAACCTCGATGATGTACGTCTGCGCCTCGACATCATGCTCAGCCAGAATGATTTAATGAAAGAAGGTGAGTTGGGACATTATATACAAAATAATGAAGCGCATGGTGAACTGGCTTTACAACTGGAAAACACACTTAACTATCTGGATGTTCATCTTGAGAAAATGAATCGTTCAGAGCTCCAGACATACTTGAAAAAAATGCATGCGCTGGATGCGCCGCTAGGCCGCCTTTCATCCGGTGCGCTAAATAAAGATGTTAACTCGATTAATAGTACAAACCTCAAAATTCAAGCGCTGTACTATATTTATTCAGCGATCTCAGTACTGCTGATTATACTGAGTGCGATACTGGGCGTGCTGATATTCTATCAGAACAGGAATATTTTGCAGGCGCATCTTCAGGTTAAGCGTCTTGCTGAAGAATTGCAGAAATCTAAAGAAAAACTGCAAATCCAGAATACAAAACTGGAATATGACGTCTACCATGACTCTCTTACCGAGATGAATAACCGCCAGCTTTTTTGGGAAGATTTAAATAAAACCATCGAGACGGCAGGAAAGAATAATAGTTCTGTGACAGTGATGTTGTTTGATTTAGACCGATTCAAAGAGGTCAATGATACGTATGGCCATGATGTCGGTGATTCATTGTTACGTCAGATATCCCATCGCCTGGTTTCGATGAGCCTGACTTCAGATACGCTTTATCGCTTAGGTGGGGACGAGTTTGCGTTTCTCTCGACGGGTCTGACTGAGAGTCATGCTGTTTCTCGCGCGCAAAAAATATGTGAATTTATCAACCAGCCCTACACGATTTATAACACGATTATCAACATTACCACCTGCGTTGGCATTGTTATTTCCGAAACTGAACGCCGCTCCGACTATCTATATAAATTTGCCGATCTCGCCCTATATGAAGCCAAAAAAGAAGGTTCTGGTAAGATAAAAGTCTTCCGGAAACGCATGTTAGATAAGTTGCAAGAAAGCAGAACCCTTGAGCATGATATGGCGATGGCAATAGCGAATAAAGAATTCGTGGTTTATTACCAGCCGATTGTAGATTCTTTCAGCAGGGAAATTTACAGCTATGAAGCCCTTATCCGCTGGATACATCCTCTTAAAGGCCTGTTGTCGCCGGATAGCTTTATTCCTGTTGCTGAAAAAACAGGAATGATTAATGAGATGGGGAAATCGGTGCTTGAAATGGCCTGCAGGGAAGCGGCTTCCTGGGCGGTTCCGGCTAAAATTTCAGTCAATGTCTCGCCTGTCCAGCTAAGTAGCAAAGCCTTTGCCGGAATAGTGTTGTCTATTCTGAAAGAAACAGGGCTTCCGGCTGACCGTCTTGAACTGGAAGTGACGGAATCCTCTCTCTTTACTGACAGCAATACGCCGATGAATACGCTTAACAGGCTCAGAGCCCTGGGCGTGAAAATCTCCATTGATGATTTTGGTACGGGATACTCTTCGCTTTCGCGGCTGAGCAGGCTTGCCTTCGACAAAATCAAAATAGACAAGTCCTTTGTGCATTCGATATCTACACAGGAAGACGCCCTTAACATCATCAAACTTATCACCGGTATGGCGAAATCTCTCAATATGAAGGCGGTTGCAGAAGGGGTTGAAACGCAGGAACAACTGGAAAGTCTTCAGGCTCTGGGCTGCGATTTCGCACAAGGCTATCTGTTTGGTAAACCTCAACCTGGTATTGATGGAAAAATCAGAAACGGTAAATCGCGAACGTCTCTGCTGGCAGATAACGACGACACATTGCGCAGTGAACGTGGCTCTTAATCAGAGGGGGAGGGGAAATGTGATCCATCTCACCTCCCGGCAACCAAAATCTCCTGTGACGCCACGCCGTCTTCGATCTGCTTCGCCACTTTTTGTAAGGCCGGAAGGTGTTTTTCCGCGGCCTGTTCGATGGTCATCGCACTGGCCATATACACCAGGTTCAGGCAGCCAATCACCCGCTGTTCGCTGCGGATTGGCACGGCGATAGAGGCGATTTTCTCCTCCTGATCCCAGCCGCGATAGTTCTGTCCAAAACCGTCTTTGCGCGCGCGGGTCAGGATGGCGTCCAGCTTCAGCGGTTCGCGCGCCAGCTGGAATTCTTCTCCCGGTCGCGATGCCAGTATTTCGATCAGCTCCTGACGTTCATTCTCCGGACAAAACGCCAGCCAGGTCAGGCCGGAGGCGGTTTTCAGTAACGGTAGACGACGCCCGACCATCGCCCGGTGAAATGACAGGCGGCTGAAGCGGTGGGTGGTTTCACGCACCACCATGGCATCGACGTCGAGCGTGGAAACGTCGGTCGGCCAGATGACCTCGCGCAGTAAATCCCCCAGCAGCGGCGCGGCCAGCGCGGAAATCCACTGCTCGTCACGAAATCCCTCGCTGAGCTGACGAACTTTGATGGTTAAGCGAAAGCTGTCATCGGACAGGCTGCGCCGGACGTAACCCTCATCCTGCAACGTTTCCAGCAGTCGTCTGACCGTGGTGCGGTGCAGGCCGCTCAGCTCTGCCAGCAGACCAACGCTGGCCCCACCGTCGAGCCGGTTTAACATATTTAATAACATTAACCCGCGGGTTAATCCGCGCACGGTTTTGTATTCGGTACTCTCGTCACTTTTCATATTCGTTGACAAATCTACAGATAAAACAACGTAGTGCACTAAGTGCACATCCAGGTATGTTTTGATTGTAGCGCAAAAACACCCTCCTATACTGACCGCACAATAAAAAATTATTCACATATTTTTAACAAAGCCAGGTGCGTCTCTCCAGAGGCTGCCATGACGTTTTGTCCGCGTAGTGAGGTTCTGAAATGACAACGATAAACCCGGATATCCAACCCGCTGTGCAACACACCGTGCAGGTGGCGATTGCCGGAGCCGGTCCGGTGGGGCTGATGATGGCGAACTATCTCGGCCAGATGGGCATTGAGGTGCTGGTGGTGGAGAAGCTCGATGCGCTGATCGACTATCCGCGCGCCATCGGCATTGACGATGAAGCGCTGCGCACCCTGCAGTCCGTCGGTCTGGTCGATAACGTGCTGCCGCACACCACGCCATGGCATGCGATGCGCTTTCTTACCCCCAAGGGCCGCTGCTTTGCTGATATCCAGCCGATGACCGACGAGTTTGGCTGGTCGCGCCGTAATGCGTTTATTCAGCCGCAGGTAGACGCGGTGATGCTGGAAGGGCTGTCGCGGTTTCCCAACGTGCGTTGCCTGTTCTCTCGCGAGCTGGAGGCGTTCAGTCAGAAGGATGGCGAAGTGACGCTGAACCTGAAGGCACCGGACGGTCAGCGTGAAACGGTGCAGGCCCAGTGGCTGGTGGCCTGCGACGGCGGCGGCAGCGTCGTCAGGCGCTCGCTGAATGTGCCATTCGAAGGTAAAACCGCGCCAAATCAGTGGATTGTGGTGGATATCGCCAACGATCCGCTCAGCACCCCACACGTGTATCTGTGCTGCGATCCGGTGCGTCCGTATGTCTCCGCCGCACTGCCACACGCGGTGCGCCGCTTTGAATTTATGGTGATGCCGGGGGAAACCGAAGCGCAGCTTAGCGAGCCGCAGAATATGCGCCAGTTGCTGAGCAAAGTGTTGCCGAACCCGGACAACGTTGAGCTGATCCGCCAGCGCGTGTATACCCATAACGCCCGTCTGGCCGAACGTTTTCGTATTGACCGCGTGCTGCTGGCGGGCGATGCAGCACACATTATGCCGGTCTGGCAGGGGCAGGGGTACAACAGCGGCATGCGCGATGCCTTCAACCTAGCGTGGAAACTGGCGCTGGTCATTGAGGGCAAAGCCGGTGATGCGCTGTTGGACACCTACCAGCAGGAACGCCGCGATCACGCCAAAGCCATGATTGATTTGTCTGTGACTGCGGGTAACGTGCTGGCACCGCCGAAACGCTGGCATGGCGCGGTGCGTGACGGCATTTCCTGGCTGCTGAACTACATTCCGCCGGTCAAACGCTACTTCCTCGAAATGCGCTTCAAGCCGATGCCGCAATATCACGTCGGGGCGCTGGTGCGTGAAGGCGACGCGAAAGCCTCCCCGGTCGGCAAGATGTTTATTCAGCCAAAGGTGACGCTGGAAACGGGTGACGTGACGCTGCTCGACAACGTCATCGGTCCGAATTTTGCGGTGATTGGCTGGGGCTGTAATCCGCTGTGGGGTATGAGTGACGAGCAAATCCAGCTGTGGCGCGCGCTCGGCACGCGGTTTATCCAGGTGGTGCCGGACACGCAGATCAATACCTCACAGGATAACCACGACGGGGTTATCCGTATTGGTGATACGCAAAATCGCCTGCGCGCGTGGTTTGCCCAACATAACGCCGCGCTGGTGGTGATGCGTCCGGATCGCTTCGTTGCTGCGGTTGCCATTCCGCAAACCCTGGGCAGCACCCTGAATAAACTGGCGTCGGTGATGACGCTCACCCGCACTCATGTCGCGGTTCCTGTCGAAAAGGTCGCCTGATATGCACGCTTATCTTCACTGTCTTTCCCACTCGCCGCTGGTGGGCTATGTCGACCCGGCACAGGCCGTGCTCGATGAGGTCAACGGCGTGATCGCCAGCGCCCGTGCGCGCATTGCGGCGTTCGATCCCGAACTGGTGGTGCTGTTTGCCCCCGATCACTACAACGGTTTTTTCTACGATGTGATGCCGCCGTTTTGCTTAGGCATTGGCGCCACGGCGATCGGTGATTTTGGCAGCGCGGCGGGAGAACTGCCGGTGCCGGCGGATCTCGCGGAAGCCTGCGCCCACGCGGTGATGAAAAGCGGCATCGATCTTGCCGTGTCGTACAACATGCAGGTCGATCACGGCTTTGCTCAGCCGCTGGAGTTTTTGCTCGGCGGGCTGGATAAGGTCCCGGTATTGCCGGTGTTTATTAACGGCGTCGCTACGCCGCTGCCGGGCTTCCAGCGCACTCGCCTGCTCGGCGAGGCGATTGGTCGGTTCACCAGCTCGCTGAATAAACGCGTGCTGTTTATAGGCTCTGGTGGGCTGTCGCACCAGCCGCCGGTGCCCGAGCTGGCGAAGGCCGACGCCCACATGCGCGACCGTCTGCTTGGCAGCGGTAAGCAGTTGCCAGAAAACGAACGCCAGCTACGCCAGCAGCGGGTGATCAGCGCCGCCGAAAAGTTTGTTGAAGATCAGAACACGCTGCACCCGCTCAACCCCGTCTGGGATAACCGCTTTATGACTCTGCTTGAGCAGGGGCGTCTGGCGGAACTGGACGGCGTCAGCAACGAAGAGCTGTCCGCGATGGCGGGCAAATCGACGCACGAAGTGAAAACCTGGGTTGCCGCCTTCGCCGCTATTTCTGCTTTTGGTCACTGGCGCAGCGAAGGCCGTTACTACCGTCCGATCCCGGAGTGGATCGCCGGATTTGGCTCTCTGAGCGCCGCCACACAGAACTGAAATAGAACTGAAACAGAACTGAACATGCAGGAGAACATCATGACTTACCAACCGCAAACCGAAGCCGCCAGCAGCCGTTTTCTTGAGGTGCAGGAAGCTGGCGAAACCCTACGCGTACATGTCAATGACTGTGGGCAGGGCGAAGAGACCGTTGTGCTGCTGCACGGATCCGGCCCGGGCGCCACGGGCTGGGCCAACTTCAGCCGCAATATCGATCCGCTGGTTGAGGCCGGTTACCGGGTGATCCTGTTGGATTGCCCGGGCTGGGGGAAAAGCGATGGGATCGTTAACCGCGGGTCGCGATCAGATCTGAACGCCCGCATCCTGAAAAGTGTGGTCGATCAGCTGGATCTTCAGCAAGTCCACTTACTGGGCAACTCGATGGGCGGCCACAGCGCCGTGGCGTTCACCCTGAGCTGGCCGGAGCGCGTGGGCAAGCTGGTGCTGATGGGCGGTGGGACGGGCGGTATGAGCCTGTTTACGCCGATGCCAACTGAAGGCATCAAGCGCCTGAACCAGCTGTATCGCGAGCCGACCATCGAGAATCTGAAGTTGATGATGGACATCTTTGTGTTCGACACCAGCGACCTGACCGACGTGCTGTTTGAGGCACGACTCAATAACATGCTGTCGCGTCGCGATCACCTGGAAAACTTTGTCCAGAGCCTGGAAGCCAATCCAAAACAGTTCCCGGACTTTAGTCCGCGTCTGGCGGAGATCAAAGCCCAGACTCTGATTGTCTGGGGACGCAACGATCGCTTCGTGCCGATGGACGCCGGGCTGCGCCTGCTCGCCGGAATTGCGGGTTCAGAGTTGCACATTTACCGCGACTGCGGGCACTGGGCGCAGTGGGAACATGCGGACGCCTTTAATCAGCTGGTGCTGAACTTCCTCGCGCGACCTTAAGGAACGGAAATGACGAATCGTAATCTTGAACAGTTAGCCGCTGATTTACGCCAGGCACAGGAGCAGGGTGTCGCGATTGCCCCGCTGCGCGAATTGATTGGTGTGGACAACGCCGAGGCGGCCTACGCCATTCAGCACATCAACGTGCAGCACGACGTGGCGCAGGGGCGTCGCGTGGTTGGGCGTAAGGTGGGGCTGACGCACCCGAAAGTCCAGCAGCAACTGGGGGTCAGTCAGCCCGACTTCGGCACGCTGTTTGCCGACATGTGTTACGGCGATAACGACACCATCCCGTTTGAGCGCGTGCTGCAACCGCGGATTGAAGCGGAGATTGCGCTGGTGCTGAACCGCGACCTGCCTGCGACCGACACCACGTTTGATGAGCTGGTTAACGCCATCGAGTGGGTGCTGCCCGCAATGGAAGTGGTCGGCAGCCGTATTCGCGACTGGTCGATTCAATTTGTTGATACCGTGGCGGATAACGCCTCCTGCGGCGTGTACGTGGTTGGCGGCCCGGCGCAGCGCCCGGCGGGGTTAGATCTGAAAAACTGCACGATGAAAATGACGCGTAATAACGAGGAGGTTTCCAGCGGGCGCGGTAGCGAATGTCTGGGGCATCCGATCAACGCCGCCGTTTGGCTGGCGCGCAAAATGGCCAGCCTCGGCGAGCCGCTACGTGCCGGAGACATCATTCTCACTGGGGCGTTAGGCCCGATGGTCGCGGTAAATGCGGGTGATCGTTTTGAGGCCCATATCGAGGGTATTGGTTCAGTCGCCGCCAC
Organism: Citrobacter freundii; assembly: GCF_029717145.1. Lineage (NCBI taxonomy): Bacteria > Pseudomonadati > Pseudomonadota > Gammaproteobacteria > Enterobacterales > Enterobacteriaceae > Citrobacter > Citrobacter freundii. The sequence goes on along the minus strand of NZ_CP099222.1, from coordinate 3,653,443 downwards.
GTTCTCTGCGGCGGTTACAAAAGGAAGTCAGTCATGAGTAAGCGTAAAGTTGCCATTATCGGCTCCGGTAACATCGGCACCGATTTGATGATTAAAATTCTGCGTCACGGCAAGCAGCTTGAGATGGCGGTGATGGTCGGTATCGACCCGGGATCCGACGGTCTGGCGCGCGCCAGACGCATGGGCGTCGCCACCACCCATGAAGGGGTAACGGGGCTGATGGCAATGCCGGAATTTGCCGATATCGACATCGTGTTTGACGCCACCAGCGCGGGTGCGCACGTGAAAAATGACGCCGCCTTACGCGCGGTTAAGCCGGGGATCCGCCTGATCGACCTGACGCCGGCGGCGATTGGCCCGTACTGCGTGCCGGTAGTGAATCTCGAGGCCAACGTGGATCGGCTGAACGTCAATATGGTGACCTGCGGCGGCCAGGCGACCATCCCGATGGTGGCGGCGGTGTCCCGCGTGGCGCGGGTGTATTACGCCGAGATTATCGCCTCTATTGCCAGCAAGTCCGCGGGACCGGGCACGCGCGCCAATATTGATGAATTTACCGAAACCACCTCGAAGGCGATTGAAGTGGTGGGCGGTGCCGAGAAAGGCAAAGCGATTATTGTGCTCAACCCAGCGGAGCCGCCGCTGATGATGCGCGACACGGTGTATGTGCTGAGCGAAGAGGCTTCTCAGGCAGAAATTGAGGCGTCGATTAACCAAATGGCAGCGGCGGTACACGCGTACGTGCCGGGCTACCGCCTGAAACAGCGCGTGCAGTTTGAGATCATCCCACAGGATAAACCGGTGAATCTGCCGGGTATTGGCCAGTTCTCCGGCCTGAAAACTGCGGTGTATCTGGAAGTGGAAGGTGCGGCGCACTACCTGCCAGCCTACGCGGGCAATCTCGATATTATGACCTCCAGCGCGCTGGCGACCGCTGAAAAGATGGCACAGTCACTCGCGCGTCAGGCAGGAGAAGCAGCATGAACGGTAAAAAACTCTATATCTCTGACGTGACCTTGCGTGACGGCATGCACGCTATTCGTCATCAATATTCGCTGGAAAACGTCCGCCAAATAGCTAAAGCACTGGACGATGCGCGTGTCGATTCCATTGAGGTGGCGCACGGCGACGGGTTACAGGGCTCCAGCTTTAACTACGGCTTTGGCGCGCACAGCGATCTGGAATGGATTGAAGCGGCGGCGGACGTGGTGGAGCACGCCAAAATCGCCACGCTGTTGCTGCCGGGTATCGGCACGATTCATGACCTGAAAAACGCATACCAGGCCGGTGCGCGGGTGGTGCGCGTGGCGACCCACTGCACCGAAGCGGACGTGTCGGCCCAGCATATTCAGTATGCGCGCGAGCTGGGCATGGACACCGTCGGTTTTCTGATGATGAGCCACATGACCACGCCGGAGAAACTGGCGCAGCAGGCGAAGCTGATGGAAAACTACGGTGCAACCTGTATCTATGTGGTCGATTCCGGCGGGGCAATGAACATGACGGACATTCGCGATCGCTTCCGCGCCCTGAAAGCGGTGCTGAAGCCGGAAACGGAAACCGGGATGCATGCTCACCACAACCTGAGCCTCGGTGTGGCGAACTCCCTGGCGGCAGTAGAAGAGGGTTGTGACCGTATTGATGCCAGCCTGGCTGGCATGGGCGCAGGGGCGGGCAACGCGCCGCTGGAGGTGTTTATCGCCGCTGTAGATAAGCTCGGCTGGCAGCACGGCACCGACCTTTACGCGCTGATGGATGCCGCCGACGATTTAGTCCGTCCGCTGCAGGACCGCCCGGTGCGGGTGGATCGCGAAACGCTGGCGCTGGGTTATGCCGGGGTCTATTCCAGCTTCCTGCGTCATTGCGAAGTGGCGGCGGCGCGCTATGGTCTGAGCGCGGTGGATATACTGGTTGAACTGGGCAAACGCCGAATGGTGGGCGGCCAGGAAGATATGATCGTCGACGTGTCGCTGGATCTGCGCAACAGCAAATAAAAATAATGACGCGGCTGGCAACGTATCAGCCGCGCTTCACCTGCATCGTGACCTCAGAGGTACACCTCATGACAACCCGTACCCCCGCATCCTCCTCCCGTCTGACGCTGACCGTCGGGCTGTGTTTTTTAGTCGCCCTGATGGAAGGGCTGGATTTACAGGCCGCCGGTATCGCTGCCGTCGGCATCGCCCAGGCTTTTGCGTTAGATAAAATGCAGATGGGCTGGATCTTCAGCGCCGGTATTCTGGGATTACTGCCCGGCGCGCTGGTGGGCGGTATGCTGGCTGACCGCTATGGGCGCAAGCGGATCCTTATTGGCTCCGTGGCGCTGTTTGGCCTGTTTTCGCTGGCGACGGCGATATCCTGGGATTTCTCGTCGCTGGTGTTTGCCCGCCTGATGACCGGTGTCGGGTTGGGGGCGGCGTTGCCGAACCTGATCGCGCTGACCTCCGAAGCCGCAGGCCCGCGCTTTCGCGGCACCGCGGTGAGCCTGATGTACTGCGGCGTGCCGATTGGCGCAGCGCTGGCGGCGGCGCTGGGTTTTAGCGGTGTGGCCTCCGCCTGGCAAAATGTGTTCTGGGTTGGTGGGGTGATCCCGCTGCTGCTGGTGCCGTTGCTGATGCGTTGGCTACCGGAATCACATGTGTATGCCCAGCAAACGCAGGCCGCCGCCGCACCGTTGCGTGCGCTGTTTGCCCCTGCCACCGCGACCGCCACGTTGCTGCTGTGGCTGTGTTATTTCTTCACCCTGTTGGTGGTGTATATGCTGATCAACTGGCTGCCGATGCTGCTGGTTGAACAGGGCTTTCGTCCCTCACAGGCGGCGGGCGTGATGTTTGCCCTGCAAATCGGCGCGGCCAGCGGGACGTTAATCCTCGGTGCATTGATGGATAAACTGCGCCCGGTGGTGATGTCGCTACTGATTTACACCGGGATGCTGGCTTCACTGCTGGCGCTCGGTACGGTGTCATCATTGAGCGGTATGCTGGTGGCCGGATTTGTCGCAGGGATGTTTGCCACCGGCGGCCAAAGCGTGCTGTATGCGCTGGCTCCGCTGTTTTACAGCACCCCCATCCGCGCCACCGGCGTAGGCACCGCGGTGGCCGTTGGGCGCCTCGGGGCGATGAGTGGTCCACTGTTGGCGGGGAAAATGCTGGCGCTGGGCACCGGAACGGTAGGCGTGATGGCGGCCTCCGCACCGGGTATTTTGCTGGCCGGGCTGGCGGTGTTTGTGCTGATGAGCCGTAAATCACAGATACAGGTTCAAGCCAGCGACTCCTGACCGTGCGCTCATCCGGACGTATGAGGTGTGACGCGCGGTTCCTACTTTCGGGGGAACGTCATTGGACGTCTCCGTTGCCAGAGTTGAATAAACCCTGATAGCGGAGGCGTTATGGCCTGGCGACCTTTTTTGTATCTTATTGTTAATCCTCGTCCTGTGTTGAGCGCCCGGCGCGGGCATCTGCGTCTGGTGCAGGGCTAACTTTGCATTGTGTTTACAAACGCGGTATAACAAACCTTCTTTGGATGTTTAGATGTCCACACGTTTAGAAGGTCATATGCAAACAATACAACAAAATGCGCCACTGAAGCGCACAATGAAAACGCGTCACCTGATTATGCTCTCTTTAGGTGGCGTGATTGGCACAGGGTTATTCTTTAATACCGGGTACATCATCTCCACCACCGGGGCTGCGGGGACGCTGCTGGCCTATTTGATTGGCGCGCTGGTGGTCTGGCTGGTGATGCAATGTCTGGGTGAACTGTCGGTGGCGATGCCGGAAACCGGCGCGTTTCACGTTTATGCCGCGCGCTACCTCGGCCCGGCGACGGGTTACACTGTAGCCTGGCTCTACTGGCTGACCTGGACCGTGGCGCTTGGCTCCAGCTTTACCGCCGCTGGTTTCTGCATGCAGTACTGGTTCCCACAGGTGCCGGTGTGGATCTGGTGCGTGGTTTTCTGCGTCGTTATCTTTGGCCTGAACGTCATTTCTACGCGCTTTTTTGCCGAAGGGGAATTCTGGTTCTCGCTGGTAAAAGTCATCACCATCATCGCCTTTATTATCCTCGGCGGGGCGGCCATTTTTGGCTTTATCCCGATGCAGGATGGTTCACCCGCGCCGGGGCTGAGCAATCTCACCGCAGAAGGCTGGTTTCCACATGGCGGCCTACCGATCCTGATGACCATGGTGGCGGTGAACTTTGCTTTCTCGGGAACCGAGCTTATCGGCATCGCGGCGGGCGAAACGGAAAACCCACGCAAGGTGATTCCGGTGGCGATTCGTACCACTATCGCACGACTGATTATTTTCTTTATTGGCACCGTGTTTGTGCTGGCGGCATTGATCCCGATACAGCAGGCGGGAGTGGAGAAAAGCCCGTTTGTGCTGGTGTTTGAGAAGGTGGGGATTCCATATGCGGCGGATATTTTTAACGTCGTGATCCTGACGGCCATTCTTTCGGCTGCGAATTCAGGACTGTATGCTTCCGGGCGCATGCTGTGGTCGCTGTCGAATGAACGTACGCTGCCCGCCTGTTTTGCGCGGGTAACCAAAAACGGCGTGCCGTTGACAGCCATATCGGTCAGCATGCTCGGCGGTGTGTTGGCGCTGTTTTCCAGCGTGATCGCCCCGGATACGGTATTTGTGGCGCTGTCGGCGATCTCCGGGTTTGCGGTGGTGGCGGTGTGGCTGAGCATCTGCGCTTCGCATTTTGTTTTTCGCCGCCGTCACTTACAGCAAGGAAAGGCTGTGAGTGAATTGCATTATCGTGCGCCGTGGTATCCGCTGGTTCCCGTATTGGGGTTTGTGCTGTGCCTGATGGCCTGTGTCGGCCTGGCCTTCGATCCCGCGCAGAGAATTGCGTTGTGGTGCGGGTTACCGTTTGTGGCGTTGTGCTATGGTGCTTATTTCCTTACTCAACCCCGTAAAGTAAAACAGGAGCCACACCATGTCGCAGAATAATCCGTTACGTACCCTTCTTGAGAAACAGGATTTCCTGTTGCTGGATGGTGCGATGGCGACGGAACTGGAGGCGCGCGGCTGTAACCTGGCCGATAGCCTGTGGTCAGCGAAAGTGCTGGTAGAAAACCCGCAGCTTATCCGCGAAGTCCATCTAGATTACTACCGGGCGGGTGCTCAATGTGCGATCACCGCCAGCTATCAGGCCACGCCGGCAGGTTTTGCCGCCCGAGGTCTGGATGAGGCGCAGTCGAAGGCACTGATTGGCAAAAGCGTAGAGCTGGCGCGTAAAGCGCGCGAGGCGTATCTGGCGGAAAACCCGCAGGCGGGTACATTGCTGGTGGCCGGGTCTGTGGGACCGTACGGCGCGTATCTGGCGGATGGCTCGGAATACCGTGGCGATTACGTGCGCAGCAAAGACGAGTTTCAGGGGTTTCACCGACCGCGCGTTGAAGCGCTGCTGGACGCCGGAGCTGACCTGTTAGCCTGCGAAACGCTGCCGAATTTTACTGAGATTAAGGCGCTGGCTGAACTGCTGGCGGAATACCCGCGCGCGCGGGCGTGGTTCTCGTTTACCCTGCGTGACAGCGAACACCTGAGCGACGGCACGCCGCTGCGCGAAGTGGTGGCGTTACTGGCAAACTACCCGCAGGTGCTGGCTATTGGTATCAACTGCATTGCGCTGGAAAACACTACCGAGGCGTTGCAGCATTTACACGGCTTAACGGCGCTGCCGCTGGTGGTCTATCCCAACTCCGGCGAGCATTACGATGCGCAGAGCAAAACCTGGCACACTCACGGTGAAGCGTGTAAAACGCTGGCGGATTATTTACCCCAGTGGCGTGCGGCGGGCGCCCGGTTGATTGGCGGGTGCTGTCGCACCACGCCTGCGGATATTGCTGCGCTAAAAGCGCAAAGCTGAGAGTTTATCGGGCCTACAGTGAATGATGTGGCGATATGGCTATTGTTATTTTAGGTAACAGGCCACACTCGCCAGCAGCCGATGCTAAAGTGAATCCAAATGTTTTTGTGAGTGGGTTATTACCTGCTGCTACTTACGACCGGATTGTTGACCAAATATAGGGTGCATTGAAATAAAATTAAATAAAGGGACTCCAATGGAGTCCCTTTATTTAGAAAATGATAAAAAAACCGATCATTATTGGAATGCAAATCAATAATGACAATGATTCAATTCTAAATCCTAGTGTTAATTTTTTTGGAAGATTTCTTATTAGATTATACCCTTCTATGCTTATACCATAATGTAAATGCTTATGGTATTTAAAGTTTAAGCTTCTAGTTATAAAACTAACTTTCGTATTATATAAATATGGAGTAGAAAAAACACTTGCATCTTTGCATAACTTTGTTGAAAGCGGTAGAGTGCCTATCTCTTTTTCGTATATTTCAACTATTTTTTTGTATGCTTTTTTATTGTAAAAATAACACATCATGAATATTAAAAAATCAAATGTAAACGCAAGGCAAATTAAGATTTTTATAACTTCATCATTTTCAATGAAAAATATTTTCATATATAATATGATCTCCTACATAATTACCTAATTTTTCACCAGCGTCCTCGCCATATTTTTCTGCAATCTTACCTGACGCAATAGTAACACCAACCCCTGTAGCAAAACACAGTGCAGCACCGACCCCTCCAGCTTCTATAGTAGAAAGCCCTAATACCCACGTACAAACCACATTTGCTGCACGTCCAGCCGCCAGACCAGTAAGCATACTACTAGCCTGTTTGAATCCAAATTTACTATATTCAGTAATAGCGGCTTTTTTGCATGCACTTTCACGGCCTTTTGCACAGGCATCATAAATATTTGATGTATATCCAGCGAAATCTAAACCTATGCCAACAAAACCAACGGTTTTCATCAGTTTAACTAATTTTGCCGAATTTTCAATATATTTAGCATAGCCCTCTATATTATCCACTCCAGTTTTATCCCATTTATGCATAATTGAGCTTGTTGATAAACCTAAAGCTTTTTTAATACTATTATATTCTTCCAGATTAAGATGGGTTTTGGAGAATTTATTTAAGATAACATTTAATTTTTCAAACAGTCTTGCTCGTTGACCAAAAAATTCCTCCCCCGATATGATTCCTTTGTTATGGGTGTACGTATCTTTATATAACTCCTGAATTTCAATTAATATTTGTTTTATTTCTTCGTAACAACTTTTACCTATCTCACTAATATATCCAAAACTATCTCCAGCATTTCCTAAATAATTACCGAAAAGTTGATATGAAAATGCATCCACGGCTCCTCTGTTATCATGCAATAACTTTGCATCCTGTAAGGTAAGTGGAGCCAGAGCTTTATCAATTCGATCTCGTGCTTTTTGTAATGCTTCAATCTGTTGCTGATCTTGTTTTTCAGGATCAACAACAATCAGAATTGAACCAGGTTGTTTTTTCATATCAGGGTTCAGTTTGTGATATAGCTCTCTCGTACCATCGGGGGGATTAACAAAAATATACGGTTCATATGTTGATGGTTTAGCCTCATAGGGCAATACACAAAATCCCGCATCTACAGTCTCACGAGGCGGTTTATCCTCTTCAGCTTCAGTCGGACAATATGGCCCATGTGCCATCGTGAGCGGTTTTGGTACGTTCTGCGGCGTTACAGAGACCACTCTGTTTGTGACTGGTTTAGGTGTGGAGAGAACTTCACTCTCATAGAAATAACTGACATTTGAAATTGAGTTAATAAATCGGCATTTGCAAGGGCATGTGCCAACGCTATGTGCTGTTCCGGCAGCCTGAACACCATGTATAAAATAACCTGGTTGCCCTCCTGCTATGTGGTAGAGTTTTTTATCTTTACCACATATATAGCTATCGCCATGTCGTGCCGTTGGCTGTCCGTCGAGTATATGATTAGTACAACCTGTTAAAATAGTGCCACCGCAGGTTGTTTTATCTCCGACCCTTAAAAAATAGGCAATTCCCATACAATTCTCATTTTAATAAAGTTAAACTTTCCGGATTGCAAAAAAACCAGTCATTTTTCCATGTTGCCATATAAACACAATCTTCGATTTTATTTGATTCTTTGAATTGCATATTATTATAAGCGATTAGACTTTGTTCTTTTAAATAGTCATTATGATAATTACATTGCGATTGAGTATGACTTGGAAAATCATGGAATCTTTTCTTCCACATTTGATGAAATCTATCTGTAACTTTTTCAGGTATTTTTAGGGTAGGGAGTCTTTCATTTTCACTGAAACTGCTAAAAGTATATTTGACGGGGATTGTAACTTGAGATAAATGATAACCATGATATATAACATTGCATTGTTTATCAGCCCAAAACCCCGCACTCAACAGCAGATAATAATCATCGCTATTTTTGGTTATTTTATTATTTTTTATCATTTCCTCAATATTAAAATCATCCAGTGCATATACGCTCCACTTTTCATTAAATTTTTTCTCTAAGTAAGTGGAGTAAATTGATGCTTCCATCTTTGAATAAAAAATTAGAATGCCTTCTATACTTCGATTGTACCTCCTCCACAATGGCTCTAACATTTCTTCTTTTTTATGCGTTGTTTTGTTGTATATTCCACTGACACGGCCCAATACCCATAATTCGTGATCGCTTATATATGGGATGTGCTGATTTTCTTCCTGGTGAAAATACATTTTTGAATCTCTCTCATCCGTTGAAAGCATGATGACATACTATTTCTTCTGTAAAATTTGTGCGGCTGATCGCATAAGCAATAAAAAAGCCTGAATCCAATTCAGGATGATTCAGGCTTGAAATAATTAAGTTCATATGCATTCACTTAATAAATATTTTATAAAGATTTTTCCTTCTCTATAATCAAGTTAATTTTATCTGGTCCGTTGTTTGATCGTAGCCCGGCACAAATTATGCCGCATCCGCCAGGATAAACATGCCGTACGGGTGGATTTCGAGGTAATACTGCTCGCCAGCGTTTGGCTGTAAGCGCGTGGCGTTGACCTGCAATAGAATTTCCTGCCCGTGCCACTCTACCGTGACCTCATACTGCGGCCCCATATAGGCGACGTGCTGGATCACACAGCGCTGGCTCTCCTCGCCGCGATCGCTGAGCGTAATTGCCTCCGGACGCACGCCAACCGTACCTTCTCCCTGGGTGGCGAAATGCAGCGGCCTTGGCAGGCGATAACCGTAAATATCGACAAACGCCTCGCTGAACGCGGCCGGGAACAGGTTGGCATCGCCCATAAAGCTCGCCATAAAGCGCGAGGCGGGCTGGCGGTACAGATCCTGCGGTGAGCCGATCTGCATGATATGTCCCTTGTTCATCACCAGTACGGTGTCGGACACCGCGAAGGCTTCGCTCTGATCGTGGGTCACGTACAGCGAGGTAATATCAAACTGCTTTTGCAGTTCGCGGATCTTGTCACGCATGCTGCGTCGCAGGTTGGCGTCGAGGTTACTCAGCGGTTCATCAAATAACAGCACCTTCGGTTTGAGGATCAGCGCCCGGGCCAGCGCCACGCGCTGCTGTTGCCCGCCGGAGATCTGATCGACATAGCGGTCTTCGAATCCTTCCAGATCCACCATCGCCAGCGCCTCTTTCACCCGCGCTTTCAGTTCGCTTCGCGATACACCGAGCATCTTCAGGCCGTAGCCGACGTTTTCACCCAGCGACATATGTGGGAACAGGGCGTAAGACTGAAACACCATGCAGATATCGCGCTGCTGGATGGAACGATGGGTAACGTCTTCGCCATCAATATAAATCTGTCCTTCGCTCGGTTTTTCCAGTCCGGCAACCAGGCGCAAAATGGTGGTTTTGCCGCAGCCGGAAGGGCCAAGCAGCGTCACCATTTGCCCTTGCGGGATGGTGAGATTGATGTTGTCGATAACCGTGTTGCTGCCAAAACGTTTGGTTACGTTGCGCAGTTCAACGAAATTTTTCTGAGTCATAGTGCGCTCCATTACGCCGGGTTTTTGGCTTTTGAACGGGAGGTACGTGATTCACCGATCAGCCAGTCAAAGATGAAAATAATCGCCAGCATCACCACGATCAGGATCGAACCGTAGGCAATGGCCACGCCGTATTCACCGTCTTCCACGCGGTTCAGAATGTAGGCCGTTGCGACGCGGGTATCTGGCGTGACGAGGAACACAATGGCGCTGACGGTAGTAATGGCGCGCACAAAGCTGTAGATCAGCGCGGAGAGGATAGCCGGGCGTAGCAGCGGCAGCAGGATGTGCGTGATGGTCCGTAGCGAACCGGCACGCAGGCTGAGCGAGGCTTCATCCAGCGATTTATCGATTTGCCCTAAGCCCGCAATGCCTGCACGAATGCCGACCGGCACGTTACGCATCACCATTGAGATAATGACGATGGCCGCCGTCCCGGTGAGGTACACCGGGGCGCTGTTAAAGGCCAGAATATACGAGACACCCGCCACGGTGCCGGGAACGGCAAAGCACAGCATGGTGGTGAACTCGATAGTTTTTTTGCCTTTAAACTGCTGGCGCACCACAATCCAGGCGATCAGCAGCCCGAAGATGGCGGTGATCGGCGCGGCGATCCCGGCGTACAGCAGGGTGTCGAGTAGCGAAGGCCACGCGCCGTCGCTCATCCCCTGACCAAACAGCTTGGTAAAGTTCGCCAGCGTCAGGGTGTAGTCCACGCCCCAGTTAACGGTGAAGCTGCCGTAGAAAATGCTGCCATACAGCAGGGCGTTAAAGGCGATCCATACCGCCAGCAGCGCGACTACGCTCCACACCAGCGTTACCGGCAGCGGTTGCACGTCGCCACGGTATGATTTACCGGAAACGGTGACGTACGAGCGTTTGCCGATCCACATGTACTGCACGCAGAACACCAGCAGGGAGAACAGCAGCAGGAACGCACCGAGCGTGCTGGCGGCCTGGTAATCGAGCTGTGAACCGGTGATGTAGAAGTAGATTTGTGTCGCCAGCACGTCAAAGTTACCGCCGAGTACCAGCGGGTTACTGAAGTCAGCCAGCGACTGCACAATGACAATCAAAAAGGCGTTTGCCAGCGCCGGTTTTAGCAGCGGGACAAACACGCCATTAAAGGTCTGCCAGCGGCTGGCGCGCAGGGTGTACGACGCTTCTTCCAGCGACGGATGAATGGTTTTGATCGCCCCATCGAGGATCATAAACGCCATCGGGGTGAAGGCCAGCACCTGCGCCAGCCAGATGCCGGTAAACCCGTACAGCCAGTTGGTGTTGGTTAAGCCAAACCAGTCCACCATTAATTCGGTAATGTAGCCGGAACGGCCCATCATTAAGGTGACGCCAAGGCCGACGACAAACGGCGGCGTCACGATCGGCAGGATCGAGAAAATGCGGCCAATAATGGCGCTACGTCTGGCAATACGAGTGGTGTAAATCGCCAGCACCAGACCGAAGAAAGTACAGCCGACGCCGACGGCGATCGACAGCATAATGGAGTTGAGGATCACCTGAATGATATGCGCCTGCGACAGCACATTCATAAACGCCAGCGGGGCAAACTCTCCGGCGTCGTTGGTGAACATGGGAATGAAAATCGCGATGCTCGGCCAGACGATAAAAATCCCGATCAGCGCGACAATGGCGGTGAGCGATCCGATAACGAAACGGTCGCCACCCAGCCATTCGAGGCGGGTGAGCGCCAGCGTCATAATCGCGCCCAGCGCGGCAAACAGCACGATGGTGGCATAGCCTAGGCCGCGTCCTTCAAGGGTGGCGCTGGCGACAATAAAGGCCATACAGAACAGCGACCAGCTCGCGTCGAGAGTGTGGCGGCTGCGCTGCTCGCGTTTGGCTTCCTGGAACGGACGTACCAGCAGCAGGCTCGGTAGCAGATACCACAACCAGCTAATATTGAAATGTGACCAGCTGTAGGCGGCGAGTATTTCCTCGCGCGTGGACTCCAGCAGTCCATAGTCCAGGCTCCAGCTTGGCAGCAGGGCAAACGCCAGCCAGCCGAGTAAAACCCAAAGGAATATCGCATCCCGTTTTTTCACGGGATGGAGTGCAAGTGTCTGTGACATAGCGGTTCCGGTGTTCAATCCTGATGTAGGCCGGATAAGCTTGTGCGCCATCCGGCATTCAGGGTGACGATCATTGCCGGATGCGGCGTTGCCTTATCCGGCCTACGTAACCTTATCCGAAGAAGGTCATCATGTTTTATTTACCCATCTTCACTTCGCTAACCCACTTATTGATCAACGCTTTACGAACATCTGTAGAACCATATTTATCCATGTCGTAATTGATAAGCTTCAGGTCGTCGAGCTTCAGGGAGTTCGGTGACGTCTCGGCGGTGGTGTTGGTCAGGATCTGATAGGATTTGCCTTTCTTCCATGCCAGTTCCTGGGCATCTTTTGACAGTACCCAGTCAACGAACAGTTTGGCGTTGTCGAGGTTACGCGCGCCTTTCAGGATGCTGACGCCGCCAATTTCATAGCCGGTGCCTTCGCACGGCGAAATCAGCTCCAGCGGAGCGCCTTGTTCTTTTTCCAGCGAGTAGTCGTGCAGGAAGCCAATGCCGATCGCCGTTTCGCCACGGGCAGCGTTACGTGCCGGGGCAATACCAGACTTGGTGTACTGAGAAACGTTGGCATTGAGTTGCTTCAGGTAATCAAAGGCCTGATCTTCCCCCCACAGTTGGGCGAAGGTTGCCAGCGCGGTGTAGGCGGTGCCGGAGCTTTGTGGGTCGGCAATCTGGATTTCGCCTTTGTATTCCGGTTTAGTCAGATCTTTCCAGCATTTTGGCACCGGTAGGTTTTTCTCTTTCAGGCGCTGGGTATTGACGCCAAAGCCCAGAATACCGACGTAAACGGCGGAGGAGAGGTTACCTTTCACTTTCGCCGGATCGCGGAATTTCTCCATGATTTCATCGAGTTTCGGTGATTTATACGGCTGCAGCAGGCCCATCTCTCCGGCCTGAGACTGCGGATCCAGCGTTCCACCGTACCAGACATCCGCCTGCGGGTTTTTCTTCTCGGCATCCACTTTCGCCAGCGTACTGCCGGAGCCGTTGCGAATAAATGAGGTCTTCACATCATATTTTTCACCGAAGGCTTTGGTTTCGGTTTCGCACATTTCGTTGGTGGCGCTGCAGTAGACCACCAGACGACCTTCAGCCTGGGCAACGCTGCTTAACGCCGCCAGCGCGAGGGTGGAAGCAATCAGGGTAGAGGTAAGCGTCAATTTCATTGTTTTATCCTTTGACTGAGAGAAGGGGTAATGCCTGCAATAAGCAGCGGCATCAGCAATAAACCCATAACGACAGCGGCAACCGAGAGCAAACTGAACATTCCCGACCAGCCATAACGTTCAATGACCAGCGACAGCGGCCAACCCGCCAGCGCGGCCCCGAGATAGGCAAACAGCCCGAGAAAACCGGTGATCGAACCTGCGGCTGCTTTGTGTCCGCATTCGACGGCGGCCAGGCCAATCAACATCTGTGGGCCAAAAACAAAGAAGCCCACGCTAAAGAAACAGGCCGCCAGCAGCGCATAGTGGTGAACCGGTGCCAGCCATAGGGCGGCGACAGAGACCATCAGCCCGAGCGTGAACAGCAAGATCATCGGCGCGCGCTGACCGCTGAACAGCACATCTGATCCCCATCCGGCAAACAGCGCGCCGAGCAAGCCACCGACTTCAAACAGCATCACCGTGGCGTTGGCGCTGAGCAGATTCACGCCGTGGCTTTCGGTCAGCCAGATGTTGCCCCAGTCGTTAAGCGCGATGCGGATCACATAGACCAGCACATATGACACGCCCAGCAGCCAGATCATCGGATTCTTCAGCATGGTGGTGCGTAACATTTGCCACAGCCCCATCGGCGGGCTTTGCTGCTGTTGGCGCAGTTCCAGCGGGTCCTGCCGCCATTCTCCAACCGTCGGTAATCCCTCTTCCTGGGGCGTGCCTTTCAGTTGCAGGGTGAGCCAGATCCCTAATGCCATGCTGATTATCCCCGGTGTCAGCATCGCTGCCTGCCAGCCCCACCAGTGGGCGGCGAAGACGCTAATCAGCGGAATGATGGCTCCGCCGATGTTGATAGACATATTCCAGCAGCCCCACCAGAAACCGCGTTCGTTACGCGAATACCAGTGAGTCAGCAGGCGGGCGCAGGGGGGCCAGCCCCAGCCCTGGAAAAACCCGTTGAGCGTCCACACCACCAGCAGCAGCGTCAGTGATTCGCCAAAGGCGAACACCACGTTTAAGACGCCGGTGGCAAACAGGCCGATGCCCATAAACGCCCGCTGCCCGTGGCTGTCATGCCATAATCCGGCGGTGAACTTTGACAGGCCGTAGGTCAGATAAAACAGCGAACCCAGCAGGCCAATATCACTTTTATCCAGCCCCAGATCCGTTTGCAGCGCCGGGAGCACGTAGTTGACGCTTTTGCGCGTCAGGTAGAACGCGGCGTAGCCAATGACCATGCACATCAGTAGCCGGGGACGTAGCGCCCGGTAGCGTTGATCTGTTTCGCGTGATGCGCGTGCGTGCATGGCGGTCTCCATTTGTGCTGACTATAGGAAAGTGAAAGCAAAAGGGGATGAGAGAAAGTCCAGAGTGACTAAGACTTTTTCCTGGTTAATGATGGGTTTGTTGCAAATTTGTGGGCAGGTTAACAATTACCCGCGTACCGTTGTGCGACTCAAGCGTTAGCTCGCCACCCAGTGCGCTTACCCGTTCACGCATTCCCTGAATACCGAAACCGGGGATTTTTTCTGGCAGAATGCCCACGCCGTTGTCCTCAACGTGCAGAACCAGGCTGTGCTCCTGTTGGCGGAGCGTAATCGACACCTCGCTGGCGTCGGCATGTTTACAAACGTTATTGAGTAACTCCTGCAACAGGCGGTACAGCGTAAAGCGGACCGTTTCATTGTCTGGCGTATTTTCCAGCCGATAGTCAAACCGGCAGCGGATGCCCCGTTCGGCAAAGGCAAACTCATTCACCAGATGATGGAGCGCGTCTTGAAAGGACAGTTCATCGAGCGCGGGAGGACGCAGCTGGCGCAGCAACTGGCGGGTGGAGTGATGAATGCGCCGGGCAAGGTCATTGATCTGATTCGCTGCGTCCAGCGTTTGCTGTGGATCCTGTGCTCGCTTGACCAGCTGAGAGTGGATTTGAATGGCGGTAATGTTTTGCCCAATTTCGTCGTGCAGCTCCCGCGCCAGACTCTTGCGCGTATTTTCTTCGCTGCGGATCAGTTGCTCAGTTAACGCCCGTCGTGCCGTCAGCTCGGCTTCCAGACGCTGGCGATAGTGGTGCAGGTTCTGCGCCAGATGCTGCTGGCGGCTGATAGCGATACCCAGGCCAATACCCAACAACGCCTGGGTCGCGAGAAAAATTTCCAGTTCCAGTAAATTGCTGAACCCCACACCGATTTGCCGTGCGATGGTGATCATCATGCTGCCAAGCAACCCGGATAATACGCCGCCCTGCCAGCCAAACTTCCATGCCATCACCACGTTGGGCAGAAACACTACGATCAGCAGCAGGCGCTCAATGTCTGGTGACAGCACCATCTGAGTGCCGATGCCGATAATAAAAAACAGGCTGCACCAAATGATAAGCGAGGTGCGCAGCGGCGGATTACGGGTGTCCAGGCCGAGCAAATGATAGCGGTGCTGCTGGCGCAGAAATTCGTAAATCAAATAAACAAATGGCGTCAACAGCACGCCGCCGGTAAACGACGCCAGGCCAATTAACATCGCCGGGCTTTCGATAAAGGGCGACAGGAGGGCGGTATTGAGCAATGCGGTGACGGTGACGGCGGCCAGTAGCAGCGTTAAGCGCTGCCAGTAGAGTGGGAAGCGGTGCCAGTAAGACTGGCCGATACTGGCCGGGATCAGGCTAATTAACGGTGCGACCAGCAGAATATAACCATTTAATAATTGTTCGCTGTGTAGCCAGAACAGCATTAGCACCGGTGGCAGTACCAGCGCGGGCCAGTAGCGGCGTGACAGCAGGATCAAGAGTGCGAGATAGACGCCGTGCGGCAGAAATAGCGCTGCCTGCTGACCGTTTTGGGTCAGGTAAAATCCCAGCGTCCACAGCATCAGCCAGCCTGAGCCCCAGGCCAGCAGGATAAACAGGGAGATCACCCAATGGCGAGCCGAACGCGACATCAGTGCCCCGTCAGTAGCTGATGGTCGAGCGCAAAATGCACCAGGTCAATAGTGCTGTGGCATTGCAGTTTACCCAGCACGTTGGCGCGGTGGACGTGGACAGTTTTGTGGCTGAGGTCGAGTTTGAAGGCGATCTCTTTCACGCTGTCGCCTTTGACCAGCAGATCAAACACTTCGCGCTCGCGTGGGGTGAGGACTTCCAGCACCTGGGCGGGTTGTTCGCCGCCGCGTAGCGCCCGCAATGCGTCAGCGCACAGGTAATGCCCACCCATGCCCACTGAACGTACCGCCTGTACCAGTTCCTCAGGCCCGCAGCGTTTGGTCAGATAGCCGCTGGCACCGGCATCCAGTGCGCTTTGCACAAACGTCGGCGCGTCATAAATGCTGAGAATTATGGCGCGAAAGTTGGGTTTCTGCGCCCGCAGCCGTTTTAACAGGCTCAGACCATTTTCATCCGGCATAGCGATGTCCATCACCGCCACGCTGACGTCATCGCGCAGTAACGCAGGCCAGGCATCTGCCGCGCTGCTGTATTGACCGATGACGTTCAGGTCATCTTCAAGACTGAGTAATTGCGCAAAGCCGGAACGCACCACCACATGGTCATCCACCAGCACAACATGGATCATTTTCTTGCTCTCTTGTCTGACAATGGCGTCTATGATGCCTGCCCGCATTACGCTGGCAATCACCGGGATGCTGTTATGTAACGAATGTAACAAAATCGCAATAATTTGCAGGTGTTGTAGGCCGGATAAGGCGCTTGCGCCGCCATCCGGCAACAGTGCCTGATGGCGCTGCGCTTATCAGGCCTACGAATTCCATCTGTCATGAGCGAAATAGCTAACTATTGCCGCTTTTTTTCTAAAAACGCTTTGTTCTTAGCCAGAATTTTTAATTCCTTTATCAAAGTGTGCCGTAACGAAATACTGCCCCACATAACAAGACAGGGGAGCAGACAATCATGGCTATATCATCGCGTAATACACTCCTTGCCGTACTGGCAGTGGTTGCATTTCAGGCGCAGGCGGTGAACGTCACCGTCGCGTATCAGACCTCCGCTGAACCGGCCAAAGTGGCGCAGGCGGATAACACATTTGCTAAAGAGAGCGGGGCCACCGTTGACTGGCGTAAGTTCGACAGCGGGGCGAGCATCGTCCGGGCGCTGGCGTCTGGCGACGTACAAATTGGCAATCTTGGCTCCAGCCCGTTGGCGGTTGCGGCCAGCCAACAGGTACCGATTGAGGTGTTCCTGCTGGCGTCCAAACTCGGTAACTCCGAGGCGCTGGTGGTGAAGAAAAGCATCAACAAACCTGAGGATTTGATCGGTAAACGTATTGCCGTGCCGTTTATCTCCACCACCCATTACAGCCTGCTGGCCGCGTTAAAACACTGGGGCATCAAGCCCGGTCAGGTGGAGATTGTGAACCTGCAGCCGCCAGCGATTATTGCCGCCTGGCAGCGCGGGGATATTGACGGCGCCTACGTCTGGGCACCGGCGGTGAACGCGCTGGAAAAAGACGGCAAGGTGTTAACCGACTCGGAAAAAGTAGGTGAGTGGGGCGCGCCGACGCTGGACGTGTGGGTCGTGCGCAAAGATTTTGCCGAGCAGCATCCTGAGGTGGTGAAGGCCTTTGCCAAAAGCGCGATTGATGCCCAACAGCCCTATATTACTAATCCCGATGAATGGCTAAAGCAGCCGGACAACATCAGCAAGCTGTCGCGCTTAAGCGGCGTGCCGGAAGCGGATATTCCGGGACTGGTAAAAGGTAACACCTACCTGACACCGCAGCAGCAAACCGCCGAGCTGACCGGACCGGTGAATAAAGCGATTATCGACACTGCGCAGTTCCTCAAAGAGCAGGGCAAAGTGCCCGCTGTGGCGACGGATTACAGCCAGTACGTTACCGATCGCTTCGTGCAATAAGGGGGCGCTGATGCTGCAAATCTCTCATCTTGCCGCCCGCTATGACGGAAAGCCGGTGCTGGACGACATCAACCTGACGCTCGACGGCGGTGAACTGCTGGTGGTGCTCGGGCCTTCCGGCTGCGGCAAAACCACGCTGCTGAATCTGATTGCCGGGTTTGTGCCGTATCAGCACGGCAGCATCGTGCTGGCGGGTAAAAAAGTGACAGGCCCGGGGGCCGAGCGCGGCGTGGTGTTCCAGAACGAAGGCTTGCTGCCGTGGCGTAACGTGCAGGATAACGTCGGATTTGGCCTGCAACTGGCCGGTGTAGAGAAGTTACAGCGTCAACGCATTGCGCAGGACATGCTGAAGAAGGTTGGGCTGGAAGGCGCGGAAAAGCGCTTTATCTGGCAGCTTTCCGGTGGTCAGCGTCAGCGCGTCGGCATTGCCCGGGCGCTGGCGGCAAATCCGCAACTGTTGCTGTTGGATGAACCTTTTGGCGCGCTGGATGCTTTTACCCGCGAGCAGATGCAAACCCTGCTGTTGACGCTGTGGCAGGAGACCGGCAAACAGGTGCTGCTGATTACCCACGATATCGAAGAGGCGGTGTTTATGGCGACCGAACTGGTGCTGTTGTCTCCGGGACCGGGCCGGGTGCTGGAACGCTTACCGCTAAATTTCGCCCGCCGCTTTGTGGCCGGGGAGCCGAGTCGCAGCATTAAATCCGATCCGCAGTTTATTGCCATGCGTGAATACGTGCTAGGCCGCGTTTTCGCGCAACGGGAGGCGTTCTCATGAGCGTGGTGATTAACGATAAACTCCGTCCGCGTGCGTTGCGCTGGCGCTGGCCGCTTTCACGTCAGATGACGTTAAGTGTTGGCACATTGGGCGTGCTTCTGGTGGTGTGGTGGGCAGTGGCGGCACTGCAATTCATCAGCCCGCTGTTTTTACCGCCGCCGGGGCAGGTACTGCAAAAACTTATCGTCATTGCCGGACCGCAGGGCTTTATGGATGCCACGCTGTGGCAGCATCTGGCCGCCAGCCTGGCACGTATCGTCATTGCTCTGCTGGCCGCGGTGCTGCTCGGCGTGCCGGTGGGGATCGCGATGGGGCTGAGTCCGACGGTGCGCGGGATCGTCGATCCGATCATCGAACTGTATCGTCCGGTGCCGCCGCTGGCCTATTTGCCACTGATGGTTATTTGGTTTGGCATCGGCGAAACCTCGAAGATCCTGCTGATCTATCTGGCGATTTTTGCCCCTGTGGCGATGTCTGCACTGGCGGGCGTCAAAAGCGCCCAGCAGGTGCGGGTGCGGGCCGCCCAGTCGCTGGGGGCCAGCCGCGCACAGGTATTGTGGTTTGTAATTTTACCGGGTGCTTTGCCGGAAATTCTTACCGGGCTGCGGATTGGACTGGGTGTGGGGTGGTCGACATTAGTGGCGGCGGAGCTGATTGCCGCGACGCGAGGTCTGGGGTTTATGGTGCAGTCAGCGGGTGAGTTTTTGGCAACGGATGTGGTGCTGGCGGGAATTATGGTGATTGCCGTGATCGCCTTTATTTTAGAATTGGGTTTGCGTGCGCTTCAGCGCCGTCTGACGCCCTGGCATGGAGAAGTACAATGAGTGAACGTCTGAGCATTATCCCGCTGGGGCCCTATATAGGTGCGCAGGTCACCGGGGCGGATTTGACGCGACCGCTGAGCGATAACCAGTTTGAACAGTTGTACCACGCGGTACTTCGTCATCAGGTGGTGTTCCTGCGCGAGCAGGCGATCACACCACAGCAGCAGCGGGCGCTGGCGTTGCGTTTTGGCGACTTGCATATCCATCCGGTTTACCCGCATGCGCAGGGCGTTGAGGAGATCATCGTCCTCGATACTCACAACGACAATCCGCCGGATAACGACAACTGGCACACCGATGTAACCTTTATTGAGACGCCACCTGCCGGGGCGATTCTGGCGGCAAAAGAGCTGCCATTAACAGGTGGCGATACGCTGTGGACCAGCGGCATTGCCGCTTTTGAAGCGCTTTCAGAACCTTTTCGCCAATTGCTGAGCGGCCTGCGGGCCGAACATGATTTCCGTAAATCGTTTCAGGAGTTCAAATACCGTAATACCGAAGAAGAGCATCAGCGTTGGCTGGAGGCGGTGGCAAAGCACCCACCGTTGCTGCATCCGGTAGTGCGAACGCATCCGGTGAGCGGCAAACAGGCGCTGTTTGTGAATGAAGGGTTCACGACACGAATTGTCGATGTGACGGAAAAAGAGAGTGAGGCGCTGCTCGGATTTCTGTTTGCCCACATCACCAAACCGGAGTTTCAGGTACGCTGGCGCTGGCAGCCTGACGATGTGGCGATTTGGGATAACCGCGTGACGCAGCATTATGCCAATGCAGACTACCTGCCGCAGCGGCGCATTATGCACCGGGCGACGATTCTCGGAGACAAACCTTACTATCGTGCGAGCTAACGTGCCCGATGGCGCTTTGCCCACCGGGCCCCGGCGTGCAGGCCGGACAGGGCGAAGCCGCCATCCGGCAACACCGCGTCATTAACGCAGAATTTTTTTCTCAGCCAGATCCAGGGCAAAGTAACTGAAGATCAGATCCGCGCCTGCGCGTTTGATCGAGCCTAAACTTTCCAGCACGACTTTCTCTTCATCTATTGCCCCTGCCAGGGCCGCGAATTTGATCATCGCGTATTCGCCGCTGACCTGGTAGGCGCCAATCGGCAGTTCGGTGCGTTCGCGAATATCACGCAGAATATCCAGGTATGCACCGGCCGGTTTCACCATCAGGCAGTCTGCACCCTGGGCTTCGTCCAGCAGTGATTCGCGAATGGCTTCACGACGGTTCATCGGGTTCATCTGGTAGGTTTTACGATCGCCTTTCAGCGCGGTGCCCGCGGCTTCGCGGAATGGACCGTAGAAGGAGGAGGCGAACTTGGTGGAGTAGGACATGATCGCGGTATCAGTGAAGCCCGCGGCGTCCAGCGCCTGGCGAATAGCCTGCACCTGACCGTCCATGGCGGCGGACGGTGCGATAAAGTCGGCGCCCGCCGCGGCGGCAACCACTGCCTGTTTACCGAGGTTCGCGAGGGTTAAATCGTTATCTACGCCGTGGTCACACAATACGCCGCAGTGACCGTGCGAGGTATATTCGCAGAAGCAGGTGTCGGACATGACGATCATCTCCGGCACGGTTTGCTTGCAAATGCGTGACATGCGCGCCACCAGTCCGTCTTCTTTCCAGGCATCGCTGCCGGTGTCATCGGTATGGTGGGAAATACCAAAGGTCATCACCGAGCGGATACCGGCGTTGGCAATGCGTTCGATTTCGCGTGCCAGATGTTTCTCTGGAATGCGCATCACGCCGGGCATGGCCTCGATGGCTTTGTAATCGTCGAGTTCTTCTTCAACAAAGATCGGCAACACCAGGTCATTTAAGCTGAGTGTTGTCTCTTCAAACATGGCGCGCAGCGCAGGGGATTTGCGCAGGCGGCGAGGGCGTTGGATTAGGTCTGTCATGGTATGCCTGATGTTTGTGGAATCGAAGGCCGTAGTATACCTCAACCTGTGTGTGGGTGTTTTACGAAAGTTGGCCTTATGCGAGTGACACCCGCGTACCGTATTTTTAAAAATTTAATATGCGCTATTTATACTTTATTGAATTTATCATTTTTAATATCAATAGGTTTTGCTGTGGGTTTGATTTTGTTTAATCGTTGATTAAATACCTTTCATTGTGCGTGTGTTTATTTGCTGTCCTTGTGGTTTTGTTTTTAATTATCATTGTATTGTATGGTTTATTTTATTAATTTTCCCATAATTTACTGAAAGTAAAAGGTTTATGCTTTTTTTGTTTGTATTTCGTTTATTGTCCGCATTCGGACTTAAAGTAAAGAATAATTGAACCTTTTATCTATGACACCGCATAATCTTTCGGCGAAACATAATATGTTTACTATGCATTAATAATTGATGGATCAACTATATTACGTCCCTGAGGAGGGATGACAAATGCACACTTGGAAAAAGAAACTCGTAGTCTCACAATTAGCATTAGCCTGCACATTGGCAATCACTTCTCAGGCGAATGCTTCAACTGATATCTCTGGAACTACCTATACCACGTTCAATCATTACAATGATGCTTCCTACAGCGATGGTGTTTACTATGATGGATATGTTGGCTGGAATAACTACGACACGGATAGTATTTATAACGGTGATATTTACCCAGTAATTAATAACTCCACCGTTAATGGTGTCATTTCGACTTACTATCTGGATGATGGTCTTTCGACTAACAGTAATACCAATAGTCTGACGATTAAAAACAGCACTATTCACGGTATGGTAACGTCCGAATGTATGACGACGGATTGTACTAACCGTAGTGGTACCGATTATTACTACGATCGTCTGGCGATGAGCGTTATCAACTCAACTATCGATGACAATTACGAACATTATACCTACAACGGTAGCTATAATGACGCAGTTGATTCACACGTTGTAGATGTTTACAACCTGGGTACGGCTATCACTCTGGATCAAGAAGTTGATCTGTCTATCTCCGCCAACTCTCACGTAGCGGGTATTACCCTGACTCAGGGTTATGAGTGGCAGGACATTGACGATAACACCGTCAGCACCGGCGTAAACAGCAGCGAAGTGTTTAACAACACCATCGCGGTTACCGATTCCACCCTGACCTCGGGTTCATGGTCTGATGAAGGAACATCCGGCTGGTTTGGCAACACCAGCAATGCGAGCGACTACAATGGTAACGGTTGGAACGCTAATGATGTAGCATTAGCGGTTATTGCAAATCCAAATGCAGATAACGCGATGCAGACCACTGCCACGTTTAATAATTCTACGCTGATGGGTGACGTGCTGTTCTCTAGCAACTTTGATGAGAACTTCTTCCCGAACGGCGCAGATACTTACCGTGATACTGATGCCGACCTGGATACCAACGGTTGGGATGGTACTGACCGTCTGGATCTGACCCTGAACAACGGCAGTAAGTGGGTTGGTGCGGCAATGTCTGTACATCAGGTTGATATTGGTACAGATGCTAATAACGATGGTGTTTTCGAAAATACTGTAGATACAAACGGTGACGGCATTCTGGATGCAACATCTCCGGACGGTGTTTACGACAGCTATGCTGCTGGCACTGAAGCCACTGCAACGCTGATCGACATCGCTGCTAATAGCCTGTGGCCTGATTCGACCTATGGTATTGATAGTGATAACAGTGCTTATGGTGAAGATGGTCATGTGGTGGGCAATTCTGTTTATCAGAGCGGTCTGTTCAATGTGACGCTGAACGGTGCCTCACAGTGGGATACCACTAAAACTTCTCTGATTGATACCTTAAGTATCAACAGCGGTTCCGTGGTTAATGTTGGCGATTCAACTCTGATTTCCGACACCCTCTCCCTGACCGGTGCTTCTGCACTGAACATCAATGAAGATGGTCATGTTGCGACGAATACGTTGTCTATCGACAACAGTACCGTAACGATTGCTGATGATGTTGCTGCTGGCTGGAGTGTAGGTAGTGCTGCGCTGTATACCAATACCATTAACGTTACCAACAACGGTGTTCTGGATGTCGGCAACAGCACGGGCGATGCACTGCAAGTTGATACACTGAACCTGACCAGTTACACCGACGCTTACAACAATGTCAATGCCGGTGTTTTCGATATCAACAGCACCAACTATGTGCTGAATGCTGATCTGACCAACGATCGCACCAACGACACTACCCAGTCTAACTACGGTTACGGCGTGATCGCGATGAACTCTGATGGTCATCTGACTATCAACGGTAATGGCGATTCTGACACTTCAGGCGATCAGTCTGAAGTTGATAACTATGGTGACCACGTAGCGGCGGCAACCGGTAACTATAAAGTTCGCATCGATAACGCCACTGGTGCAGGCTCTGTTGCTGATTACAAAGGTAACGAGCTGATCTACGTTAACGACACGAACAGCAACGCGACCTTCTCTGCGGCTAACAAAGCTGACCTGGGTGCTTACACTTATCAGGCGCAGCAGCAGGGTAACACCGTTGTTCTGCAGCAGATGGAACTGACAGACTACGCGAACATGGCGCTGAGCATCCCGTCTGCAAATACCAACATCTGGAACCTGCAACAGGATACTGTCGGTACGCGTCTGACCAATGCACGTCACGGTCTGGCGGATAACGGTGGCGCGTGGGTGAGCTACTTCGGCGGCAGCTTCAACGGCGACAACGGCACCATTAACTACGATCAGGACGTTAACGGCATCATGGTCGGCCTTGATACCAAAGTTGACGGTAACAATGCACAGTGGATTGTCGGTGCCGCAGCGGGCTTTGCGAAAGGTGACGTAAGCGATAACAGCGGACAGGTGGATCAGGACAGCCAGACCGCCTATATCTACTCTTCTGCTCGCTTTGCAAGCAACCTCTTTATTGATGGTTCTTTGAACTACTCTCATTTCAACAACGATCTGTCTGCTAACATGAGCAACGGTCAGTACGTTGACGGTAGCAGTGCTTCTGATGCCTGGGGCTTCGGTCTGAAACTGGGTTATGACCTGAAACTGGGTGACGCAGGTTACGTGACGCCTTACGGTAGCGTATCCGGTCTGTTCCAGTCTGGTGATGACTATAAGCTGAGCAACGACATGAAAGTTGACGGTCAGTCTTATGACAGCATGCGTTATGAACTGGGTGTTGATGCCGGTTATACCTTCGCTTACAGCGATGACCAGGCGCTGACTCCGTACTTCAAACTGGCGTACGTTTATGACGATGCGGGTAACGATGCTAACGTCAACGGTGATTCCATCGACAATGGTACAGAAGGTTCTGCGGTACGTGTTGGACTGGGTACTCAGTTCAGCTTTACCAAAAACTTCAGCGCATATACCGATGCCAGCTACCTCGGCGGTGGTGATGTCGATCAAGACTGGTCTGCGAATGCAGGCGTTAAATATACCTGGTAAGAATTCCTATTAGAGGACTCGGTATTTTAATCCCAATAAGCCCGTCAAGGATTTGACGGGCTTTTATGCAAGGAATGCGTAAATGTTATCTGTAGATAAGCCTTTTCTGGAATTTGGTAAGCTGGATAAATGTTTGTCGAAATATGGCGAGCGTTTTGAATATGAAAATGAAAAACAAATAATATATTCCAGTGATGTAAATAAAAACGACACTTTTGTTATTTTAAAGGGGGTTGTCTCGCTGAGGCGAGGAGAAACCATACTGGTTGGCATTACACAGGCCCCGTTTATTATGGGACTTGCTGATGGTGTGATGAAAACAGATATTCAATATAGATTAATAACAGAAGGTTACTGTACGGGTTATTATCTGCCCGCGTCCCAAACGATTAATATTATTGAGCAATGTCAGCTATGGCGCGAAGCCTTTAGCTGGTTAGCATGGCAGCACTGCATGCTTGAATTACGCGACCTGCAATTAATTGGCAATAACTCCTACGATCAAATCCGTGCCACGCTGATATCCATGATGAAATGGGATAATTTACTGCGTTCTCGTGTTGGCGTTATGAACTATATCCACCAACGTACACGTATTTCACGCTCTGTCGTCGCAGAAGTTCTCGCAGCACTGCGTAAAGGCGGCTACATTGAAATGAATAAAGGCAAACTGGTGAATATTAACCGTTTGCCTTTTGAGTACTAAATCAGGATGCGGGGATAACCTGGGGTTTGTTTCCGCTCAACTCACTCACCAGATCGTTGATACCATCGCTCATATTGGTAAATCGGGTCAGCGGAGAACGGGTAACCACAATAAAGGCCCCTACGTTTTTCTGCGGGATCATCGCCATATAGGTAATGAATCCACCACCCCCACCGGTTTTTTGAATAATCCCCGGGCGGCCATTTTTCGGTGCCATATACACCCAGCCCAGGCCCAGCGCATCGGCTTTGCCTGGCACGTCCATGCCAATTACTTTGGTTAACTGTGTACGCTGATAAATCAGCGTCTGCATCCGGTCAGCCTGCTGGCTTCGCTGATAAAAGTCTGAAGAGAGATACTGCTGCATCCAGCGCATCATATCGCCAGGCGTCGAATAGACGCCGCCGCTGCCCATAGCCGCCAGCGTATTGTTACACGGGCTGGCCCCTTTTTCGGCGACCATCAGGCGCTTGCACTGATCGGGTGAAGGCGTAAACGTGGTGTCTTTCATCCCGAGCGGTCGGGTGATTTTCTCTTCAAACAGCTGTTGATAAGGCTTACCGGACGCGGCTGCCAGCGCATCGGCCAGTAGATCGAACGCCAGATTCGAGTAGGAGGCCTGCGATCCGGGAGCAGCTTTCAGCGTGGCGGTAGAGAGGTAACTCCAGCGCTGTTCGCGCGTTGGCCAGACAAATACCGGGCGTTTTGCCGCACCGCCTGGCTGCTCGCGGGGTAGGGCGCTGGTATGAGTCGCCAGATTCACCAGCGTGATCGGCGTTCCCTGCCAGGTCGGGACTCGTGCACCGGGCGGTGCATATTTACTCAATGGATCGTTCAGTTTTACCGTGCCCTGATCGAGTAATTTGACCAGCATTTCACTGGTCATCAATTTGGTAATTGAGGCGATGCGGATCACCGAATCCAGCTGCGGATGAACATTATTGCCAGGGCGTGTTTCGCCAAAACTGCGAAATACGCGCTGATTACCGTCAATGACCACGAGCGCCATTCCCGTCGCCCCGCTGCCGTAGAAGATATGATCGGCGTAACGATCGACGATATCAGAGGCGAAGACCGGATCGGTGATAGGCTGTGCCGCCTGGACAGATGTCAATGACGCCGCACACAGCGCGGCAGAAAAAAGCAGACTACGTTTCAACGGTGGTGTCCATGGGTTAGGGGTAGTAAAAAAGGATGACGTGCGTATGCGTATTTATACTACTCATCGGCATATTGCAAAGTGCTATTACGCCAATCATAGTGTGAAAAACGTAACGATGAGTAAACGTTACGTTTTCCCCCGGAGTGGATGTTCGCTTTTGTGATCTCACGCTGCGATAATCTGAATATGCCGGAACGCTGTCAGGTATGAAAACCATAGAAACAATTCTTCAGGGCCGGTAGCGAACTAAGCGCGTCGGTTCTGGTCACAATTGTCGGTTTCAGCATGTGTTTATTGGGCGTTAGCCGTCTTGCCATCGTTTGCACGCTGGCAAATGCACAGCAGTCGTCATAACGATAAGAAGTTAGCAGGAGAGCACTATGTTTACGTCTTTTTTCCCAAAGCCGGGACCGTTCTTTATTTCGGCATTTATTTGGGCACTGGTCGCCGTTGTATTCTGGCAGGCAGGAGGGGGTGCCTGGGTTGCACATATCACCGGCGCATCGGGTGATGTGCCTATCAGCGCCGCCAGGTTCTGGTCGCTGGATTATCTGATTTTTTATGCATATTACCTTCTCTGCGTCGGCCTGTTCGCCGCGTTCTGGTTTATCTACTGTCCACACCGTTGGCAGTATTGGTCCATACTGGGCACGTCGCTGATTATCTTTGTGACCTGGTTTCTGGTTGAAGTCGGGGTTGCCGTCAACGCCTGGTATGCGCCGTTCTATGACCTGATTCAAACCGCACTGAGCGCTCCTCATAAGGTGAAGATTGAACAGTTCTATCATGAAGTGGGGATCTTCCTTGGCATCGCGCTGATTGCCGTGGTAATTGGGGTGATGAACAATTTCTTCGTCAGCCATTACGTGTTCCGCTGGCGTACCGCGATGAACGAACATTATATGGCGCACTGGCAGCATCTGCGTCATATCGAAGGCGCCGCGCAGCGTGTGCAGGAAGACACCATGCGCTTCGCCTCTACGCTGGAAGATATGGGCGTCAGTTTTATCAACGCGATTATGACGCTGATTGCCTTCTTACCGGTGCTGGTCACGCTGTCTGCGCATGTCCCTGATCTGCCGATTGTTGGCCATGTTCCCTATGGTCTGGTGATTGCTGCCATTGTCTGGTCGTTGATGGGCACCGGCTTGCTGGCGGTGGTGGGAATCAAACTCCCGGGTCTGGAGTTTAAAAACCAGCGCGTGGAAGCCGCTTACCGTAAAGAACTGGTCTACGGCGAAGATGATGCTAATCGCGCAACGCCGCCGACCGTGCGTGAACTGTTTCACGCGGTGCGTCAGAACTATTTCCGCCTCTATTTTCACTATATGTACTTTAATATCGCCCGTATTCTTTACCTGCAGGTGGATAACGTTTTCGGTTTGTTCCTGCTGTTTCCGTCAATTGTTGCCGGTACGATTACGCTCGGTCTGATGACGCAAATCACCAACGTGTTTGGTCAGGTGCGCGGATCGTTCCAGTATCTGATTAACTCCTGGACGACGTTAGTGGAATTAATGTCTATCTATAAGCGTCTGCGCAGCTTCGAACGTGAGCTGGATGGCCAGGATATTCAGGCCGTAACCCATACGCTTAGCTAACAAAAGGAGATGTTATGTCGACGGTTTCCCGTCTTTACCCCTGGTCTTGTCTGGCGGCGTTGGTGCTGGTGGGATGCAGTAGCCAGTCTTCGCAGCCGTTAAAAAAAGGGGAGAAAGCCGTCGATGTGGCGAGCGTGGTCCGTCAGAAGATGCCGGCCAGCGTGAAGGACAGAGACGCCTGGGCGCAGGATCTGGCCAGGACGTTTGAAAGCCAGAAGCTGGCACCGACGGTTGAGAATGTCTGTTCGGTGCTGGCGGTAGCGCAGCAGGAGTCTAACTATCAGGCGGACCCGGCGGTACCGGGCTTAAATAAAATAGCCTGGAAAGAGATCGACCGCCGCGCTGAGCGCATGCATATTCCGCTGTTTGTGGTGCACACCGCGCTGAAGATTAACTCGCCGACCGGCAAAACCTACAGCGAGCGTCTGGATTCGGTAAAAACGGAAAAGCAGCTTAGCGCTATTTTTGATGATTTTATCAATATGGTGCCGATGGGGCAGACGCTATTCGGTTCGCTTAATCCGGTGCATACAGGCGGTCCGATGCAGGTCAGCATCGCGTTTGCTGAACAACACGCTTCAGGCTATCCGTGGAAAATGGCGGGGACGGTACGTCAGGAAGTCTTCACCCGTCGTGGTGGGCTGTGGTTCGGGACCTATCATTTGCTGAATTACCCGGCGAACTATAGCGCGCCTATCTTCCGTTTCGCTGATTTTAATGCGGGCTGGTACGCCAGTCGTAATGCGGCTTTCCAGAACGCGGTGACTAAGGCCAGCGGCGTGAAACTGGCGTTGGACGGTGATTTGATTCGCTATGACAGCAACGATCCGGGCAAAACAGAGCTGGCGGTACGTAAGCTGGCCGGGAAGCTGGACATGAGCGAGAGTGATATCCATCGGCAGTTGCAAAAAGGTGACAGCCTCGCGTTTGAAGAGACCGCGTTGTACAAGAACGTGTATAAGCTAGCGGAAGCGAAAACGGGCAAAACCTTACCCCGCGAAATGCTGCCGGGTATTCAGCTCGAAAGTCCAAAGATTACCCGTAATCTGACCACCGCGTGGTTTGCGAAACGGGTGGATGAGCGACGGGCAAAATGTATGGGTCAGTCATCTTTGTGATGGCGTTGGCGCCAGTGCAACACGGCTGCGATGGTGCCAAGAATCAGACCGCCGACCAGGAAGGGAATCAAACCAAAAATTGTTCCTACGCCCAATCCGATCTCGATGTGCGGGCGTCCGCTCTCCTGCATTTGCAGTTGCATTAGCTGTTCATAAATACCGGGTGCGTGAGCCAGTAGGGTTAATACCTGCGCCCCGACCCAAAAGCAAAACAGCACAAAGACGGCATAGACAATGTTGCCGGTCAGCGAGGAGGGATCCCGATGCTTGCCCTTAAACGGGAATTTTGAGAGCGTAAAATCAGCCATAAAGACCTCCAGCAACAACCTGCTTTTCTTGACGTAATGCCAGTAACTGACAGTGAGTCTGACAGGTGATCGGGATAGTCAATATCAGAATGATGGTAATTTCAGCCAGGGATTATTCCTGGATTTCGTTTTTTTGCCTGCCATCACAAATATGTAACCTTAAGTGAAATTAGATTACATCTAAGAAATTCTGCCTACGCCACAGACCGCCAGAGAGAAATGTGCGAGGATGCGTCTTTATAACGTTGTGATCCCCGGAGCTGTTATGAACCTGCCTGTAAAACTTCGCCGCGACTGGCACTACTACGCGTTTGCTATTGGGCTTATCTTTATTCTCAACGGGGTGGTGGGATTACTGGGATTTGAAGCGAAGGGGTGGCAAACCTATGCGGTGGGGCTGGTTACCTGGGTGATTAGCTTTTGGCTTGCCGGATTGATTATCCGCCGCCGCGCGGAAGATGACGAAACGCAGGATGCCCAATAGCTATCGGGCACCCTGGCGGGGGTTTACATACTGGTTTTCAGCGCGCTGTTTGCCGCATGACGCTCCAGCGCCAGTTCGATCAGACGGGTGATCAAATCGGTATAACCTAAGCCGCTCGCCTGCCACAGTTTTGGATACATACTGATATTGGTGAAGCCCGGTAGCGTGTTGATCTCGTTGATCACCACGTCATTTTCCGCGGTTAAGAACACATCTACGCGTGCCATGCCAGCGCAACCCAGCGTCTGGTAAGCCTGGATCGCTATCTCGCGGATCTTGTCGTTAATCTCCGGCGCAATGGCCGCCGGGACCACGACTTTGGCACCGTTATCGTCAATGTACTTGGTGTCATAGGCGTAAAAATCGCTGTTCAGAACGATCTCGCCACAGGTGCTGGCCTGCGGATGATCGTTCCCCAGCACCGCGCATTCGATCTCACGACCAACGACCCCTTGTTCCACCACCACTTTATGGTCGAACTCAAATGCCAGCGCCACGGCCTGGTTATATTGAGCTTCGTTGGTGACTTTACTGACCCCAACGGACGAGCCCTGATTAGCCGGCTTGACGAACAGCGGCAGGCCCAGGCGCGATTCAACCTCTGCGAAGCTGATGCTATTACGATTAGCGCGGGTGAGCGTAATAAAGGGGGCAATGTTTAATCCGGCGTCGCGCAGCAGACGTTTAGTCACGTCTTTATCCATGCATGCCGCTGAGCCCAGCACGTCGGAACCGACGAACGGGAGATTTGCCACGCGCAGCATACCTTGCAAGGAACCATCTTCGCCCAACGTACCGTGCACAATCGGGAAAATAACATCGACGGTTTGCAGCGGCTGACCGTTGTGCGCATCAATCAACTGGTGTTCTTGCTTTCCCGGTACCTGCGCCAGGCTGGTTGCCGAAGGACGCAGCGCAATACGCGCCGGGTCGTTGGCATTAAGTAGATAGTTGCTGGCATCGCTGACGTGCCATTGCCCTTCTTTATCAATACCTAACAGCACAACATCAAAGCGAGTCTTGTCGATGGCATCGACAATATTTTTTGCCGATTGCAATGACACTTCATGTTCTGCTGATTTACCACCAAATACGATTCCTACCCGCAACTTTGCCATCTTAAAAACCCATTCCATGAATGCAAAGCACATACATTACCACGACAAAACGCAGGATTCCTCGGCTTCTGGCAGAATGTTTTCGTGCGTCGCCAGGGAAAGGAAACTCACAAATCTGCGCTGGAGCCTCAAAGCATATTCCCCTGCAATAAATAGGGGTTATGTGTGATGAATATCACAAATATGATGAGCGGGGAGATAAAATACTAAACTGTGAGGTATCGCACCTCTGGGCCCTTGTCCGGACACGTAATTTGTTAAGCTGCTCGCAGTTTTCAGCTACTTATCGTTATGAGTCCCTATGGAATCCTGGAGAGTTAACCTTATTTCCGTTTGGTTCGGGTGCTTTTTTACCGGACTGGCGATCAGCCAAATCCTACCTTTTTTACCGCTCTATGTTTCCCAGCTCGGGGTGACCTCGCATGAAGCGCTGTCGATGTGGTCCGGGTTAACGTTTAGCGTCACCTTTCTGATTTCCGCCATTGTTTCGCCGATGTGGGGCAGTTTAGCCGATCGTAAAGGGCGTAAGCTGATGCTGCTGCGCGCCTCGTTGGGGATGGCGATTGCGATTTTATTGCAGGCCTTTGCCACTAATGTCTGGCAGCTTTTTCTGCTGCGTGGTGTGATGGGATTAACGTCGGGATACATCCCCAATGCGATGGCATTAGTGGCGTCGCAGGTTCCGCGTGAGCGCAGCGGTTGGGCGCTAAGTACGCTCTCTACGGCACAGATTAGCGGGGTGATTGGTGGGCCGCTGATGGGCGGTTTTATTGCTGACCACGTAGGCTTGCGCGCGGTATTTTGTATTACCGCCGGGCTGCTGGTGGTCAGTTTCATGGTCACGCTATTCTTCATTAAAGAGGGTGTGCGCCCAACGATTAAAAAAAGTGAACGCTTAAGCGGCAAGGCTGTGTTCGCCTCGTTGCCTTATCCGGCGCTGGTGATCAGCCTGTTTTTTACTACCCTGGTTATCCAGTTGTGCAACGGATCAATCGGTCCCATTCTGGCACTGTTTATTAAATCGATGGTGCCAGACAGCGGTAATATTGCCTTTCTCAGCGGGCTGATTGCCTCGGTGCCTGGTATATCGGCGCTGATTTCAGCCCCCCGGCTGGGCAAATTAGGCGATCGGGTGGGAACTGAACGGATCCTCATGGCAACGCTTATCTTTGCCGTGGTGCTGTTTTTCGCCATGTCCTGGGTCACAACGCCGTTGCAGTTGGGGGTATTGCGTTTCCTGCTAGGCTTTGCCGATGGCGCAATGCTTCCTGCCGTGCAAACGCTACTGGTGAAATACTCCAGCGACCAGGTAACCGGGCGTATTTTTGGCTATAACCAGTCGTTTATGTATCTGGGCAACGTCGCCGGACCGTTAATGGGAGCCACCGTGTCGGCCATGGCGGGTTTTCGCTGGGTGTTTATCGCGACCGCGAGCATTGTGCTGATCAACATTTGGCAACTGGCTGTCGCGTTACGACGTCGGCGTCGCACGCGCTGAATGGCGAATAAACCCCGTTGGCTGTCAGCGGGGTTTATCCATAAGTTTGTATTATATTACTGGGTGATTATTAAGCTTCTCACCCTTTTATATTGAATAATTCTGTCGTAATTCCCAATTCATCTTATTTTGCGGTGTGATTGTTTTCGCAAAACGTTTTATTTCTGCTAAAAATACAACTTTCATCCCCTAGGCAGTTGGGAGCCATAATGCTACCGTGACCCATATTTTGTTAAGGGAATACACAAATGAAAAATCTCGTCACTGAGTTGTTACTTAAGCTCGCCCAAAAAGAAGAAGAGTCACAGGACCTCGCCGCTCAGGTAGAAACCTTAGAGCGCGTTATCATGGAAATGCTGCATACGATGGCGACGCATGAGCAGCAAACACTGATTCGTCATATTGAGGGCGCGCTGGCAGGCGTAAGCCGCATGCCAGCCTGTTTAACAACCTTGCATGACGTCGGCGAGAGGGTACCCAAAGCGTATTGAGGTTTGCGTAGCGCCTCACGACGTTGAATCATCATAAAAGTGTCACATCAAATACTTATAGTCGCTTTGTTTTAATTTTACCGTATTTATACATGGAGAAAATAAAGTGAAACAAAGCGCACTCGCTATTGCCCTGTTACCTTTGCTGTTTACCCCGGTTATTTATGCAGAATCATCTGCTGTGCCGGTTATGGATAATCGCGCCGCTCAGGGGGATATCACCACGCCGGGTGGCGCTCGCCGATTAGTCGGCGATCAAACGGCCGCTCTGCGTGATTCGCTGATTAATAAACCGGCTAAAAATATTATTTTGCTGATCGGCGATGGTATGGGTGACTCAGAAATTACTGCAGCGCGAAATTATGCCGAAGGAGCGGGCGGCTTTTTTAAAGGGATTGATGCGCTACCCCTGACTGGACAATACACCCACTATTCGCTGGATAAGAAAACGGGTAAACCCGATTACGTGACAGATTCAGCGGCTTCGGCAACGGCGTGGACCACCGGGGTGAAATCCTATAATGGTGCGCTGGGCGTTGATATCCATGAAAAAGATCACGCCACGATTCTGGAAATGGCAAAAGCCGCAGGTCTGGCTACCGGCAACGTTTCTACTGCTGAATTACAGGACGCCACTCCGGCTGCGCTGGTTGCGCATGTGACGTCACGTAAATGCTACGGTCCGAGCGTGACCCGTGAAAAATGCCCGACTAATGCGCTGGAAAACGGCGGTAAAGGGTCAATCACTGAACAATTGTTGAATGCCCGTGCCGACGTCACGCTGGGGGGCGGGGCAAAAACGTTTGCTGAAACCGCTGCTGCGGGTGAATGGCAGGGCAAGACGCTGCGTGAGCAGGCGCAGATGCGCGGCTATCAGTTGGTGAGCGACGCCGCATCGCTTGCGGCAATCACTGACGCCAGTCAGGATAAACCGCTGCTGGGGTTGTTCTCTGAAGGTAATATGCCGGTGCGTTGGGAAGGACCAAAAGCCTCGTATCATGGCAACATTGATAAGCCGGCTGTGACCTGTACGCCAAATGCCAAACGCAACGACACGGTGCCGACGCTGGCACAGATGACGGATAAAGCGATTGAGCTGTTAAGCAAAAATGAAAAAGGCTTCTTCCTGCAGGTGGAAGGCGCGTCAATCGATAAACAGGATCATGCTGCTAACCCGTGCGGGCAGATTGGCGAAACGGTCGATCTGGACGAAGCCGTACAGCGCGCGCTGGCCTTTGCGAAGAAAGACGGTAATACGCTGGTGGTGGTAACCGCCGATCACGCGCATGCCAGCCAGATAGTGGCGCCAGATACCAAAGCGCCGGGCCTGACTCAGGCGCTGAACACCAAAGATGGCGCGGTGATGGTCATCAGCTACGGCAACTCTGAAGAAGAATCTCAGGAGCATACGGGTAGCCAACTGCGTATTGCTGCCTATGGGCCGCATGCGGCGAATGTGGTTGGCCTGACCGACCAGACCGATTTGTTCTACACCATGAAATCGGCCTTAGGGCTGAAATAAGTACACGCCTGGCGGCATTACTTTTGCTGTCGGGTGGTTTTTTTATCGTTAGCAGCCAGACTTATCTGTGTCTCGTCGTTCAGAAAAGGAAGGTGCTATGAAAATATCATTAGTCATGACGTTGCTTTTTGGTCTGCTTTTTTTAGCGACTGTTGGCGCCGCCGAGAAAACGCTAACCCCGCAACAACAACGAATGACCACCTGTAACCAGCAGGCCACTGCGCAGACCTTAAAAGGGGATGCGCGTAAGAGCTATATGAGTGATTGCCTGAAAAACAGTAAATCGGCCCCCGAGGAAAAAAGCCTGACGCCACAGCAACAGAAGATGCGTGAATGTAATGTTCAGGCAACGGAACAGTCGCTGAAAGGTGATGATCGCAATAAATTTATGAGTGCCTGCCTGAAAAAAGCAGCGTAATTGCGTAGTACATAAGGGTGAGCAGCGAAATTCGCTCACCCGAAATATCATACTCCCGCGCACGTCCTCCTTTCTATAATTTGGGAAATTTGTTTCAGAATGTTCCTAAATACGATGAATGATGAAAGTTTCTATCAAAAAAAGGTCGTCCCAAATGAAGCGGTTTTATCGCTTCATCAAAATGACCATCAGCGCTCCGGACTGCGATTTGCCCGACGGATCAGGCTGCCGCGCGCGGTGGGATTGGGCGGGATGTTTTTCCCTATCGCGTCGGTCCTGGTGTCTCAGCCGATCACCGGAGGCTGGTGGCTTTTATTGGTAGGATGGGCTTTTGTCTGGCCGCATCTGGCATGGCAGTTGGCGGGCAAAGCAGATGACCCGATGCATAGCGAATTCACCAACTTAAAAGCCGATGCGATTCTGACCGGAATGTGGATAGGGCTGATGGGGGTAAACCTGCTACCGTCGACGGCCCTACTGATGATTATCTGTATCAACCTGATGGGCGCAGGGGGAATACGGTTATTCATCGCCGGTCTGGTGTTGACGATTGTCTCATGTCTGGTCACCCTGCAACTGACGGACATCCCCGTGGTGTTTAGCAGTACGCAACTGAGTGTGATGTTGTCGCTGCCGGTGTTGGTGTTGTATCCGCTGCTGTTTGCGTGGGTGAGCTATAAGACGGTCATCAAACTGGCTGAGCACAAGCGTCGGTTGCAGGTGATGAGCACGCGAGATGGTATGACCGGTGTGTATAACCGACGTCATTGGGAGCTTTTGCTGCGCAATGAATTTGATAACTGCCGCCGTTATCAGCGCGACGCCACGTTACTGATTATCGATATCGACCACTTCAAAAGTATTAACGATACCTGGGGCCATGACGTTGGCGATGAGGCTATTGTCGCGCTAACGCGTCAGTTGCAGATGACGCTGCGCGGCAGCGATGTCATAGGGCGTTTTGGTGGCGATGAATTTGCTGTGATTATGTGCGGTACCCCGGCGAGCAGCGCCATCGCCGCCATGTCTCGTGTCCACGAACGACTCAGCCTATTGCGATTGTCCTGTGCTCCGCAGGTTGCTCTGCGTATCAGCGTCGGCGTCGCACCGCTGACTTCAGAAACGGAACACTATCGAGAATGGCTGAAATCGGCGGATATGGCGCTTTATAAAGCAAAGAATTCCGGACGTAACCGCACTGAAGCGGCGGCCTGACGTCCGGTTGCCCACTCAGGATTTGCTTAGTTTTTCCGACTGTTCCATGCACTTAACCATCGCTTCAATGACTGAAGAACGGAAACCACGGGCCTCCAGAACGCGCACGGCCTCAATGGTTGTTCCACCTGGTGAGCACACCATATCCTTCAGTTCTCCAGGATGTTTTCCTGTTTCGAGAACCATTTTTGCTGACCCCATCACCGCCTGTGCGGCGAATTTATACGCCTGCGCGCGGGGCATGCCGCCCTGGACGGCCGCATCAGCCATCGCTTCAATAAACATAAACACGTAGGCCGGCGCAGAACCGCTGACGCCGACGACCGGGTGAATCATCGATTCCGCAATCACTTCAGCTTCGCCAAAGCAGCGGAAAATATTTAATACGTCAGCCGTATCTTCCGGCGTCACCAGCGCGTTTGGCGTTACGGAGGTCATGCCCGCATTAACCAGCGACGGTGTGTTGGGCATCGCGCGGATAATTTTACGGTCATGACCCAGCGCGCGGGCAAGCTGATCGAGCGTGACGCCAGCGGCAATAGAGACGACCAGTGAATCTTTGTTCAGGCTGGAGGTGATTTCGCTCAGCACTTTAACCATGATGCCGGGTTTCACAGCACCAAAGACAATATCGGCAATTTGGGCGACTTCCTGCGCCGACTGCGCGGCGTTGATGCCGTACTGGTCGTGTAATGCGGCGACTTTATCAGGAGAGGGGGTATAGACCCAGATTTGTCCGGGGAGAACCTGACCACTGGCGATCATGCCTCCAAGAATGGCTTTGCCCATATTGCCGCAGCCGATAAAACCAATTTTCTTGTCCATCTTGTCACTCCCTATGCGTGATATTCATTGTTTTATACCCGTCATACTTTTGAATTACTTAGGGTATACCTGGGAAAGTTAAGCTTAGCGCGGAATGGATATGTTCAGAAGGAGAAACAGCACTTTGCCGGAAAGTAAAAGCACGAGACAATGTGAGATTGCACAGGAACCAGGAGGTGTTATGACAATATGGGTGGATGCGGATGCGTGTCCGAATGTGATTAAAGATATTTTGTACCGGGCTTCAGAGCGTATGCAGATGCCGCTGATTTTGGTCGCCAACCAGAGTTTGCGCGTGCCGCCTTCGCGTTTTATCCGTACATTACGTGTTCCTGCCGGGTTTGATGTTGCCGATAACGAGATTGTGCGCCAGTGTAGCGCAGGCGATTTGGTGGTAACGGCGGATATACCGCTGGCTTCTGAAGTGATTGAAAAAGGGGCCGCGGCGCTGAATCCTCGTGGCGAACGCTATACCGAAGCCACCATCCGTGAACGTCTGATGATGCGTGATTTTATGGACACACTCCGTGCCAGTGGGATCCAGACCGGAGGCCCGGACACGCTTTCACCGCGCGACCGACAGCATTTTGCTGCTGAACTGGATAAGTGGTGGCTGGAAGTTCAGCGTAGAAAATAAAGACTGTAATTTATTTTTTACACTTTCATCATTGTGAAATCTTGTTATAGTGAGAATCAATGGGCTTTTTAGTCTGTGGTGGAACTTATTCTTTACGTTTTGGTGATGTACTAGTTTGATGGTATGATTATAACTTTAACAGCATCAGATCCCGCTTGTGGGCGGCTCTCTGGGGAATTTCTTCGATGACGCAACCTCTTTTTCTTGTTGGCCCGCGGGGGTGTGGTAAGACGACAACCGGTATGGCGCTGGCGAAAGCTATCGACTTCCAGTTTGTTGATACCGATCGCTGGTTGCAATCACATGTGCAAATGACCGTTGCCGAAATCGTTGAAAGAGAGGGGTGGGAAGGATTTCGCGCTCAGGAGACGACCGCTTTGCAGGCCGTGACCGGCCCCTCAACGGTTATTGCGACCGGTGGCGGCATTATTCTTACCGAATATAACCGTCACTACATGCGAAATAACGGCATGGTCATTTATTTAAGCGCGCCGGTCTCGGTACTGGTGAGTCGCCTGGAAGCCGCGCCTGAAGAAGGATTGCGCCCAACCTTAACCGGTAAACCGCTGACCGAAGAGGTGCAGGAAGTGCTTGAGCAACGCGACGAGCTGTATCGTCAAGCGGCGCACTTTATTGTTGATGCAACGCACGAACCCTCTCAGGTTGTGGCTGATATCCTGGCGATGATGTCCCAGGCTGCGCCGCGGTTGCAGGGTGGGGTCTATACTTAACGCTTATCCATTCAAAAGGAAGCGCTATGCCGACAAACTCCCCTTATCCACGTAAAGCGACGATTGTTACTGTTGAAAAAGGTACGCCAGGCCAGACGGTCACCTGGTATCAACTCCGCGCTGACCACCCGAAGCCGAATTCGTTGATTAGCGAACATCCGTCCGCGCAGGAAGCAATGGATGCCAAAAAACGCTATGAGGATCCGCAGAAAACCTGAGGTCGGACGCTGTCTGTGTCACATTTTTCGCACGTCTCTGGAGAGTGCGAAAAATGAAAAGTAAACGATAACAATAAATTATTAGAATGATTTGGAATCTTTACACAATGTATTGCTTATCTGCTGCTACGCTTTTGAACATTTGTAGCGCAGGTCAGTGCCCGGCATTTATCCGGGAATTCACAGCAAAGTAAGAAGACGGTGGAGCAACACATGAGTACGTCGTTGGCTATCCTCACGATTGGCGTTGTGCCGATGTGTGAGGTATTACCGCTCCTGACGGAATATATCGATGAGCAACACATTACCCACCATAGTTTGCTAGGGCAGATGCGGCGGGAAGAGGTGATGGCCGAGTACGCCATCTCGCCGGGCGACGATGTGTTATTAACGCTGCTCAGTGACCAACAGTTGGCGCACGTTTCGCGCCAGAAAGTGGAACGCGCGCTGCAAGGTATCGTTGAGGTGCTGGATAATCAGGGCTTTGACGTTATTTTATTGATGAGCACTGCAGTCATTACTCGTCTGACGATCCGAAACGGCATCCTGCTGGAGCCCTTACGTATTATTCCCCCTCTGGTGGCGTCGATTGTCGACGGGCATCAGGTTGGTGTGATTGTACCCGTCACTGAATTACTCGCCGCCCAGACGCAGAAATGGCAGGTGCTACAAACGCCGCCAGTCTATGCCGTGGCCAATCCCATTGATGGCACTGAACAACAACTGATTGATGCTGGAAAGCAACTTCTTGAGCAAGGTGCCGACGTGATTATGCTCGACTGCCTGGGGTTTAATCAGCGTCATCGTGATGTACTGCAAAAATCACTCGACGTTCCGGTACTGTTGTCGAATGTGCTGATAGCCCGTCTGGCTTCGGAACTTCTGGCGTAATTTTGCGTGACAGAGGGAACGTCAGGCCCCTATATTGGTTGTTAACTTAATAACGAGATAGGGCCAGTGGTATGCTTCAAAGTAATGAATACTTTTCCGGCAAAGTAAAATCGATTGGTTTTACCAGCAGCAGTACTGGCCGCGCGAGCGTGGGTGTGATGGTGGAAGGCGAGTACACCTTTGGCACGGCGGCACCTGAAGAGATGACGGTGGTGAGCGGGGCATTGAATGTATTGCTGCCGGGCGAAACTGAGTGGAAAGTGTATGCTGCCGGGGAGACGTTTAACGTGCCTGGGCACAGTGAATTTCATCTGCAGGTCGCAGAGCCGACGTCCTATCTTTGCCGTTACCTGTAAGCGTAATATGCCGGATAAGCCGCTTGTGGCGTTATCCGGCAAGACGGGTGCGCTTAGCGCTGCGCTTCGCCGCCTAATCCTTCCACCAGGCTTTTAATCAACGCTGCCAGTTCACCGGTCATCAGGATGAAATCGGCATCAAAACGCTGACCGTAATCTTCTCTGTCGATATCTTCGTTCTGGTCGCGCAGCTCATCGCAGAACTTCAGACGCTTAATCGAGCCATCGTCACACATCAAAAACTGAATGCGCTGCTGCCAGTCGAGAGCCAGCTTGGTGACGACTTTTCCGGCTTCAATGTGCACGGCGATCTCATCACTCACCAGGTCCTGTTTCTTCGCCCGGATCACACCACCGTCTTCCAGCATAGCTTTCAGTTCGGCTTCATCCAGCAACTGGAATCCCTGCGCAGTCGTCCCGGAACGGACCCATTCAGTGAGCGTGAGCTCTATCGGGTTTTCCAGGGTCAGCGGGACTACCGGCAGTGAGCCCAGGCTTTTACGCAGCAGTGCCAGCGTATCTTCCGCTTTCTTGGCGCTCGCACAGTCGACGATGATCAAATCATTAACGGTGTCTATCCACATCATTGTCTGGCTAAAGCGGCTAAAGGCACGCGGCAGCAAGGAGTGCAACACTTCATCTTTCAGCGAGTCTTTCTCGGTCTTCTTGAGTTTGCGACCCTGCTCAGCTTCCAGCTTGAAGATTTTGGCTTCCAGCGCCTGCTTGATCACCGGCGACGGCAGAATTTTTTCTTCTTTGCGGGCGCAGATAATAATTTGGCCATTGTTAGAATGCGTCAATGCGTCGCTGTGCGATCCCATCGGCGGAACCCAGCCCATTTTTGCCATATCCTGGCTACCACAAGGGGTAAACGTCATTGAGGCAAGCTGTTTTTCCATCTCTTCGGCGCGCAAAGAAACATCGCGGCTAAGACGGTAAACCATTAAATTTTTGAACCACAGCATGATAATTTCCACGGCCTTGTCGTTAAATTCAGCGGGCATAATAACGAATTGTCGGCGGGCGTGCATTGCCTAACACCATGCTCGCCTCTACTCTGTTGATATTCCCAAAAAATGAGGACCAGCGTGTGCGTATAGGAATCGATTTAGGTGGTACCAAAACAGAAGTTATCGCGCTGAGTGATGCGGGGGAGCAACTTTTCCGCCATCGCCTGCCCACGCCGCGTGATGACTACCGGCAAACCATAGAAACTATTGCCGCACTGGTGGATATGGCGGAAAAAGCCACCGGACAGACCGGAACCGTTGGTATGGGGATCCCCGGATCGATTTCCCCTTACACGGGGGTGGTGAAGAATGCCAACTCAACCTGGCTCAATGGGCAGCCTTTTGACAAAGACTTAAGCGTGCGTCTGAACCGGGAGGTCCGTCTGGCTAACGATGCTAACTGCCTGGCGGTCTCTGAAGCGGTAGACGGCGCTGCGGCGGGCGCGCAAACGGTGTTCGCGGTGATTATCGGTACCGGCTGCGGCTCCGGGGTGGCGTTCAATGGTCGGGCGCATATCGGCGGCAACGGTACTGCGGGCGAGTGGGGGCATAATCCGCTGCCGTGGATGGACGAAGATGAATTGCGCTATCGGCAGGAAGTACCGTGTTACTGCGGGAAGCAAGGTTGTATTGAAACCTTCATCTCCGGGACCGGGTTCGCCACGGATTATCATCGCCTGAGCGGTAATAAACTGAAAGGTAGCGATATTATTCGGCTGGTGAGCGAAGGTGATGCGCTGGCGGAGCAGGCGTTACGCCGCTATGAATTGCGCCTGGCAAAATCGTTGGCTCATGTGGTGAACATCCTTGACCCGGACGTCATCGTGCTGGGGGGCGGGATGAGTAATGTCGACAGGTTGTATCAGACCGTTCCGTCATTGATTAAACAGTTCGTCTTTGGCAGTGAGTGTGAAACGCCTTTACGCAAGGCGTTGCACGGTGATTCCAGTGGGGTTCGCGGTGCGGCCTGGCTGTGGCCGCAGGGGTAATTTTGCTATGCCGGATGGCGCTTATCCGGCATACAATTTACGCCTGTAGGGCGGTTCAGACGCCCATACAGCAGCAGCGATGACATGGCGGAAAACGACAGCAGGGCCGCTGGGAGGGTTACGTAGTTGTAGGCAAAACCCAGCGTCAGCATCATGCCGCCGCAGTATGCGCCAACCGCGCTACCGAGGTTAAAGGCCATTTGCCCACCGGCGGCACCCAGCAGTTCGCCGCCTTTCGCATTTTGCAGCAGCAAAATTTGTAGCGGGGCCGACAGCGCAAACAGACCCGCGCAGCAAATAAAGGCGAAGGTCAGCGACGCGGCTTTCATATCGCCGACGAAAAACAGCATCACCAGGGCCAACACAATCACGAAGTCGGTCACCACCGCAATGCGCAGCGGCGTATAGCGGCCCGAAATCCGCCCACTCAGCAGATTGCCCAGCACCATGCCTAATCCAGCCAGCATCATGATGAAGGTCATTAGCGCTTCAGAAAAACCGGAGATATACATCATGTATGGCTTCACATAGCTAAACCAGGCGAATACGCCGGCGTTGCCAAACATCGTAGCGGAGAAAATAAGCCACGGTGCCGGGCTTTTCAGAAAGTGAAATTGCTCTCGCAGTTTGCCTTTTGCTTCGTCACTGATGTTGGGCACCCAGAAGGC
Source organism: Citrobacter freundii (assembly GCF_029717145.1). Lineage (NCBI taxonomy): Bacteria > Pseudomonadati > Pseudomonadota > Gammaproteobacteria > Enterobacterales > Enterobacteriaceae > Citrobacter > Citrobacter freundii. Next base: position 3,610,447 of record NZ_CP099222.1, on the reverse strand, counting down.
AATCGACGCAATGACTGCAATGTTAAACACGGCGATCAGCAAAAAGGTGTAGCGCCAGCTAAATGCCTGACTCAGCCAGGTACCGACGGGAATGCCAATCAGGTTGGCGACGGTCATCCCACTGACCATGCCAGCGACGGCGGCGGTGACTTTCCCCGGGCGTGCGAGTTTAGTCAGAATAATGGCCCCGACGCCAAAGAATGCACCGTGCGGAAAACCGGAAACCAGCCTGCCGACCGCCAGCATAAAATAGGATGAGGAGAGGGTGAAGATGGCGTTACCTATTACACACAACGTGACCAGAAACAGCAGAATATGTTTCAGCGAAAAGCGGTTGGAAAAGATCGCAATAATCGGCGCACCCAGCACCACGCCGAAGGCGTAAAACGAAATCATGTGGCCCGCCGCAGGAATGGAAATTCCTACATCTCGCGCCAGCTCGGTTAACACACCCATGATGCCAAACTCGGCCATGCCCAGCCCAAACGTCCCGAGGGCTAAAGAGAAAATCACTTTTTTCATACGACCTGCCAGCAATATCAGCGCAGATGTGCGCCACAGCGGCGAACGTTCGCCGCCAATAAGAGCATAGCTTGCGGATAAGTGAAATGAAATGCCATTTCATATCCGTCTCTGAGTATGCAATATTATGCTACATATTGTGCCGGATGGCGCTAACGCTTATCCGGCCTGTGAAGCCGCACCCGTCTGTCGACTACTCCACCGCAAACATCTTGTCGAGTTTGCTATAACCCAGCCCGTTGATTTTCTTCACCTTGATTTGCACCGGAATGCGCTCTTTCATGGCCTCGACGTGGCTTATAACGCCAATGGTTTTGCCGGTGGCATTTAGCGCATCCAGCGCGTCCAACGCGGTATCCAGCGTTTCGCTGTCCAGCGTGCCAAAACCTTCATCAAGGAACAGGGAGTCAATGCGCGTTTTGTGGCTGACCAGATCGGACAGTGCCAGGGCCAGGGCCAGACTTACCAGGAAGCTTTCACCGCCGGACAGCGTGCGGGTATCGCGAACGGCGTCGGCTTGCCAGGTATCAACCACTTCCAGCTCCAGCGCTTCGCTGGCTTTTCGCTGTAGCAGATAGCGACCGTGCAGGCGGGTCAGTTGATTGTTAGCCAACCACACCAGGTTATCCAGCGTCAGGCCTTGGGCAAACTTGCGGAATTTATCCCCTTCTTTCGAGCCAATTAGCGCATTCAGATAGCCCCAGTCTTCGACCTGGCTGGCCGCCTCTTTAATCTGCTGCATTAATGCCTGCTGACGCTGGCGGTTATCGCTGTCCTGCTTAAGCTGCTGGCGTAACTCCCCCTGTTGGGTGGTGTTCTCTCGAAGTTGTTGCGCCAGTTGTTGCAGCCGGGCTTGCAGGGTTTGTGCGTCGGCGTCCAGCCCCTCCGGGCGCAGCGCCTGATGCGTCTGCAGTTGTTGGCTGGCTTGCCCGGACAGCGCCGTTGCCTGCTGCGATTGATTTTCCAGCGTCTGTTTTAACTGCTCAAGGCGGCGGACGGTGTCGTCGTCCAGCAGCGCGGCAAGGAACGCCTCTTGATCGGCAAAGCAACTGGCCGCCAGGGCGGCGGTAAATTGCGCCTGCGACTGTTGCAAACGTTCGCTTTCCAACGTTTCCTGCTGTTGCTGTGCAGCAAGCTGGCTTTGCAGCGACACGCAGTCGTCGTGAATTTCGCGCCAGTTTTCAGGGATAACCGTTTCGGCTTCTGCGGTGTCCGTTGCCGGAAGCGTGTCGAGCAGCGGCTTCAGGGCGTGAATGCGTTCCTGAATCACGCCATGCTGCGTCTGTTTCTCCTGCCACTGCGCGAATTCGGTTTCGCGGGCGCTTAACCAGGCTGCCTCTGTGCCGTCTTCCGGTGCAGTCAGTGACAGCGCGGACAAGGCGCTTTCCAGCCTCTGATGCGTCGTCGCCAGCTGTTGTTGATACTGGCGTTCCTGTTGTTGCTGATCGTGTAACTGGTTTTCCAGCGTCAGGCGCTGGCTGAGCAGATAAAGCTGGCGCTCGTAGTGCTCCTGTTCGCCCATCCAGCCGGTAATATCCTCCTGAATATTCAGCGTAATATTCAGAGCGGTGCAAACGTCCTGCCACTCTTTAGTGAGTGCTTGCTCTTCCTGAGAGAGCGTCTGTATCTCTTCTGTCTCACGCTGGATTTGCTGTGTCAGGGCATTGACCTGCCCCAGAACCAGCAGACCTTCCTCTTTCAGTGCTGCGACTTCTTTGGCTAACTGGTCGCGACGCCGCTGGTTTGCACTCAGTTCCAGCGCCTGATACTCCGAGACCGCAGGATGTGCAGTAGAGCCGCATAACGGGCAGGGCTGTCCGGCCTGCAAAAGCGCGCGCTCTGCCTCCAGACTTTTGATTTTTTCTTCCTGTTTGCAGAGCGTTTCAACGTCCAGGTAGTGCTGATTTTTTTCTTTATATTGCTGTCGGCGTAGCGCGAGCGTTTCATTGAGCGCGGCCTGCTGCGCCTGCGCTTTTTGCACGCTTTCACCGTTCTGACGCAGACGTTTTTGCAACGGCTGATAGCGAGCATGAAGTGAGGTCAGACGCTGACGGAAAGCCCGTGATTGCGCTTGCTGTTCCATCGCGACCGCAACCTCATCCGCGGTGAGCGTCAGGGCATTTTCCGGCAACGCCGCCAGTTTCTGGCGTAACTCAGCGATACGGGCAGCGAGCGCCGTAAGCTGATGCTTATCGCGACTACGCTGAGAAAAAAGTGCGCGCCAGCCCGCAATCTCCTGGCCCCATAAGCGGAATCGATCATGCTCCGCCAACCACTGCGCCAGTGCGGTAAGTTCGGTCTGAAGTTGCTCGTGGCTGCGCAGTGCACCGTTGCGGATGCGCGCGCGCAGCGAGGTTTTAGCGTGTAAGCGAGTATTTACTTCAATGATCCGCTGCTTTGTTTGCGCCAGGCGTGCAGTCTGCTCCTGCTGGCGATCCCACAGTGGACGAAGCTGGTTGGCAGGCTGAGCGAGCTGGAGTCTTGCCAGCTCAGGCGCGGCGTCCGCAAGCGCCTGTTGGGCCTGCTGCGCTAAGCTAGCCACGCGCTGCTGTTCACGAACCAGTTCTTCGCTGCGCGTAACCCATTGAAAATCTTTCTGCTGATGTTGCTGCTGCGCCAGCAAAATTTTTTCTTCGTCAGTAAGTACCTGCAAACTTTGCTGCAACTGCTGTTGCTGCTCTTCGCTTAACAGTACGACACCCGCCGCCTGCGCTTCGCATATTTCGAGCGTATTGCGCGCCGCTTTGTGTTTTTCAAACACCATTGCCGAAATTTGTCCGTAGATTTCGGTGCCGGTCAGCTCTTCCAGCAGCTCAGCGCGCTCCTTGGGTTTGGCGTTAAGGAAGGCGGCAAATTGCCCCTGCGACAGCAGCATCGAACGCGTAAACCGTCCGTAATCCAGCCCGGTGAGCGTGGCGGTCATGTCCAGTTTATCTTTGATTTTATCGGCGAGGATTTTTCCGTCGGCGCAGCGGGCAAGTTCCACGCGCGGGACCTGCAGATTGCCGTCAGGCTGATTACGCGCCCGATTCTGGCTCCAGAACGCGCGGTAGGCTTCGCCTTTAACTTCGAACTCGACCTCTGCCAGACACTCGGCGGTGTCGCGGGTCATCAGGCCGTTTTGCGACTGTGATACGGTATTCAGGCGCGGTGTCTCGTGGTACAGCGCGAGACAAATCGCATCAAGCAGGGTGGTTTTTCCGGCCCCTGTAGGCCCGGTGATGGCAAACAGACCGTTGCTGGCAAAAGGCTCTGCCGTGAAGTCGACTTTCCATTCCCCTTTCAGGGAGTTGAGGTTTTTCAGGCGCAGGCTAAGAATTTTCATGCGTCAGCCTCCCCGGCAAGCATCTGTAACGTGTCATTAAACAGCTGATTAAGACGTTCCCGCCTCGGCGCTTCCAGTTCCTCCAGCGCCAGACGGCGGTCAAAGACTTCCGTCACGCTCAGTTCGCTCAGCGTTTCACGCCGCTCATTGGCCATAATACGCTCGCGCTGCTCCCGACTGCGGCGCACCAGCAGAACCTCTACCGGCAGGTCTTCCGTCAACGCCTGAATTTTGCGCTGCATGTCGTGCAGGTAATCGTCGGTGGTGATTTCAATATCTAACCAGACGGGCGTTTGCAGCTCTACATCGCGCCATTGCTCAAGCTGGGCGGTAATGGCGGCTAAATCGCCTTTCAATACTGCCAGCGGCTGCGTGACCGGTACGGTGAGATTGTCGACGGTATGTAGCTTGCCGTCTTCGAAGCTCACCAGATGCACGCCTTTGCTTTTGCCACATTCGTCAAAACTGAGGGCAATCGGCGAGCCACAGTAGCGAATATGTTCTGTTCCGCCGATGACCTGCGCCCGGTGAATATGTCCCAACGCGATGTAATCTGCTGGCGGGAAATTCTGCGCCGGAAAGGCATCCAGTGTGCCAATATAAATGTCACGTACCGCGTCACTTTTGCTGGCACCGACGGTCGTCAGGTGCCCGGTTGCAATGATCGGCAGGTTGCGTTCACCGCGCAGTTCACAGGCGTCCAGGTACTGCTGCTGGTAATAGTCGGTAATTGCCCCCAGCAAATGCTGTTGTTTTTCGCTGCCGGTGAGTCCCGCCTGGCTGGTGATGATGTCGCGTGGGCGTAAAAAGGGAATCGGGCACAGCACGGCGCCTGGCGTGCCGTCGCGGCGTTTCAGTATTTGCGGTCCATGACCTGCGCTGGCGACCACCGTGGTGTTCAGAAACGCCAAAATATCGCGTGATTCATTAAGCGTGGCGACCGAGTCATGGTTGCCTGCCAGCACCACCAGGTGGCAGCCTGTTTGCTGCAAATTGACGACAAAGCGGTTGTAAATCTCGCGGGCATAGCTCGGCGGTGAGCCGGTATCAAAAATATCGCCTGCCACAATAATGGCATCCACCTGATGGGATTGTGCGGTCTCCAGCAGCCAGTCAAGAAAGGCCTGATGCTCGGCGGCGCGGCTCTTGCTGTAGAAGTTTTGGCCCAGATGCCAGTCTGAGGTATGAAGGATGCGCATACGAGTTCCATGACGAAAAAGCAATGAGGGGGATTATACCCTTGCAATGGCGTGAATATCTTGTTTCCGGGCTGTCATAATTCAACAACATTGGTTAAGCCTGGACTATCTTTTTCATAAATCTGTCATAAATCTGACGCATAATGGCGGCGTATAGAGGGTATGAACGATTAAATTAAAACAGGGCAAATCATGGCGAGACGTATTCTGGTCGTAGAAGATGAAGCTCCAATTCGTGAAATGGTCTGCTTCGTGCTCGAGCAAAACGGGTTCCAACCTGTAGAAGCCGAAGACTATGACAGTGCGGTGAATCAACTCAATGAACCCTGGCCGGATCTTATCCTGCTTGACTGGATGCTTCCCGGCGGCTCGGGGTTACAGTTCATTAAACACCTCAAACGTGAAGCGATGACGCGGGACATCCCGGTGATGATGCTGACGGCAAGAGGTGATGAAGAAGATCGCGTACGTGGGCTGGAAACCGGTGCGGATGACTATATCACCAAGCCGTTTTCGCCGAAGGAGCTGGTGGCGCGCATTAAAGCCGTACTGCGTCGTATTTCACCAATGGCGGTTGAAGAAGTTATTGAGATGCAGGGGCTGAGCCTTGATCCCACCTCGCATCGTGTAATGACCGGCGAAGAACCGCTGGATATGGGGCCAACTGAGTTCAAACTGCTGCATTTCTTTATGACTCATCCTGAGCGCGTCTACAGCCGCGAACAACTACTTAATCATGTCTGGGGCACCAACGTGTACGTAGAAGACCGGACGGTTGACGTGCATATCCGCCGCTTGCGTAAGGCGCTGGAGCACAGCGGCCACGATCGCATGGTGCAGACGGTACGCGGAACGGGATACCGTTTTTCAACCCGCTTCTGACCGGCACGGAAAATAGCCCATTAGATCAAGTTGTATAGGGAGTGCGACGTTTGCTGGAACGATTGTCATGGAAAAGGCTGGTACTGGAGCTGATACTTTGCTGCATTCCGGCTTTTATCCTTAGTGCTTTTTTCGGTTATCTGCCGTGGTTTTTACTGGCATCGGTAACGGGTCTGCTTATCTGGCATTTCTGGAATTTACTGCGTTTGTCCTGGTGGCTGTGGGTCGACAGGAGTATGACGCCTCCGCCGGGACGGGGCAGTTGGGAACCGCTGCTTTACGGCCTGCATCAAATGCAACTGCGTAACAAAAAACGCCGCCGCGAACTGGGTAATCTGATTAAGCGTTTTCGCAGCGGGGCTGAATCGCTGCCTGATGCGGTGGTGCTGACCACTGAAGAGGGTGGGATTTTCTGGTGTAACGGCCTGGCACAGCAGGTTCTGGGACTGCGTTGGCCGGACGATAGTGGGCAAAATATTCTTAACCTGCTTCGCTACCCGGAATTTACCTCATACCTGAAAACGCGCGACTTTAGTCGGCCAATTAATTTGGTACTTAATACCGGGCGGCATCTGGAAATTAGGGTGATGCCGTATACCGACAAGCAGTTGCTGATGGTGGCGCGCGATGTCACGCAGATGCACCAACTGGAAGGCGCGCGGCGTAATTTCTTTGCCAACGCCAGCCACGAGTTGCGTACGCCGCTGACGGTGCTGCAAGGTTATCTGGAGATGATGCAGGAGCATCCCCTGGAAGGGGCAACGCGAGAGAAAGCGCTGGATACCATGCGTGAGCAAACGCAGCGTATGGAAGGGCTGGTGAAACAGTTGCTGACGCTATCGAAAATAGAAGCCGCACCGACATTGCCGCAGAATGAAAAAGTGGATGTGCCGATGATACTGCGCGTGGCTGAGCACGAAGCACAAACGCTGAGCCAGAATAAACACACGTTTACCTTCGACGTGGATAATCGCCTGAGCGTGATGGGTAACGAGGAGCAACTGCGTAGCGCAATCTCGAATCTTATCTATAACGCGGTGAACCATACGCCGGCGGGAACGCACATCACCGTGCGCTGGCAGCGGGCGACGGCGGGAGCCGAGTTCAGCGTCGAAGATAATGGGCCAGGGATTGCGCCTGAGCACATTCCTCGTTTGACCGAGCGTTTCTATCGCGTGGATAAAGCGCGATCGCGGCAAACGGGCGGTAGCGGGCTGGGGCTGGCTATTGTGAAGCATGCTTTAAATCATCACGACAGCCGATTGAATATCGAGAGTACGCCGGGCAAAGGGACGCGGTTTAGCTTTGTGCTGGCGGAACGTTTACTTGCCAAAAGTAACGATTGAGGCGTATCCGTAAGATTATCTTTCCAAAAGCCAGCGAAAGCTGGCTTTTTTACGCGGGTCAATACAGTCATCCTGAATTTTACGACGTCTGATTGTTTTTTGTTCGCATTATTACCCATACCTTTTTCCCTGAAATGGTGTTTTGTTCTAACTGGATTTTTCATATCGCTATATTGTTCTGGTTTTTAGATCCCACCTTGCTTTAAAACGTTATAAGCGTTTAAATTGCGCACCATGTGCTGTCATACCGACTGCATTTACGCGGTAAATCGAAAAACTATTCTTCGCCGCGCCCGGCTGGGAGAATTTCCCGCTGGAATTGATTAAAAATGCCGCTGTATCGTCCCAAAAGGGAAGGGCAAAAATTTAACCTTTACAACACCACATTCACATCCACAGGCTGTAAGACTTTATGACCCATCAGTTAAAATCGCGCGATATCATCGCACTGGGATTTATGACATTTGCACTGTTTGTAGGTGCAGGTAACATTATTTTCCCCCCAATGGTTGGTTTGCAGGCCGGCGAACACGTCTGGACTGCGGCTTTTGGCTTTCTGATTACCGCTGTTGGCCTGCCGGTGCTCACCGTTGTGGCGCTGGCGAAAGTCGGCGGTGGTGTAGACAGCCTCAGCACTCCGATCGGCAAAGTGGCCGGTTTAGTACTGGCTACCGTCTGTTATCTGGCCGTTGGGCCGTTATTTGCAACGCCGCGTACCGCAACGGTCTCCTTTGAAGTGGGGATTGCCCCGCTGACCGGTGACTCCGCGCTGCCGCTGTTTATCTACAGCGTGGTCTATTTCGCGATTGTCATCCTGGTGTCGCTCTATCCGGGCAAACTGCTGGATACCGTGGGGAATTTCCTCGCGCCGCTGAAAATTCTGGCGCTGGTTGTGCTGTCTGTTGCTGCGATTATCTGGCCTGCCGGTCCGATCAGCAATGCCATAGAAGCCTATCAAACTGCGGCGTTTTCCAACGGCTTCGTGAACGGCTATCTGACGATGGATACGCTGGGGGCGATGGTCTTTGGTATTGTTATCGTGAACGCCGCGCGTTCGCGTGGCGTTACTGAAGCACGCCTACTGACACGTTATACCGTCTGGGCAGGTTTGATGGCTGGTGTCGGCTTAACGCTGCTGTACCTCGCCTTGTTCCGTCTGGGTTCAGACAGCGCGATTCTGGTCGATCAGTCTGCTAACGGCGCGGCAATTCTGCATGCGTATGTTCAGCACACCTTCGGCGGTGCAGGTAGCCTGCTGCTGGCCGCGTTGATTTTCATCGCTTGCCTGGTGACGGCGGTTGGCCTGACTTGTGCGTGTGCTGAGTTCTTTGCGCAGTACATTCCACTGTCTTACCGTACGCTGGTGTTTATCCTTGGCGGCTTCTCGATGGTGGTGTCAAACCTCGGCTTGAGCCACCTGATTCAGATCTCGATTCCGGTCCTGACGGCTATTTATCCGCCCTGTATCGCACTGGTTGTATTAAGCTTTACCCGCTCATGGTGGCATAATTCTTCCCGCGTCATTGCACCTGCGATGTTTATCAGCCTGATTTTTGGTATCCTTGATGGCATTAAAGCTTCTGCAATTGGCGACGTGTTACCGGCCTGGACCCAGCGTTTACCGCTGGCAGAGCAAGGTCTGGCGTGGTTGATGCCAACAGTCGTGATGGTGGTCCTGGCCGTAATTTGGGACCGCGCAGCAGGTCGACAAGTGACCTCCAGCGCACACTAATATCACTGACAATAAGTTTTAACCACGGGGCTATTAATATGGCCCCGTGGTTTTTTTATTGTGTTAACAGGTTAGGAATCGATGGAAAGTAATAACAAGCTAAAGCGTGGGCTGAGCACCCGGCACATCCGCTTTATGGCATTAGGTTCGGCAATTGGTACCGGGCTGTTCTATGGCTCAGCCGATGCCATCAAAATGGCAGGGCCGAGCGTGTTGTTGGCCTATATTATCGGCGGCGCGGCGGCGTACATTATCATGCGCGCGCTGGGCGAAATGTCCGTTCATAACCCGGCAGCCAGCTCGTTTTCGCGCTATGCGCAGGAAAACCTCGGACCGTTGGCAGGCTACATTACCGGCTGGACCTACTGTTTTGAAATCCTGATTGTCGCTATTGCCGACGTGACCGCCTTCGGTATTTATATGGGCGTCTGGTTCCCGGCGGTGCCGCACTGGATTTGGGTTCTGAGCGTAGTGCTGATTATCTGCGCCATCAACCTGATGAGTGTGAAGGTGTTTGGCGAACTAGAGTTCTGGTTCTCATTCTTTAAGGTCGCCACCATCATCATTATGATTGTCGCCGGTTTTGGCATCATCATTTGGGGGATCGGTAACGGTGGGCAACCAACCGGCATCCATAACCTGTGGAGCAACGGTGGGTTCTTCAGTAACGGCTGGTTGGGCATGATTATGTCGCTGCAAATGGTGATGTTTGCCTATGGTGGCATTGAAATCATCGGCATTACTGCCGGTGAAGCGAAGAACCCGCAGGAGTCGATCCCGCGTGCAATTAACTCCGTGCCGATGCGAATCCTCGTGTTTTACGTGGGCACGCTGTTCGTCATTATGTCTATTTACCCATGGAATCAGGTGGGCACCGACGGGAGTCCTTTTGTTCTGACGTTCCAGCATATGGGCATTACCTTTGCGGCAGGTATCCTTAACTTTGTGGTGCTGACCGCCTCGCTGTCGGCGATCAACTCTGATGTCTTTGGCGTGGGCCGTATGCTGCACGGTATGGCGGAGCAGGGAAGTGCACCGAAAATGTTCGCCAAAACCTCGCGTCGCGGCGTGCCGTGGGTGACGGTGATGGTGATGACCATTGCCCTGCTGTTTGCGGTGTATCTCAACTACATCATGCCGGAGAACATCTTCCTGGTGATCGCTTCGCTGGCGACGTTTGCCACGGTGTGGGTGTGGATCATGATCCTGCTGTCGCAGATTGCCTTCCGCCGTCGCCTGCCGCCGGAAGAGGTCAAAGCACTGACGTTTAAAGTACCGGGCGGTGTGGTCACGACGGTGATTGGCCTGATTTTCCTGGTCTTTATTATCGGGCTTATTGGCTACCATCCGGATACCCGTATTTCACTGTACGTTGGTTTTGCGTGGATTGCCCTGCTGCTGGTGGGGTGGGTGTTCAAACGCCGCCGTGAGCGTCAACCGGCTGAAGCACAGTAATTTTTTTGCCGGGTAAGGCTTGCGCCTCCCGGCATTTTCTCCTCCCCCGAACTCCTCCCCCAATAAACGTTAAGATGATGAGTGATCCTTAACTTTCCTATGGCAAGGTGACTTCATTTTCATCAAAGGGGATACGTGATGTTGAACGCCTGGCACCTTCCGGTTGCCCCATTTGTTAAGCAAAACAACGATAAACTGACGATTACGCTCTGGCTGGCAGGGGACAATCAACCCCAGCGGGTCACGTTACGCGCAGAAAATGATAACGAAGAGATCTCGCTCAGCATGCATAAGCAGCGCAGCCAGCCGCAGCCTGGCGTGACCGCGTGGCGCGCGGCAATCGATCCCTCCTGCGGCCAGCCTCGTCGACGCTATAGCTTTAAGCTGCTGTGGCTCGATCGCCAGCTGTGGTTTACCCCGCAAGGGTTCAGCCGATTTCCGCCCGCGCGGCTGGAACAGTTTGCTGTGGATGTGCCAGACAATGGTCCGCAATGGGTGGCCGACCAGGTTTTCTATCAGATTTTCCCGGACCGCTTTGCCCGCGGTCAGTCGCGCGATACAGAACAGGATAACGTCTATTACCACCACGCGGCCGGGCACGATATTGTGCAGCGTGACTGGGATGAACCGCTGAACGCACAGGCCGGAGGCTCGACGTTCTATGGTGGTGATTTGGACGGGATCAGCGAGAAGCTGCCGTACCTGAAAAGCTTAGGGGTAACAGCACTGTATCTGAACCCGGTGTTTACCGCACCGAGCGTGCATAAATACGATACCGAAGATTATCGCCATGTTGACCCCCGGTTTGGTGGCGACAGGGCGCTATTACGCCTGCGGCATAACACGCAGCAACAGGGAATGCGCCTGGTGTTGGACGGCGTATTCAATCACAGTGGTGATTCGCACGCCTGGTTCGACAGGCATCATCAGGGAACAGACGGGGCGTGCCATAACCCGGACTCGCCCTGGCGCGACTGGTACCATTTCTCTGACGACGGCGTCGCATTGGACTGGCTGGGTTACGCCAGCCTGCCGAAGCTGGATTTTGCCTCGGAAAGCCTGGTGAACGAAATTTATCGCGGCGAGGACAGCATTGTTCGTCACTGGTTAAAAGCGCCGTGGAGCATGGACGGCTGGCGGCTTGATGTTGTGCACATGCTGGGTGAAGCCGGTGGAGCGCGCAATAACCTGCAGCATGTGGCCGGGATCACCCAGGCGGCGAAAGAAACGCAGCCAGAAGCCTATGTGGTCGGTGAACACTTTGGCGATGCGCGCCAGTGGCTGCAGGCCGATGCCGAAGATGCCGCCATGAACTACCGTGGTTTTACCTTCCCGCTCTGGGGATTTCTCGCCAACACCGACATCTCTTACGATCCGCAGTCTATTGATGCTCAAACGTGCATGGCGTGGATGGATAACTACCGTGCGGGATTATCGCATCAGCAGCAGTTGCGTATGTTCAACCAGCTCGACAGCCACGATACCGCTCGTTTTAAATCTTTACTGGGCAAAGATGTTGCGCGCCTGCCACTGGCGGTGGTGTGGCTGTTTACGTGGCCTGGCGTGCCGTGTATTTACTACGGTGATGAAGTGGGGCTGGATGGAAATAACGATCCGTTCTGTCGTAAACCGTTCCCGTGGCAGAAGGATCAACAGGACGGCGAACTGTTGGCGCTGTACCAGCGGTTGGCGAAATTACGTCATCGTAGCAAGGCGCTACGCCACGGCGGCTGTCAGGTAATTTACGCCGAAGATAACGTGGTGGTATTTGTCCGGGTACTTAACCAGCAGCGCGTACTGGTGGCGATTAACCGGGGACACGCCTGTGAAGTGGTGCTGCCGTCGTCGCCGTTGCTCAATGTCGCGCAGTGGCGGCACGAAGAGGGCAAAGGCCAGACTATGGGCGATGTACTGACGTTGCCTGCAATCTCAGCGTCGGTGTGGTCGGGTCATTGAGATAAAAAAAGACCCGCATTTGCGGGCCTTGTTCAATTCATGCCAATTACAGGCTGGAGACGTTTTCGGTCAGGTATTTTGCCACGCCGTCCGGAGACGCGTTCATACCTTCTTTACCTTTTTCCCACTGTGCAGGGCAAACGTCACCGTGCTCTTCGTGGAACTGCAGCGCGTCAACCATACGCAGCATTTCGTCGATGTTACGACCCAGCGGCAGATCGTTAACCACCTGGTGGCGAACAACGCCGTTCGCGTCGATCAGGAAAGAACCGCGCAGAGCAACGCCCGCTTCCGGGTGCTCGATGCCGTAAGCTTTCTGGATTTCGCGCTTGATGTCAGCAACCATTGCGTATTTCACTGCACCGATGCCGCCTTTGTCGACAGGGGTGTTACGCCATGCGTTATGGACAAATTCAGAGTCAAAAGAAACGCCAACCACTTCAACGCCGCGCTTCTGGAATTCTTCGTAACGTTTGTCGAACGCGATCAGTTCAGACGGGCAAACGAAGGTGAAGTCCATCGGCCAGAAGAACAGAACGGTGGTTTTACCGTTGGTATGCTGTTTGAAGTTGAAGTTATCAACAATCTCACCGCTACCCAGTACCGCAGCTGCTGTGAAATCCGGAGCCTGACGAGTTACCAGTACCATATAATTCTCCTGCAAAGTTAAGGGTTTTTTGGAACGCAACGCGGGCCAGTATAGAGAGTGTTCGGGAATAAGACAAAGAGGCGCTGACAATCAATGAGACAGGTTTTGGCTATCAATGTTTTGCCGGATGGTGGCGTCACCTTATTCGGCCCAGTGCTGTCGGGCGATCAAAGTGCTTTACGGCGGGCCTGTTCCATCATCTGCGGATAAAAACGCCAGAAGCGTTCTTCCAGCGCGTCGTAATGTCTGTCCAGGTCATACCACGAGTCGCGCAGGGCATCGAGACGCGGGCGGCGGCTGGCCATGCCATTGAGCACATCCTGGATAAAATCCATATCCTGATAGCGCTCCAGCCATTTCTCTGACCACATGTAATTGTTCAGATTGACAAAGCGCGGCGGCGATTCAGGCAAGATTGTGGCAACCTGAGTATGGGCGTAGCGGACAAAGGCTGCTAATGGGAAGTCGGGCGAGATTTCTGCCCAGTGGCGCGATAAAAAGTGATCCCACATCACGTCGAGCGTAATCGGCGCGACGCGGCGCGTTTCGCTGCGAAACCACTCTTTAGCTTCACGGACTTCCGGCAGGTTGTCGGTCATGACGTCGATTCGACGATGCATGAAAATGCCGTCCACCACCTCAGGCGCAAAACTGGATGCCGGGTTTCCGCGAACAAAATCCGCCAGCAGGTTGCCGGAGAGTGAACTGTCGGCTAAATGCGCCAGATGTAAATGTGCAAGAAAATTCATTATCGATTATCTGTCCAAAAGCGGGGTAAAGGTTGCAGGGAAAGCGCCCCGGCACTAGACTACCCGCCTCTTATTTTAGTCTGAGTCAGTGTCATGCGCGTTACCGATTTCACCTTTGAACTTCCTGAATCCCTGATTGCCCACTATCCGCAAGCAGAGCGCAGTAGCTGCCGTTTGCTGTCACTGGATGGGCCAACGGGCGCGCTGACGCACGGTACTTTCACCGATTTGCTCGACAAGCTCAACCCCGGAGATCTTCTGGTCTTTAACAATACCCGCGTGATCCCGGCCCGCCTGTTTGGGCGTAAAGCCAGCGGCGGCAAGATTGAAGTGCTGGTTGAGCGCATGCTCGATGACAAACGTATTCTGGCTCATATTCGCGCATCCAAAGCGCCGAAGCCGGGTGCTGAGCTGTTGCTGGGCGATGATGAAAGCATTAAAGCGACGATGGTTGCGCGCCATGATGCGCTGTTTGAAGTGGCGTTTGACGACGAACGCAGCGTACTGGATATCCTCAACGCCATCGGCCATATGCCGCTGCCGCCGTATATCGACCGCCCGGATGAAGACGCCGACCGTGAACTGTACCAGACCGTATACAGCGAAAAACCTGGCGCCGTGGCGGCACCGACAGCGGGTCTGCACTTTGACGATCCGTTACTGGCAAAACTGCGTGAAAAGGGCATTGAGATGGCGTTTGTGACGCTGCACGTTGGGGCGGGGACGTTCCAGCCGGTGCGCGTAGACACCATTGAAGATCACATCATGCATTCCGAATATGCGGAAGTTCCGCAGGACGTGGTCGACGCGGTACTGGCGGCGAAAGCGCGCGGTAATCGCGTGATCGCGGTAGGGACGACCTCAGTTCGTTCGCTGGAAAGCGCGGCTCAGGCGGCGAAAAATGATCTGATTGAACCGTTCTTCGGGGATACGCAAATCTTTATCTACCCGGGCTATCAGTACAACGTCATCGATGCGCTGGTAACCAACTTCCATCTCCCTGAATCGACATTGATTATGTTGGTTTCGGCGTTTGCAGGTTATAAAAACACCATGAACGCCTATCATGAAGCGGTTAAAGCGGAATATCGCTTTTTTAGTTACGGTGATGCGATGTTTATCACGTACAATCCGCAGGCTATTTCTGAGCGTGTCGGGGAGTAAGTTCCCGGCATGAGTATTTTACGTCGGACTGTTTTTCTGACGCAGGAGTTAAGATGAAATTTGAACTGGATACCACAGACGGTCGCGCTCGCCGCGGACGCCTTGTTTTTGATCGTGGCGTAGTGGAAACGCCTGCTTTTATGCCTGTCGGTACCTACGGTACGGTGAAAGGTATGACGCCGGAAGAAGTTGAAGCGACCGGCGCACAAATTATTCTCGGCAACACGTTCCACCTGTGGCTGCGCCCAGGACAGGAAATCATGAAGCTGCATG
This sequence comes from Citrobacter freundii, assembly GCF_029717145.1. Classification (NCBI taxonomy): domain Bacteria; kingdom Pseudomonadati; phylum Pseudomonadota; class Gammaproteobacteria; order Enterobacterales; family Enterobacteriaceae; genus Citrobacter; species Citrobacter freundii. The sequence goes on along the minus strand of NZ_CP099222.1, from coordinate 3,595,195 downwards.
GCGATTTGCATGACTTCATGCAGTGGAAAGGACCGATCCTTACCGATTCCGGCGGTTTCCAGGTATTCAGCCTGGGCGATATCCGTAAGATTACCGAGCAGGGTGTACATTTCCGCAACCCGATCAACGGCGATCCGATTTTCCTCGATCCTGAGAAATCGATGGAGATTCAATACGATCTCGGTTCCGATATCGTGATGATTTTCGACGAATGTACACCGTACCCGGCTGACTGGGACTATGCTAAACGCTCGATGGAGATGTCATTGCGTTGGGCACAGCGTAGCCGTGACCGTTTTGATAGCCTCGGCAACAAAAATGCGCTTTTTGGCATCATTCAGGGCAGCGTTTACGAAGATTTACGTGATATCTCTGTTAAAGGTCTGGTAGATATAGGCTTTGATGGCTACGCTGTCGGCGGTTTGGCTGTGGGTGAACCGAAAGAAGACATGCACCGTATTCTGGAACATGTTTGCCCACAAATTCCGGCAGATAAACCTCGTTACTTGATGGGCGTCGGCAAACCAGAAGATCTGGTTGAAGGCGTGCGTCGTGGTATCGATATGTTTGACTGTGTGATGCCAACGCGAAATGCCCGTAATGGCCATTTGTTTGTGACTGACGGCGTGGTAAAAATTCGTAACGCGAAACATAAAAGCGACACCAGTCCACTCGACGCTGAGTGCGATTGTTACACCTGTCGCAATTATTCACGCGCTTACTTGCATCATCTTGACCGTTGCAACGAAATATTGGGCGCGCGACTCAATACCATTCATAACCTTCGCTACTACCAGCGCTTGATGGCGGGTTTACGCAAGGCTATTGAAGAGGGTAAATTAGAGAGCTTCGTAACCGATTTTTACCAACGTCAGGGTCGACCTGTTCCACCTGTGAACGTTGATTAATTTTAATAATGAGGGAATTTGAATGAGCTTTTTTATTTCTGATGCGGTAGCGGCAACAGGTGCTCCGGCGCAGGGCAGCCCGATGTCTCTGATTCTGATGCTGGTGGTGTTTGGTCTGATTTTCTACTTCATGATCCTGCGTCCACAGCAAAAGCGTACCAAAGAGCATAAAAATCTGATGAGCTCCATTGCCAAAGGTGATGAAGTCCTGACGAACGGTGGCCTGGTCGGTCGTGTGACCAAAGTAGCGGAAACTGGCTACATCTCTATCGCACTGAACGACACCACTGAAGTGGTTATCAAACGTGACTTCGTAGCTGCCGTTCTGCCGAAAGGCACCATGAAGGCGCTGTAATATTCCGTTTTCCCAAAGGGAACTGCCGTGTTAAACCGTTATCCTTTGTGGAAGTACATCATGCTGGTCGTCGTGATTATCGTCGGCCTGCTTTACGCACTTCCCAACCTGTATGGTGAGGATCCGGCTGTTCAAATCACTGGCGTGCGCGGTGCCGCCGCCAGTGAGCAAACGCTGATCCAGGTCCAGAAAACGTTACAAGAAGAAAAAATCACACCTAAGTCTGTGGCTCTGGAAGAGGGCGCTATTCTTGCGCGCTTCGACTCCACCGATACCCAATTGCGCGCACGTGAAGTGCTGCTGGGCGTGCTGGGTGATCAATACGTCGTGGCGCTTAACCTTGCTCCGGCAACCCCTCGCTGGCTGGCTGCTATTCACGCGGAACCGATGAAACTCGGTCTTGATCTGCGTGGTGGCGTTCACTTCCTGATGGAAGTGGATATGGACACCGCGCTGGGTAAACTGCAGGAACAAAATATCGATAGCCTGCGCAGCGATCTGCGTGAAAAAGGCATTCCTTATACTACCGTTCGTAAAGAAGATAACTACGGTCTGAGCATCACCTTCCGTGATGGCAAGGCGCGTGACGACGCGATCTCTTATCTGAGCAAGCGTCATCAGGATCTGGTTATTTCCAGCCAGGGCAGCAATGCGCTGCGTGCAGTGATGACCGATGCACGTTTGAGTGAAGCCCGTGAGTACGCGGTACAGCAGAACATCAATATTCTGCGTAATCGTGTTAACCAGCTGGGTGTCGCTGAGCCGGTTGTTCAACGCCAGGGCGCCGACCGCATCGTGGTCGAACTGCCGGGTATTCAGGACACCGCGCGTGCGAAAGAGATTCTGGGCGCAACGGCGACGCTGGAGTTCCGTCTGGTAAACACCAACGTGGACCAGTCTGCGGCGGCATCCGGGCGCGTACCGGGTGACTCGGAAGTGAAACAGTCTCGTGAAGGACAGCCGGTTGTGCTGTATAAACGCGTGATCCTGACCGGTGACCATATCACCGATTCCACTTCCAGCCAGGACGAATACAATCAGCCGCAGGTTAACATCTCGCTGGATAGCGCGGGTGGTAACATCATGTCTAACTTCACCAAGGATAACATCGGTAAGCCGATGGCGACCCTGTTCGTGGAGTACAAAGACAGCGGTAAAAAAGATGCGAATGGCCGTTCAGTGCTGGTGAAACAGGAAGAGGTGATTAACATCGCCAACATCCAGTCTCGCTTGGGCAACAGCTTCCGTATCACCGGTATCAACAACCCGAATGAAGCGCGTCAGCTTTCACTGCTGCTACGTGCCGGTGCGTTGATTGCGCCGATTCAGATTGTTGAAGAACGCACCATCGGCCCGACTCTGGGTATGCAGAACATCAAGCAGGGTCTGGAAGCGTGTCTGGCTGGTCTGGCTGTTTCTATTCTGTTTATGATCTTCTTCTACAAGAAGTTTGGTCTGATTGCGACCAGCGCGCTGATTGCGAACCTGGTACTGATTGTCGGTATCATGTCGCTGCTGCCGGGCGCTACGCTAAGTATGCCGGGTATCGCGGGGATCGTCTTAACCCTTGCCGTAGCGGTCGATGCGAACGTACTGATCAACGAACGTATCAAAGAAGAGTTGAGTAACGGACGTTCGATTCAGCAGGCGATCAACGAAGGTTATGCGGGCGCATTCAGTTCCATCTTCGATGCGAACATCACGACGCTGATTAAAGTTCTGATCCTGTATGCAGTCGGTACCGGGGCAATTAAAGGGTTCGCGATTACTACCGGTATTGGTGTGGCGACGTCGATGTTTACCGCGATCGTCGGGACACGTGCCATCGTAAACCTGTTGTATGGCGGCAAGCGCGTCAAAAAGCTGTCAATCTGAGGAGTGCGAAGTGGCACAGGAATATACTGTTGAACAATTGAACCACGGCCGTAAAGTCATCGACTTTATGCGCTGGGACTACTGGGCTTTCGGCATCTCTGGTTTCCTGCTGATTGCGGCCATCGTGGTGATGGGCGTACGTGGGTTTAACTGGGGGCTCGATTTCACCGGTGGTACGGTAATTGAAATCACGCTGGAAAAACCGGCGGAAATGGACGTGATGCGCGATGCGCTGGAGAAAGCGGGCTTCGTTGAGCCGCTGCTGCAGAACTTCGGTAGCAGCCACGACATTATGGTACGTATGCCGCCAACCGAAGGTGAAAACGGTGGGCAAGTGCTGGGTAGCAAGGTGCTGAGCGTCATTAACGAAGCCACCAACCAGCATGCAGCGGTGAAGCGTATCGAATTCGTCGGGCCTAGCGTCGGTGCCGATCTGGCACAAAACGGTGCGATGGCGCTGATCGTGGCGCTGATCTCCATCCTCGTGTACGTCGGTTTCCGCTTTGAGTGGCGACTGGCGGCGGGCGTGGTTATCTCGCTGGCGCACGACGTGATCATCACGCTTGGGATCCTGTCGTTGTTCCATATCGAGATTGACCTGACTATCGTCGCATCGTTGATGTCGGTTATCGGTTACTCGCTGAACGACAGCATCGTGGTTTCTGACCGTATTCGTGAGAACTTCCGCAAAATCCGTCGCGGGACGCCTTATGAAATCTTTAACGTGTCGTTGACCCAGACGCTGCACCGTACGTTGATTACTTCCGGTACAACGTTGGTGGTTATTCTGATGCTGTACCTCTTTGGTGGTCCGGTACTGGAAGGCTTCTCGCTGACTATGCTTATCGGTGTGTCCATCGGTACCGCGTCGTCTATCTACGTGGCATCGGCACTGGCGCTGAAGCTGGGTATGAAGCGTGAGCACATGCTGCAGCAGAAAGTTGAGAAAGAAGGGGCGGATCAGCCGTCTATTCTGCCTTAACCGACGCAGGGCGTTACATTAGAATCCCGATCGCAAGGTCGGGATTTTTTTTGCCTGAAGAAAGCCTACAAATTGTCTATGGGCTTTCTTTAGACAAAAAAAACCAGCAATTAAGCTGGCTTTTGTACACCTGGGCCGGATAAGCATAGCGCCATCCGGCGACAACCAACCTCAATTTAGAAGTTGTAACCTACAACAAAGTAACCACCCCAACCGGTAGAACGGACGTTTTCGTTCATAAAGTCCACGTCCGCGTTATCTTTCCACTGGCCGCCGTTGTGCCAGTAACGGGCAACAACAGAATAGTGCCAATGATCGTAGTTCAGCGCCAGAATGTGGCTGGAGGCGATCGAATCGTTGGTACGTGCTTTCTTGCCATTTACATCGGTGAAGTCTTTGTCACCGAGATCGGAGCCCCAGTCAAAGTTGGTGAAGCCGATATAGCTCAGGTTACCGCCCCACAGTTCGGTAATCGGGACAAAGTATTTCACTTTGAAACGGTAGCCATCCCATTCGTTTTCGTTCGCGGCACCGTAGTTCTGCCACTGGTACTTGGCGTACACGTTCATGGACAGGCTCATCGGCAGGCCGGTGTCGATATCAGTACCCAGACCCATATACCAGGTGCTCTGGCGACCATCTTTGTTACGACCCATATCGTAGATATAGTTGTTCGCGAAATACCACTCTTTGAACGGACCAAAGCTCAGATCGGCACCGGTCAATTTGTCGATGGAGAAACGTGGTTCGATTTCCATAAACAGCGGGGAGCCGTGGTTCCAGATACCCTTCGCATCGGTGTTACCACCGAAGAATACCGGCGCATCCATGTAACCATAGAAGTCAAACCAGTCTTTTTTAGCGAAAGCTTCATATTCCAGGTAGGTATCGTTACGGATCTGCGGTCCGAAACGGGTGTGGTAGCTGCCGACAACGTTAACGCTCTGGTGCCACCAGTCGGACAGGTATTCCGGTTTGTTGTTTTCTGCTGCATTAGCAGTGAAAGACGAGGAGAGCGCCAGCACTGCACCGGCTGCAAGTAATGTTTTTTTCATATGTATGCCACTGTTTGAAATCCCTTTCGGGAGTGAAAAAGGCGCAATTTGCGTTTCTAAATATTTCGTAATTCTTCGGAGCCTATTATAAAAATCATTGTTCACAAAAATATGTCTTGTTTCACAGTTCTATCATTTACGTAATCGATTGCGTTCACGTTTGCGTACTTTAGGCGGCGAATTGTACTGACTCCCATGAATGTTGCCAAGTTTTACTAAAAATATCGGTGATGTCAGCGGAGTAACAAAATGACGGGGATGGGTGTTGCGGAACGCACAAAACGCTCCGCAAAAAAGTTTATTGGGTCACAGGCTGGATGTCATGGATGCGTACAAAGCCGAGTTGGTCAAGTGACAGGCCATTGAGCTGCAGCGGAATGTCTACGTCACTGGGGGCAAGAAGGCTTGCCGGAGCGTTGATCAATTCATTCTTAACGTTCACTTCCTGATAGTTGTCCGTGGTGCCCTGGATTTGCCCGTACTCTACGGTGGCGCTAAATGCCGGTAACGGTGTGTTGGATTCTCCCTGAATGCGCAGCGTCAGGCGCGTACCGTCCGCATTCGGTGCAATATTGACCAGTGACATGCGGAGCGTACCAATCTGGCTGTTCAGGCGGGCGGGGGTTTTCGAACCCGGTAATAAATAGACGCCGCGGGTGGATTTCGCATTCAACATATTTTGTTGCGTTATTTTTACCGTTTCCTGATTGAGCTGGGTCATCTCTTTGCTCAAGGTACTTACGCTTTGATGCATCTGTCGTACTTCAGCTTGCTGTGCGCAGGCATTAAGACTAAAGAGGCTTCCCACCAGGAGAATTCTTAGGTAACGTCTTGTCATTATGATTACTTCCTACATTGTCGCGATAGCATAATGGTAGTGTGCTCAGAGAACGAAGGCATCGATCCTTTGTCTCAAAAGCGCTCTGCCTTTGTTGTCGCGCCAGTTCAGGGTAAAATAGATCTCTATGAACCACTGAGGTACAGGACGCCGTATGCATTGCCCATTCTGTTTCGCCGTAGACACAAAGGTAATTGACTCTCGTCTTGTCGGCGAGGGCTCTTCAGTACGCCGCCGTCGGCAGTGTCTGGTCTGTAACGAACGTTTTACCACTTTTGAAGTGGCAGAACTGGTTATGCCACGCGTTGTAAAAAGCAACGACGTGCGCGAGCCTTTTAATGAAGAGAAGCTGCGCAGCGGCATGCTGAGAGCGCTTGAGAAACGGCCGGTCAGCGCAGATGACGTCGAAATGGCGTTAAACCATATAAAATCACAGCTGCGTGGGACGGGCGAGCGCGAGGTGCCGAGTAAAATGATCGGTAATCTGGTGATGGAGCAACTGAAAAAGCTCGATAAAGTGGCCTACATCCGTTTTGCTTCGGTTTACCGGAGCTTTGAAGATATCAAAGAATTTGGCGAAGAGATTGCTCGCCTACAGGATTAAGCCATGCAGGATGAGTTGTACATGGCGCGAGCGCTGAAGCTGGCCGCGCGTGGACGTTTCACGACCCACCCTAATCCCAACGTGGGCTGTGTCATTGTTAAAGACGGGGAAATCGTCGGTGAAGGATATCATCACCGCGCGGGCGAACCCCATGCCGAGGTCCATGCGCTGCGTATGGCCGGTGTTAAAGCGCAGGGGGCAACCGCCTACGTCACGCTCGAACCGTGCAGTCATCACGGGCGTACGCCGCCGTGCTGCGATGCGCTGATTGCTGCGGGCGTGACGCGTGTTGTTGCCGCGATGCAGGATCCTAACCCGCAGGTGGCGGGGCGTGGACTTTACCGCTTGCAGCAGGCCGGTATTGATGTCAGCCACGGCATGATGATGAACGACGTCGAACAGCTGAATAAAGGTTTTCTCAAGCGGATGCGCACCGGATTTCCGTATGTTCAGCTTAAGCTCGGCGCATCGCTTGACGGCCGTACGGCGATGGCCAGCGGCGAAAGCCAGTGGATAACCTCACCACAGGCACGTCGCGACGTTCAGCGCCTGCGTGCGCAAAGCCATGCTATTTTAACCAGCAGCGCCACGGTGCTGGCTGACGACCCCCAGCTTACCGTCCGTTGGTCGGAGCTTGATGAATCGACCCAGGCGCTGTATCCGCAGGAAAACCTGCGTCAGCCAATCCGCATTGTTCTCGATCGTCAAAACCAGGTCACACCTGAACATCGTATTGTGCAGCAGCCGGGAGAAACCTGGATTGCGCGCAGCAGCGACGATTCGCGTATCTGGCCGGAGAGTGTTCGCACGCTGAATGTGCCGGAGCATAACGGGAATCTGGATCTGGTGGTGTTGATGATGCAACTGGGCAAGCAGCAAATTAACAGCATTTGGGTTGAGGCTGGCCCAACGCTTGCAGGCGCATTATTGCAGGCCGGGGTGGTGGATGAGCTAATCGTCTATGTTGCGCCTAAACTGTTAGGCAGTGACGCGCGAGGATTATGTGTGCTGCCAGGCCTTGAGAAACTGGCCGATGCCCCCCATTTCAAATTCAACGAGATACGCCATGTAGGTCCGGACGTTTGCCTGCATTTAGTGAGCGCATGATCTCCCGGTTCGAAAGGGAAGCAGCGCACAGATTATTATGATAAAATCCGCCCCCCTGCGGGGTCTAGTGAATCCGAAGGAAGAATATGAACATTATTGAAGCTAACGTTGCTACTCCGGACGCTCGCGTCGCCATTACCATTGCGCGTTTCAACAACTTTATCAATGACAGCCTGCTGGAAGGTGCTATCGACGCCCTGAAGCGTATTGGCCAGGTTAAAGATGAAAAGATTACCGTCGTTTGGGTTCCAGGCGCGTATGAGCTGCCGCTGGCAGCTGATGCACTGGCGAAAACCGGTAAATATGACGCGGTGATTGCGCTGGGTACAGTTATCCGTGGCGGTACCGCACACTTCGAATATGTGGCTGGCGGTGCAAGCAATGGCCTGGCGCACGTCGCTCAGGACAGCGGTATTCCGGTAGCCTTCGGTGTTCTGACCACCGAAAGTATTGAACAAGCCATCGAACGTGCTGGCACGAAAGCCGGTAATAAAGGCGCAGAAGCTGCACTGACCGCGCTTGAAATGATTAATGTATTGAAAGCCATTAAGGCCTGATTTTTGTAAGGGGAAATCCGTGAAACCTGCTGCTCGTCGCCGCGCCCGTGAGTGTGCCGTCCAGGCGCTCTACTCCTGGCAGTTGTCCCAGAACGACATCTCTGATGTTGAATACCAGTTCCTGGCGGAACAGGACGTGAAAGATGTCGACGTCCTGTATTTTCGTGAACTGCTGTCCGGGGTGGCGACTAACAGCGCGTACCTGGATGGCCTGATGAAGCCTTACCTGTCTCGTCTGCTGGAAGAGCTGGGTCAGGTAGAGAAAGCCGTACTGCGTATTGCACTGTTTGAACTGTCTAAACGTAGTGATGTGCCGTATAAAGTGGCCATCAACGAAGCGATTGAACTGGCGAAAACCTTCGGTGCCGAAGATAGCCACAAGTTCGTCAACGGCGTACTGGATAAAGCAGCACCTGCGATTCGCCCCAACAAAAAGTGATCGCCAGGCCGGCAGGATGGTGGAATCTATTTCCGCTGTCGCCGGCCTTTTCTTTTTTCCTGCTGAGGCATAACGTATGGCATGTGGCGAATTCTCCCTGATTGCCCGTTATTTTGACCGTGTTAGAAGCTCTCGTCTTGACGTCGAAACCGGCATTGGTGACGATTGTGCACTCCTGAACATCCCTGAAAAACAAACGCTGGCGATCAGCACCGACACGCTGGTGGCAGGCAATCACTTCCTTCCCGATATTGATCCAACGGACCTGGCCTGGAAAGCGCTGGCGGTTAATTTAAGCGATCTGGCGGCGATGGGAGCTGACCCGGCATGGCTGACGCTGGCGCTCACGTTACCTGACGTTGATGAATCCTGGCTCGAAGCCTTCAGTGACAGCCTGTTTGAACTCCTTAATTACTATGATATGCAGCTGATTGGCGGTGATACCACGCGTGGGCCACTGTCGATGACGTTGGGTATCCATGGCTACGTCCCGGTCGGGCGAGCCTTAAAACGCTCGGGTGCGAAGCCGGGTGACTGGATTTACGTTACCGGTACGCCGGGCGACAGCGCTGCCGGTTTGGCTATTCTGCAAAACCGATTGCAGGTAACAGATGCCAAAGACGCGGAGTATCTGCTTAAACGTCACCTGCGTCCCACGCCGAGAATTTTACAGGGGCAGGCCCTGCGCGACCTGGCCAGTGCGGCTATCGATCTTTCCGACGGTCTGATTTCCGATCTCGGGCATATCGTTAATGCCAGCGGTTGCGGCGCGCGCGTTAATGTCGATGCGTTACCGTATTCCACGGCATTATCTCAGCACGTTGAGCCGGAGCAGGCGCTGCGCTGGGCGCTCTCAGGTGGTGAAGATTATGAGTTATGCTTTACCGTACCGGAAATAAACCGTGGTGCACTGGACGTCGCGCTGGGGCATCTTGGCGTATCATTTACCTGCATTGGGCAGATGAGTGCGGACGTGGAAGGGATGCACTTTACGCGTGACGGTAAGCCTGTCACGTTTGACTGGAAAGGATATGACCATTTTGCTGCGCCTTAAAAAAGATGTCGCAAAAAGCCGCTTGAGTATGCGTAATCCGTGGCACCTGTTGGCCACCGGATTCGGCAGCGGATTAAGTCCAATTATACCCGGTACCATGGGATCGCTGGCGGCGATCCCATTTTGGTATTTGATGACGTTTCTGCCGTGGCAGCTGTATTCACTGGTCGTCATGCTGGCTATTTGTATCGGTGTCTATCTGTGCCATCAAACGGCGAAAGATATGGGTGTACACGATCACGGTAGTATCGTCTGGGATGAGTTTGTCGGGATGTGGATAACCCTGATGGCTCTGCCGACACTCGACTGGCAGTGGGTCGCCGCCGGATTTGTGATTTTCCGCATTCTGGATATGTGGAAGCCCTGGCCGATCCGCTGGTTCGATCGTAACGTGCATGGCGGTACGGGGATTATGATCGACGATATTGTGGCGGGGATACTTTCCGCAGGGATCCTCTATTTTATCGGGCATCACTGGCCGCTTAGCATTATTTAACCCTTACCAGGGTTATGTTGTAGGCCCGATAAGCACAGCGCCATCGGGCAATACCAGATTATTTAAATCCCACCACCGGATGCTGTTTGTACGGCATTTCAAGTTCGGCAATCTGTTCCGGTTTTAGCGTTAAATCGACCGCGTTGAGCAACTCATCCAGCTGTTCTTCGCGCGAGGCGCCAATTATGGGCGCAGCGACGCCCGGTTTGCTCAACAGCCACGCCAGCGCTACCTGCGCGCGCGAAGCGCCGATTTCCTCACTCACCCCGGTTAACCGTTCCGCTATTCTCGCGTCGTTTTCATCACTCTCGCGGTACAGATTTTTGCCGACTTCATCCGACACGACACGCGCGGTCGTTTCTCCCCAGGGGCGCGTCAGACGTCCCCGTGCCAGTGGGCTCCACGGGATCACCGCCACACCTTCCTGGTAGCACAGCGGCAGCATGTCGCGTTCTTCTTCACGGTAGATAAGGTTGTAGTGATCCTGCATGCTGACAAACTGTGCCCAGCCGTGTTGTTTCTGCAAGGCCAGCGCCTGCGCAAACTGGGAGGCGTGCATCGAAGAGGCGCCGATATAGCGTGCTTTGCCGGACTTCACCACGTCGTTGAGCGCTTCCAGGGTTTCTTCGATAGGGGTGTTGTAATCCCAGCGGTGAATTTGCAGGATATCGACATAGTCCATGCCAAGGCGAGTCAGGCTGTCGTCGATAGAACGCAGGATTTGCGCCCGGGATAACCCTTCCGCTAAATCATCTACCGGGTGAAATACTTTTGTGGCGACCACCACCTCGTCGCGGCGGGCGAAGTCACGCAGGGCGCGACCGACAATTTCTTCGCTGCTGCCAGCGGAGTAACTATTGGCAGTATCAAAAAAGTTAATACCGCCTTCAAGAGCATGTTTGATAATTGGGCGACTGCTTTCTTCCGGCAGCGTCCAGGCGTGGTTGCCGCGATTGGGTTCGCCAAACGTCATGCAGCCCAGACAAAGGCGAGAAACCCGAAGGTCAGTTTTTCCTAAGAGGTTGTATTGCATATTCCGCTCCTGCTTAGCGTGTTAATCATTAAGCATAGCAGGAGCGGGGAGGGGATTATGCCAGCCAGGCCTTGATTTTGGCCTCAATGCCGGCGGCATCAAGACCGAGATCGGCGCGCGCTTCGTCCTGTGTCCCCTGTGGGATGAAGAAGTCAGGCAGACCAATGTTAAGCACCGGAACCGGCTTACGATGCGCCATCAGCACTTCGTTTACACCGCTGCCCGCGCCGCCCATAATGGCGTTTTCTTCCAGCGTAACCAGCACCTCGTGACGGGCCGCCATCTCCAGAATCAACGTTTCGTCCAGTGGTTTGACAAAGCGCATATCGACCAACGTGGCGTTCAGCGATTCCGCAACCTGAGCGGCTTCTGGCATCAGGGTGCCGAAGTTAAGGATTGCCACTTTTGTCCCGTGACGCTTCACGATGCCTTTACCAATAGGTAATTTTTCCAGCGGGGTCAGCTCAACACCAACCGCATTACCGCGCGGGTAGCGCACCACGGCCGGGCCGTGAGTGTAGTGATAACCGGTAAACAGCATCTGGCGGCATTCGTTTTCATCGCTCGGGGTCATAATGACCATCTCCGGGATGCAGCGCAGGAAAGAAAGATCGAACGCGCCCTGGTGGGTTTGTCCATCTGCGCCCACGATCCCCGCGCGATCCACGGCGAACAGGACCGGCAGTTTCTGAATGGCGACATCATGCAGCACCTGATCGTAAGCGCGTTGCAGGAAGGTGGAATAAATCGCGACCACCGGCTTATAGCCGCCAATTGCCAGTCCGGCAGCAAAGGTCACCGCATGCTGCTCGGCAATCGCCACGTCGAAGTAGCGGTCCGGGAATTTACGCGAAAACTCCACCATACCGGAACCTTCACGCATGGCCGGGGTGATCGCCATCAGCTTGTTGTCTTTGGCCGCCGTTTCACATAACCAGTCGCCGAAGATTTTGGAGTAGCTCGGCAGGCCGCCGCTGCTTTTCGGCAGACATCCGCTGGACGGATCGAATTTGGGTACCGCATGGAACGTGATTGGGTCTTTTTCTGCAGGCTCATAACCACGACCTTTTTTGGTCATGATGTGCAGGAACTGCGGGCCTTTCAGGTCGCGCATGTTCTTCAGCGTGGTGATCAGTCCCAGCACGTCGTGACCGTCTACCGGGCCGATGTAGTTAAAGCCCAATTCTTCAAACAGCGTACCCGGCACCACCATGCCTTTAATGTGTTCTTCGGTACGTTTAAGCAGCTCTTTTATCGGCGGCACGCCGGAGAAGACTTTCTTCCCGCCTTCACGCAAAGAGGAATACAGTTTGCCGGAGAGCAGTTGTGCCAGGTGGTTGTTCAGCGCGCCGACGTTTTCTGAAATCGACATTTCGTTGTCGTTCAGGATAACCAGCATGTCGGGCTTAATATCGCCCGCGTGGTTCATGGCTTCAAACGCCATGCCGGCAGTGATGGCACCGTCGCCAATCACGCAAACGGTACGGCGTTCTTTGCCTTCTTTCTCGGCGGCAACTGCAATGCCAATACCGGCGCTGATGGAGGTGGAGGAGTGTCCGACGCTTAAAACGTCATACTCGCTCTCGCCACGCCAGGGGAACGGATGCAGGCCACCTTTTTGGCGGATGGTGCCGATTTTATCGCGGCGCCCCGTCAGAATTTTGTGCGGGTACGCCTGATGTCCCACATCCCAGATTAACTGGTCAAACGGGGTGTTGTAGACGTAGTGCAGCGCGACGGTCAGCTCCACCGTGCCCAGACCGGAGGCAAAATGCCCGCTGGAACGGCTCACGCTGTCGAGCAAATAGCGGCGCAGTTCGTCGCAAAGCTTGGGCAGGCTCTCTTTTGGCAGCAGGCGTAACTCCTGGGTGGAGTCGACCAGCGCCAGGGTCGGGTATTTGGCTATATCAAAACTCATCGCAAGCTCATCGGATATGTTGGTTTATTTATCACGCTGGATTATGTAGTCCGCTAGCGCTTCCAGTGCCGAGGTATCGAGTGACTGTGCGGCCAGCAGACTGAGCGACTGGCGGGCATCCTCGATTAAATCCCGGGCTTTATTCCGGGCTTGCTCAAGACCCAGAAGTGCAGGATAGGTACTTTTGCCAAGCTGCTGGTCGGCACCCTGACGTTTACCCAATGTTGCAGTATCGCCTACCACATCCAGTATGTCATCCTGAACCTGGAACGCCAGACCGATGCTTTCGGCGTACTTGTCGAGTATCGGCAGGACGTTTCGGCCTTGGTCTCCGGCACTTAATGCCCCCAGACGCACGGCGGCGCGAATTAAGGCCCCGGTTTTATGGCGATGGATTTTCTCCAGCGCCTCCAGCTCAACCTGGAGGCCTTCAGCCGCCAGATCCAGCGCCTGACCACCGCACATGCCGGTAATACCGCTGGCCTGAGCCAGTTCAGAGATCATGGCGATGCGGTCACGGTCGGCGACCTCCGGCATGGGGGCGTCACTGATAATGGAAAACGCCAGCGTTTGCAGCGCATCACCCGCTAAAATCGCATTCGCCTCGCCAAACTTAACGTGGCAGGTCGGCAGGCCGCGTCGCAGATCGTCGTCGTCCATCGCGGGTAAATCATCGTGCATCAGCGAATAAGCATGGATGCACTCAACCGCCGCGGCGGGAGCGTCGAGCGTACTCAGGCTGACGCCAAACATCTGACCGGTTGCGTATACCAGGAACGGGCGCAGACGTTTACCGCCTAATAATGCGCCATACTGCATGGTCTCGACCACGGGAGTGTTCTGAAAGGGCAATGGCGCGATAAAACGGCTCAGTGCCTGGTTGGCCTGCTCAACGCAAGCCTGTAGCTGCTGCGTAAAATCCATTTACTCATTATCCGGTGTAAAAGGCGTGAGGGCGGCATCTTCCGTCTCAGACAGCAGGATTTGCACGCGCTGTTCAGCCTGTTGCAACTTAACCTGTCCCTGACGCGCCAGCTGTACGCCACGTTCGAATTCGTTCAGCGCCTCTTCCAGCGGCAGGTCGCCGCTTTCCAGACGGGTAACAATCTGTTCCAGCTCGCTCAGCGCTGTTTCAAAGCTGGCGGGCGCTTCATTTTTCTTCGGCATAATGAATGTCTGACTCTCAATATTTTCAGCCCAAGCCATGGTAACGGACTTAGAGCAATTATCAAATAATGCGCAATGTGCACAGGAAGCTCGCGTAGTGGTATACTTCCGCGCCTGGATGCAGCCGCAGGTATGGGCTGCTGTATTATTCCCCAATACAAGCCTTTGATGCTTGCCAAAGAACCATTGCCGCCATGAAGTTTATCATTAAATTGTTCCCAGAAATCACCATCAAAAGCCAATCTGTGCGTTTGCGCTTTATAAAAATTCTGACAGGGAACATCCGTAACGTTTTAAAACACTATGATGAAGACCTTGCTGTCGTCCGCCACTGGGACCATGTTGAGGTTCGCGCCAAAGATGAAACCCAGCGTCTGGATATTCGTGACGCGCTGACCCGTATTCCGGGGATCCACCATATTCTCGAAGTGGAAGACGTGCCGTTTACCGATATGCACGATATCTTCGAGAAAGCGCTGGTGCAGTACCGCGATCAACTGGAAGGCAAAACCTTCTGCGTGCGCGTGAAGCGCCGTGGTAAGCATGAGTTTAGCTCCATTGAAGTGGAACGTTATGTTGGCGGTGGGCTGAATCAACATATTGAATCCGCGCGCGTGAAGCTGACCAAACCTGATGTGACCGTCAATCTTGAAATCGAAAACGACCGACTGCTGCTGGTGAAAGGTCGCTACGAAGGTATTGGCGGCTATCCGATTGGCACCCAGGAAGACGTACTGTCGCTGATTTCCGGCGGTTTTGACTCTGGCGTTTCCAGCTATATGTTGATGCGTCGCGGCTGTCGCGTGCACTACTGCTTCTTTAACCTCGGTGGTGCGGCGCACGAAATCGGCGTTCGTCAGGTGGCGCATTACCTGTGGAACCGCTTCGGGAGTTCGCATCGCGTACGTTTTGTCGCCATCAACTTTGAACCGGTGGTGGGTGAGATCCTCGAGAAAGTTGACGATGGCCAGATGGGCGTGGTCCTCAAGCGTATGATGGTTCGCGCGGCGTCTAAAGTGGCCGAGCGCTACGGCGTCCAGGCGCTGGTGACCGGTGAAGCGCTTGGGCAGGTATCCAGCCAGACGCTGACTAACCTGCGTTTGATCGACAACGTCTCCGACACGCTGATCCTGCGTCCGCTGATCTCGCACGATAAAGAACACATCATTAATCTGGCGCGTGAAATTGGTACTGAAGACTTTGCTCGAACCATGCCGGAGTACTGCGGTGTGATCTCAAAAAGCCCGACGGTAAAAGCCATTAAAGCGAAGATTGAAGCCGAAGAACAAAACTTCGATTTTGCCATCCTCGATAAAGTGGTGGAAGAAGCCAATAATATCGATATCCGCGATATCGCTCAGCAGACCGAGCAGGCCGTGGTGGAAGTTGAAACCGTGAGCGGTTTTGGCCCCAACGACGTGATTCTGGACATCCGCTCTGTGGATGAACAGGATGATAAGCCGCTGAAAGTGGAAGGCGTGGACGTGGTTTCGCTGCCGTTCTACAAGCTGAGCACCCACTTTGGCGATTTGGACCAGAATAAAACCTGGCTGCTGTGGTGTGAACGCGGTGTGATGAGCCGCCTGCAGGCGCTGTATCTGCGCGAGCAGGGTTTTGCAAACGTGAAGGTGTATCGCCCGTAGTGACTTCTGCCTGATGGCGCTGCGCTTATCAGGCCTACAAACTGTACGTCTTTGTAGGCCTGATAAGGTGTTTACACCGCCATCCGGCAATATCACGATATTATTCAAAACGCACGGGAAGCGTCTTCCCGTTCGATTCCCAGATACCCTGATAGACACCGTCTTTCAATTCCAGCGTCATCTTCTCTTGCGCCTGTTCTGCGTCAGAGGTCTTCAGTTCATAATGTTGATTGTTGGCGGTATCGCACTTACCGGTTAATTCAATCGGTGCGCCAAATTTCTGGTAGAAGTAAGCCCCTTCAAAATAATCACCGTATTTACAGTCCACCTTCAACACGATACGCAGGCTTTTTCCCAGCGTGCCGTACATCACCTTGCCATCGATGCCGGGCGCGGGCTCAACCGGTGTTGTACCCTTTGCGCCAGTCAGATACTGGCCGTATGGCGTGAACTGATTATGCAGTTCTGCGGTCGGGATTTTTGTTGTGAAATCGCCCAGTTCATCACCCGCGCGGTTGGCGTGGTTGCTACAGCGTCCGTTCAGGAAAGCCAGATGATCTTTTTGCAGGGAGAATTTGTCGATGTAGTACAACCCGTCGGTGTAGGTGGCGCATGAGGCGTAGAAGTCGTCATAGCCCAAATCTTCACCGTCTTCCTCTTTTATTGGCTCCGACTTTTGTGATTTCTGTGCGGCAACAAAGGTATCAATTTGGCTGCGGATATCTTTTCTGATGCGGGTATTTAATTCGGCCATCGTGGCGCGAGAAAAGAGATCGTTAAGGGTAATTGCCGCGCCATTGGCTAAATCGAAGCTCATCGGCACATTATACGACTCGCAATAGGCTCCGCAGCCTTCGGCAAACATATTCAGGGTCAGCACGTTGGCGTCGCGATATTCGACCGTGTAGTCAAGGTTGGCGGTGGAATTCATCTCTGATTTCGCAAACTGATTCACTGTCGCCTGTGGGTTATTCCCTGGTAACCGATTGATGAAGCTTGCGAAAATATAATCGTTAATGCGTTTTGCAACCTGCGGGTTATCCGTTGAGGAAAACCATGGCACGCGATACTGCATTTCAGTGCTATTGGGATAACGGTACTCAAGGCTCTTAATTTCAAGCTGGGTTGCGGCGGTGGTGCTGGAAAGGAGCAGTAAAACCACTCCGCTCAGATATCCTTTCATAACGGTTCCTTTTAGAGGGAGTGGCCTAAGTGTTACTCGTAGTAGTTATAAATGCCTGCGGGCATCACCAGTTGTGACGCCACTTCATGAGCCTTTTCGCGACTGACCAGCAGATCAATGATTTTTAAGCCAAAATCAATTGATGTTCCTGGCCCCTGGCTGGTCAGCAGGTTGACGCGAGGGTCCCATACGACGCGTTTGTCCTGCCATTGTTCAGCGGGGATTTTGTCTTTCAGCGCCGGGAAGCCGGTCATATTGCCGATGGGGAAAATGTCATGCGGAACCAGCACGGTGGCGGCTGCGGCACATATAGCTGCCACAATACGCCCGGAGCGATGAAACTGTTTAACGGTTTCAATTAGCAGCGGGCTGTCGCGAAAACATTCTGCGCCTTTAATGCCGCCGGGCAGCACGATAATGTCGTAATCGCCGTCGGCGACTTCAACCAGCGGTGCATCCGCCAGCAACTTGACGCCGCGCGAGCAGACAATCGTCAGGTCGCCATCGCTGGCTACGCTGGCGGTTGTCACCTGGATCCCGCCTCGAACCAGCAGATCGATAGTGGTGACCGCTTCGGTCTCTTCACTACCAGGGGCGAGACATACCAGTGCTTGAGCGCTCATATTCACTTTCCTTTCGCTTTACCATTTCAAACAGGTGGGCATTTTCCGGGACGGCGATGCCGTGCGCACGCGCGCGTTTCAACAAATAACCGGTAATGTAGTCAATCTCCGTATGGCGCAGAGCACGAATGTCCTGCAGCATGGATGAGATATTTTCTGCCGTACTGTCAATTACTTGCTCAACATAATAGCGTAAATCATCCACGGATGTATGGTGGCCTTCGCGTTCGATAACCGCCGCCACTTCCTCGCATATCTGCGCTATTTTTTCAGGATGCTGGCGTAACTCACCGTTTTGGCAGTTCCACAGCGCGGTGAGTGGGTTAATGACGCAATTGACTGCCAGCTTGCGCCACAGTTCCGCGCGGATGTTGTCGTGCCAGGCAACGTCAGGCAGCACTTCTTGCAGGATCTCAGCCAGATAACTGAAATCGCCATCCTGTTCACGCGCCGGGCCGATGCGCGTTGTTCCTTTCGCCACATGGATTATGACGTTGCCATCACGGCGAGCGGCCTGCGTGGTGGTGCCTATCAACAGTGGTTGCGTAATGCTTTGCAGCTCATCAATGGTGCCCATTCCGTTGTGAATCAACAGAATTGGGGTGGTCTTTGGCAGAATAGTTGCCAGGCTTTTTACCGCATCAGAAACCTGCCAGGCTTTCAGCGTCACCAATAACAGATCGCTTTTTGCCAAAAAGTCGGGATCGTTTGCCGTCAGGGATTCATTAAAAACTGACCCATCCGTGTCAATCAAATTCACGCTGCAATAAGGTTGTGGCACGCGTAGCCACCCTTGAACCTCATGTCCATGTTTGCATAGCGCGGTAAGCCAAAGCTGCCCTAAGGCTCCGCATCCCAGTACGGTAATTCTCATTCATCCTCCTCACCTGCAACAGCACCAGGTGCTAATCCATATCGTCTGCATCCCATTATTGTTCGCCGCTACCATTGGCACGTACAATTAGGGGATACAGCCTAGTATAGCGCTGTCTGTTGAGTAACTTTGCAGGTATTATGCTTCGCATCAAAAACGAAGGGAGAGGAAAAGATGCCATCTTTCGATATTGTCTCTGAAGTTGATCTTCAGGAAGCGCGTAACGCGGTCGATAACGCGAGCCGCGAAGTGGAGTCACGCTTCGATTTTCGTGGCGTTGAAGCCACTTTTGAGCTGAACGAAGCCAATAAGACCATTAAGGTGCTGAGCGAGTCTGATTTCCAGGTTAATCAGTTGCTGGATATTTTGCGCGCCAAGCTGCTGAAGCGCGGGATTGAAGGGACGTCACTGGACGTACCGGAAACCTTTACGCACAGCGGAAAAACCTGGTTTGTGGAAGCGAAGCTGAAGCAGGGTATTGAAAGCGCGGTACAGAAGAAAATCGTCAAGCTGATTAAAGACAGCAAACTGAAGGTGCAGGCGCAGATTCAGGGCGAAGAAATTCGTGTGACCGGCAAAGCGCGTGACGATCTGCAATCCGTCATGGCGTTGGTGCGTGGCGGCGATCTCGGCCAGCCGTTCCAGTTCAAGAACTTCCGCGACTAAGCCGTTCTGCCTGATGGCGCTACGCTTATCAGGCCTACCGATCGCACACGCTATTTGTAGGCCGGATAAGGCGATAGTTGCCATCCGGCAATCCTCACGCCTGGCTTATCGCCTGCTCAATTTCAAATCGATTGGTCACTTTGCTGTCGATTTTCACATAGGCAGAATGCTCTTTTGCCACAATTAACACCTCACTCACGCCTTCTTTTGCCTGCAGTCGCTGTTTTAGTGTGTCATCTGCGGCGATCTCAGGGGGGATTTCCACGCGCAGGCTGCTGACATACGGCGGCTCTTTCATCGTGCTGGCCACCAGTAACCAGATTGCAGCCAGTAATGCGCCTGCCAAAAATACCGCCTGACCATCAAACATTTCGACCACCCAACCGCCCAGAGCCCCCCCGATGGCGACACCGAGGAACTGACTGGTGGAGTAAACGCCCATCGCCGTTCCTTTATAACCCGCCGGTGATTCTTTGCTGATGAGCGAGGGGAGAAGTGCTTCCATCAGGTTAAAGGCGAGGAAGAAGAGCTGAACACCTGCAATCAGCCCCCAGAAACGAATGTTAGCGCTCCACAGGACAATCTCAGCAGCCAGGATCAGCACCACACACGACAGGAATACCCGCTTCATCCGGCGTTTTACTTCGGCATAGATGATGAACGGCACCACGGAAACAAAGGACAGCAGCATCGTCACCAGATAAATCTTCCAGTGTTCGGCTGCGGGAAAGCCCGCTTTTGCCAGCTGGCCTGGCAGGGCGACGAAAGTGGACATCAGTAAAATATGCAGGCACATGATGCCAAAATTGAGCTTCAGCAGTTTAGGCTCCGCCAGGACTTTACTGAAGCTGCCTTTGACCATGCCTGATTCGCGGTTCAGCACGTGGGTGGTGCTATTGGGAACCACCCAAATGGTCAGTACGATGCCGGTGGTTGCCAGTGCGGCGATCATCCAGAACAGCGCATGTAATCCCAGCGCGTGGGTAACGATCGGCCCAAGCACCATGGCAATGGCGAAGGTGATACCAAAGCTGACGCCAATAAACGCCATCGCTTTTGTGCGGTTTTGTTCGCGGGTTAAGTCAGACAGCAGCGCCATCACCGCGGCGGCAATCGCCCCGGAACCCTGCAGTGCACGTCCGAGTATAATTCCCCAGATAGAGTCCGAGAGCGCGGCGATCACGCTACCGAAAACGAATATCGCCAGCCCACCGACGATAAGCGGTTTACGACCGATGCGGTCGGATAGCAATCCGAAGGGGATCTGGAAGACCGCTTGTGCCAGACCATAAATGCCGATGGCAAGCCCGATCAGCGCTTCGCTGGCGCCCTGCAGCGCCATGCCATAGGTGGTCAGAACCGGCAGGACCATAAACATGCCAAGCATGCGCAACGAGAATACGGTCCCTAAACCCCAGGTGGCGCGCAACTCACCGGGCGTCATTTTATAATCGTTCATTCCCACCTCTGTTTTAATTTCGCGCCTAGTGTAAAGCGGTATGCGGGCGGGGTAAATATGCGCTTCATTAACAAATGTTGTGGTTGTGAGGGGAGGGCGTAGCAAAACGACAAATAAAAAAGGGTGCCGAAGCACCCTTTATAGTATGAGCAGATTTTACCAGACGTAAGTCAGCAGGTTCTGCGAGTTTGGCACCATAAAATCGACGGACATCATGACGCTCAGTGCGGTGATGGCAATGATGGAGAAACCGAACAGCTTGCGCGCCCAGACTCTGTCATCTTCCACTTTGTACCCACGCAGCGCCATGCCTAACCACCAGACGCTGACCGCAGCCGCCACAACCAGATATTTGTAGCCGGCGTAACCGCCCAGAGACAGCATCAGCGTGGCGATAGCAAAGGCGATGATATACAGCGTGATATGGTTCTTCGCCACCGAAATGCCTTTCACCACCGGCAGTACCGGAATGTTGGCAGCCTGATAATCCTTAAAGCGGAAAATCGCGATGGCGTAAGAGTGCGGCATCTGCCACAGGCTGAAAATCGCCAGCAGAATCAGCGCACCGCTGTCAAAGCTCCCCGTCACGGCGCAGTAGCCAATCACCGGCGGCGCAGCGCCGGAGAGTGAGCCAATCAGCGTACCGTAGACCGAGTGGCGTTTCATGTACAGGCTGTACACGCCAACATAGACCACGAAGCCCATCACCCCCAGCCAGCAGGCCAGAGGGTTCGCGCCAAACCACAGCAGCATAAAGCCAGCAATACCCAGCAAGGTGGCGTATACCAGCGAGACCGCAGGAGAAATCAGACCTTTAACCAGCACACGGTTTTTGGTCCTCTCCATCTTCCTGTCGATATCCCTGTCGATGTAGTTGTTAAATACACAACCCGACGCCACAACCAGTGACACCCCAACCAACGTGTAGATAAACAGGGGATAATCAATGCTACCTTTAGAGGCTAGCAGGAATCCACCAATCACCGAGATCAGGTTGCCAAAGATGATGCCTGGTTTCGTTACTTGCAGGTATTGCTTAAACATCATAATCGCCGCTCTTAGTGCATCATCATGTTGTAGTTCAGGTTCCACATAATCCAGATGGAGCCCACAACCAGAATGGCGATGATTAGCACAGTAAAGACAAAGGCCGTCATGTTCCAACCTTCATCAGATTTGCTATTCATGTGCAGGAAGCACACCAGGTGAACCAGTATCTGTACCACTGCCATAATGAGGATAGTCCCCAGAATAACGGCAGGAGAGGCAGAACCTGTCATCACCATCCAGAACGGAATGACCGTCAGGATGATAGACAGGATAAAACCTGTCATGTAGGTTTTTACGCTGCCATGGGATGCGCCGCCGCTCACGTTTGAATGACTCATTACATCGCCCCCATCAGATAAACAACAGTGAACACGCAGATCCACACCACATCCAGGAAGTGCCAGAACAGGCTCAGGCACATGATGCGGGTACGGTTAGTGCTGGTCAGGCCGCGACGGGCAACTTGCACCATCAGCACCGCCATCCAGATAAGGCCGGAAGTGACGTGCAGACCGTGCGTACCAACCAGCGCGAAGAACGCCGACAGGAAACCGCTACGATCTGGGCCCATATCGTTAACAATCAGGTGGTGGAATTCATAGATTTCCATCCCGATGAATCCGGCACCGAACAAGAAGGTCAACGCCAGCCAGGAAATGACCTGGCTCTTGTTGTTCTTGTACATGGCGATCGCCGCCATGCCGTAAGTAATGGAGCTGAATAACAGCAGGAAGGTCTCTACCAGGACGAACGGCAGCTCAAAAATGTCCTTACCTGTTGGGCCACCTGCGGTGCCGTTCACCAGAACGGCATAGGTTGCAAACAGAATAGAGAACAGAATGCAGTCGCTCATCAGGTAGACCCAAAATCCGAAGATTTTGTTCTGACCTGCATCGTGGTGCCCGTGTTCGTGCGCGTGGGCATTCGCGTGCGCTAAAGTATCAGTTGCCATTTTTCAGCCCTGCCTTAGTAATCTCATCGAAATGCTGATTTTCCAGTTTTTCGACTTCCGGGACCGGCACGTAGTAATCCACGTCTTCATCAAAGCTTTTCACGATCCAGCTGATAATCATGCCTGCGAAGCTTGCAATTGCCAGCCACCAGATATGCCAGATCATGGCGAAACCAAACAGTGTTGCGAAGGCGGTAATGACGATACCGGCGCCGCTGTTCTTCGGCATATGAATCTCTTCATAGTGCGTAGGTTGCTTATACGCTTCGCCTTTTTCTTTCATTTCCCAGAAGGCATCACGCTCGTGAACGTGTGGCACAACGGCAAAGTTGTAGAACGGAGGCGGGGAAGAGGTTGCCCACTCCAGCGTACGACCACCCCACGGGTCACCGGTCAGGTCACGGTTCTGCTCGCGGTCGCGAATAGACACGTAGATCTGAATCAGCTGGCACAGGATACCCAGTGCAATCAGCGCGGCACCACAGGCGGCAACGACCAGCATCGGATGGAACTGCGGGTCAATCTGCTGGCTGAGACGACGGGTCATACCCATAAAGCCCAGCACATACAGCGGCATAAATGCCACGAAGAAGCCGATGATCCACAACCAGAATGCGCGTTTGCCCCAGGTTTCGTTCAGCGTGTAGCCAAACGCTTT
This sequence comes from Citrobacter freundii, assembly GCF_029717145.1. NCBI lineage: Bacteria > Pseudomonadati > Pseudomonadota > Gammaproteobacteria > Enterobacterales > Enterobacteriaceae > Citrobacter > Citrobacter freundii. The sequence continues at coordinate 3,571,699 of NZ_CP099222.1, read as the reverse complement.
TGGCCACCAGTAGGTCATACCGGCGAAGCAACCAAATACCACGCCGCCGATGATAACGTTGTGGAAGTGCGCAATCAGGAACAGGCTGTTGTGCAGTACGAAGTCCGCACCCGGAACCGCCAGCAGTACGCCGGTCATACCGCCGACTGAGAAGGTCACGATGAAGCCAATCGTCCACAGCATCGCTGAGTGGAATACGATACGGCCCTGATACATGGTGAACAGCCAGTTGAAGATCTTCACCCCGGTAGGGATGGCGATAATCATGGTGGTAATACCGAAGAAGGCGTTAACGTTAGCGCCTGCACCCATGGTGAAGAAGTGGTGCAGCCAAACAACGAACGACAGAACGGTGATACACACGGTTGCCCACACCAGCGAGGTGTAGCCAAACAGGCGTTTACGCGAGAAGGTCGCTGCGATTTCGGAGAACACCCCGAAGACCGGCAGAATCAGAATGTACACTTCCGGATGGCCCCAGGCCCAAATCAGGTTGATGTACATCATCATGTTGCCGCCCATATCGTTGGTAAAGAAATGGGTGCCCAGATAGCGATCCAGGGTTAGCAACGCGACGGTAACCGTCAAGATTGGGAAGGAGGCGATAATCAGGATGTTGGCGCACAGAGATGCCCAGGTAAATACCGGCATCTTGAACATCGTCATACCCGGTGCACGCATCTTGATGATGGTCACAAAGAAGTTGATACCGGTTAAGGTTGTACCGATACCGGACAACTGCACCGCCCATATCCAATAATCAACCCCGACGCTTGGACTGTACTCTATTCCCGAGAGCGGCGGATAGGCCAGCCAGCCGGTCTGTGCGAATTCACCTACGCCCAGAGACAGGTTAACCAGGATAACGCCGACAACGGTGAACCAGAAGCTCAGGTTGTTCAGGAAGGGGAAGGCAACGTCACGTGCGCCGATCTGCAGCGGAACCACCAGGTTCATCAGACCGATAACAAATGGCATGGCGACGAAGAAGATCATGATCACGCCGTGAGCCGTGAAGATCTGGTCGTAGTGGTGAGGTGGCAGGAAGCCCGCTTCACCTGCAGACGCCAGCGCCTGCTGACTACGCATCATGATGGCGTCAGCAAAGCCACGAATCAACATGACGATGGCGACGATGACATACATGATGCCAAGGCGTTTGTGGTCAACCGAAGTCAGCCACTCTTTCCACAGGTAGGTCCACTTACCGAAGTAAGTAATGAGGCCCAGTAAGGCCGCCCCACCGATGATAATGGCAGCGATCGTAACCATGACGATTGGTTCATGGAACGGGACTGCATCCAGTGTCAATTTTCCGAACATCGTATTCTTCCTCGGCCCCTTAGTGAGCGGATTCCGCGTGGCTCATGTCCATGCCTTCCATTCCATCGTGTGCGCTGTGCTCACCTTCTGGTCTGGCCATGTCCATGCTCTTACCGTGAGCCATAAATTTGTTAATAACGTCTTTAAACAAATCCGGTTTCACGTTGGAGAAATATTCCACCTGGTTGTATTCGCTTGGTACAGCCACTTTCTCGAACGCTGCCATGTCACTCATGGTGTTCGTGGACTGTTTAGCTTTAGCAACCCATTGGTCGAATTCGGCGCGGTCCTTTGTTGCGATAGCCTTGAACTTCATACCGGAGAAGCCTGGTCCGCTGTAGCTTGCGGAGATACCATCATAAGTACCGGCTTCGTTGGCGATCAGATGCAGTCGAGTCTGCATACCGGCCATGGCATAAATCTGGCTACCCAGACGCGGGATAAAGAAGGAGTTCATCACGGAGTTGGATGTCACTTTGAATTCAACCGGAGTGTTCGCCGGGAAGGCGATTTCATTCACGGTAGCGATACCCTGTTCCGGATAGATGAAGAACCATTTCCAGTCCATGGAAACCACTTCGATGGTAATGGGCTTCTCGTCATGCGCCAGCGGTTTGCTTGGCTCAAGCGCGTGCGTGGTTTTCCAGGTCAGTACGGCAAGGAAAATGATGATTAAGATAGGCACCGTCCAGACCACAGCTTCCACTTTATTGGAGTGTGACCAGTTCGGGCTGTACTTCGCATCTTTATTGCTTGCACGGTACTTCCAGGCAAAACCAACAGCCATCAAGATGGCAGGAATAACGACGATCAACATCAGGCCAAATGCCGTCAGTATCAATGAACGTTGTTCCAGACCAATCTGTCCTTTAGGGTCAAGCAGCGCAGAATTACAGCCACTGAGTAATGCAGTGCCTGCAATTAATGACAACCATCCCAAACTTTTATTGTATTTCCTGAGTCTCATTTAACGACCTCAATTCCACGGGACCGGGTGGCGTTTAAAGTGTGAGGGCATTTTACGGGAAGGTTACATTACTGTAAACATCATTGGATCTGTGTTACCGGGTTCTGCCGTGCATGTCACATATGTTGCAATATATACCGCGTTGACTTTAAGAACCTGTTGCAACATCACGTTATAACGAAAGCGGGCACGCGGGGGCAGTGCGAAGGGCAATTGGTATAACCAATGCTAAAATAAAACAATTAATTAACAATTGATTATCATTAAAAGGACAATTAGAGAACAAAAAATAGAATGGCGTTGGCTGAATCGAGTAAGGAAAATAGAATTTATAAAAGGCGTCAATAATTTCCAAAATCTATGGCGCACAAAACAACAAATAATATTTTCATTAAGTGTTGTTTATTTAGCCGTTATAATTACGCAGAGTTATTACAACGGCCAAATATGCTCGTCATACTTCAAGCTACGGGTGTGTTGGCAATAACTCGGCCCATCCTGGGCCTCACCCTTACGGGCGCTGTGAACAGCGTTCAAATTCGTTCCCGACGAATTTGTCCTCGCTCACCCCAGTCACTTACTTATGTAAGCTCCTGGGGATTTGCTGCGTCGCCGCGTGATTCGGCCTTTCGGCCTCTCCCCTACGGGGCCAGCGCAAGCGCTGTTCAAAACGCTCACGCCTTTTGTCCCGTAACTCGAATTATTTAGAGCATAAATGTGCAACATCACGCCAGACGCGTTTTGCGCAGCGCCAGATAATCCAGCAATCCACCGAATACCACACCGCAGACTGCGACCACGACCGCAACTTCAAGCAGTTCCGGCAGGAAGGAGAAGTTAGTGTAATCCAGGGCGTTCATTGTCAGCAGTAACAGCCAGACCACCAGCAAACAACAGCCCGCCACCAGCGTCATCAATGCCAGGTTGTACGCGCTACGAAACTCCGTGCGCGGGATAAAACTTTCGTTTTTCCAGCTATGTTCCAGCGTCTGGCGACAGACCAGCAACAGAATAAGGCCTGGGATCGCGGCAAAGACGGAGAACAGATAAAACGTGGGCCAACCGTGTGCTTCGACAAACCAGCCCGCGACCGGGCCGACATAAACGCGCCCCACAGCGGAAAGCGCGGAGAGCAGGGCAAACTGCGTTGCGGAGAAGGATTTATTGCACAGCGTCATCAGCAGAGCGACAAATGCTGCTGTCCCCATCCCACCGCACAGGTTTTCGAAGAATACTGCCGCACCCATGCTAAACATATGTTTGTCGGTAATGGAGAGCAACCAGTAACCCGCGTTCGATGCGCCCTGCAAAATGCCAAAAATCAGCAATGCGCGAAATAGCGACAGGCGTTGCATCAGGATCCCGCCGTACAGAGCGCCAACAATTGTCGCCAGCAGCCCCAGCGTTTTATTGACCACCCCAACTTCACCGGCGTCAAATCCGACGCCGCGGATTAAAAAGGTGGTGGTCAGGCTCATGGCGAAGGCATCGCCAAGCTTGTACAGCACAATCAGCAGCAGGATTAACCAGGCGTTGTTACGGCCAAAGAAATCGCGCAGCGGCGCGGCAACAGCTTGTTCCAGTGTTTTAGGGACCGGAATCGCATCTGTGGGTTCGGGGGCTAACAGGGTGGCGATAATACACGGTACCAGCAGAGCCGCCATCAGCCAGTACATGCCTTGCCAGCCAAGCCAGCGATCGGCCATCCACAGTGCCAGGCCACCGGAAACCAGCATCCCTAAGCGGTAGCCGAGCACGCTGATGGCAGCGCCGGTGCCGCGTTCTTCGGCGGGTAAAACATCCGTTTTCCAGGCATCAAAGACGATATCCTGCGACGCTGAGCAAAAGGCGATTACTACCGCCAGTGCTGCCATCCATCGCAACTGCGTGCCTGGCTCCAGAAAACCCATTGCAGCAATAGAAACCAGCAGCAAAATCTGTGTGGTCAGCAGCCAGCCTCGACGTCGACCCAAAAACGGCGGTGTGTAGCGGTCCATCACAGGGGACCAGAGGAACTTAAAGACGTAGGCCTGACCGACCAGAGAAAAGAAGCCGATAGTTTTAAGATCGATGTTCTCGACCGTCATCCACGCCTGAAGCGTACCGGAGGTCAGCGCGAGCGGTAAACCGGAAGCAAAACCCAGCATCAGCAGAATTGCTGACTTAGGTTGCTGAAAAATACGTAAGTAGTGACTGGACATGGCGTCTTTAGGCCCGACGTGCGCCGGGCCATAAGGGCAGAAATTAACGTGCGTTCTGCTTGATGAAATCGTGAACGCTGGTGTCCTGAGACATATCAGCGATGGTATCGGTCAGGACGCTGTTAACGGCATCAGCAATATTTTTGTTAGAGGCCTGCAGCGCGCCTTCAACAGAATAGCTTGCGCGGTAGTTTTTGGTCATCTTGTTGCCGTTGGCTGCGGTAGCAATAATGGCGATGTCTGCCTTGGTGGCGATGTTGTAACGCACGCTACCCTGAGACACGTCGGCGTACAGCTGGCTCACGATGATTTGCAGGTTAACAGCACCGTTTGGACCAATCATATAACCGCGTGCGGTCATCTGTTTTTCCAGCACTTCTTGCAGCAGGAAACGCAGATCGCGGGATGCAGTCAGCGTTACCAGTTGATTGTCGCGGGTGACTTTGGCCAGAGCCTGATCCTGACGCTGATCGGCCCCATTAATGCTGAGGGTCACACCCATCAGGCTAGGGTCCTGCTGCGGCAGGGTAATTTTTGGCGAAACGTCAATGGTGGTCGGTGGCGTTGCGCATCCAGCTAACATAAACAGCGCGACTAACGGAAAGAGGATTTTTTTAAACATGCCAGGGGTTCTCAGTGGATCTACATTTTATGGTTAGAGAAAATTCCCGCCATCATAACATTGCCAGAGACGAGGGGAAGTGGGTAACGCATGTAAATTCATTGCGTTGTCCGTTTATCTACTTTGATGAGACCATAAATGGACTTTTTGCAATAAACCGGACAGTTGAATCAGTGAACTTCATTCGTTTGGCTGAGAAAATCAGATAAACGCTAATTTTTTGTTGCTAAGGTGTAATGGAAACGGTAAAAGCGGCTAGTATTTAAAGGGATGGGTGACATCTCAGCGTTGTCGGAGGAAAAATTTCATGATGATTCGTGAGCAAATAGAAGAAAAATTAAGGGCAGCGTTCCAACCCGTGTTCCTCGAAGTTGTGGATGAAAGCTATCGTCACAATGTTCCGGCAGGTTCTGAAAGCCACTTTAAGGTTGTGCTGGTCAGCGATCGCTTTACAGGTGAACGTTTTCTTAATCGTCATCGGATGATTTACAGTACGTTAACGGCGGAACTCTCCACAACCGTACATGCGTTAGCCCTGCATACCTACACCACCAAGGAGTGGGAAGCGTTGCAGGACACGATTTTTGCATCGCCTCCCTGTCGTGGAGCGGGAAGCATCGCGTAGAAAAACGGATTTGCAACAACCGGCGCTTTTCCAGTATGTTGCTACAGATTATGTGAAAACGGCCTACGGGCCGTTTTATTTTGTCTGAATTCTGAGTCAGTCGTACAGTATTCAGACAAAAATTAGCCGGGAATTGTGAAAAAAGCCGCAGCAACGCGCGATAACCGTTCTCGACTCATAAAAGTGATGCCGCTATAATGCGCGTCTTATTTTTCGGAATGTCTTCGGGATGATTCTGACGACAGGGAATGTGATTGATTTTGAGAACATCCCGGTTCCGCGAAGCCAACAACCTGTGCTTGCGGAGAAGAGTTGACCGAGCACTGTGATTTTTTGAGGTAACAAGATGCAAGTTTCAGTTGAAACCACTCAAGGCCTTGGCCGCCGTGTAACGATTACTATCGCTGCTGACAGCATCGAAAACGCTGTGAAAAGCGAGCTGGTCAACGTAGCGAAGAAAGTGCGTATTGACGGCTTTCGCAAGGGAAAAGTACCGATGAATGTTGTTGCTCAGCGTTATGGCGCTTCTGTTCGCCAGGACGTTCTGGGCGACCTGATGAGCCGTCACTTCGTTGATGCAATCATCAAAGAAAAAATTAATCCGGCTGGCTCTCCGAACTACGTTCCGGGCGAATACAAACTGGGTGAAGATTTTACTTACGCGGTAGAGTTTGAAGTTTACCCGGAAGTTGAGCTGAAGGGGCTGGACGCAATCGAAGTTGAAAAACCGGTTGTTGAAGTCACCGACGCTGACGTTGACGTCATGCTGGACACCCTGCGTAAGCAGCAGGCGACCTGGAAAGACAAAGACGGCGCTGCTGATGCAGAAGACCGTGTCACCATCGACTTCACCGGTTCTGTAGACGGCGAAGAGTTCGAAGGCGGCAAAGCGTCTGACTTCGTACTGGCAATGGGTCAGGGTCGTATGATCCCAGGCTTCGAAGAAGGCGTTAAAGGTCACAAAGCTGGCGAAGAGTTCACTATCGAAGTGACCTTCCCGGAAGACTACCACGCTGAAAACCTGAAAGGTAAAGCGGCTAAATTCGTTATCAACCTGAAGAAAGTTGAAGAACGTGAACTGCCGGAACTGACTGAAGAATTCATCAAGCGTTTCGGCGTGGAAGATGGTTCTGTTGCCGGTCTGCGTGCTGAAGTGCGTAAAAACATGGAACGCGAGCTGAAAGGCGCCGTGCGTAACCGCGTTAAGTCTCAGGCGATCGAAGGTCTGGTAAAAGCGAATGACATCGACGTTCCGGTTGCCATGATTGACAACGAAATCGACGTTCTGCGTCGTCAGGCTGCACAGCGTTTCGGTGGCAACGAGAAACAAGCTCTGGAACTGCCGCGTGAACTGTTCGAAGAACAGGCTAAGCGTCGCGTTGTTGTTGGCCTGCTGCTGGGCGAAGTTATTCGTACCAACGAGCTGAAAGCTGACGAAGAACGCGTAAAAGGCCTGATCGAAGAGATGGCTTCTGCTTACGAAGATCCGAAAGAAGTGGTTGAATTCTACAGCAAGAACAAAGAGCTGATGGAAAACATGCGTAACGTCGCTCTGGAAGAGCAGGCTGTTGAAGCGGTTCTGGCGAAGGCAAAAGTGACTGAAAAAGCCACTACCTTCAACGAACTGATGAACCAGCAGGCGTAATTCGTCGCGTTTTTAGCACGAAATTCGCACATAAGCCCGTCACCTTCCGGTGGCGGGTTTTTTTTTGTCACGCATTTTGCATGGGAAGGGTGCGAAAACAGCGTTTCAGTGTTAGCGTTACAACAAAAGATTGTTATGCTTGAATTATGGCGATGTCGTACCCATTACTGAGGGACTAGCTGATAATCCGTCCATAAGGTTACAATCAGCACAGCAGGTTTTTTCAAATTTTATCCAGGAGACGGAAATGTCATACAGCGGCGAACGAGATAACTTTGCACCCCATATGGCGCTGGTGCCGATGGTCATTGAACAGACCTCACGTGGCGAGCGCTCTTTTGATATCTATTCTCGTCTACTTAAGGAACGCGTCATTTTTCTGACCGGCCAGGTCGAAGACCATATGGCTAACCTGATCGTGGCGCAGATGCTGTTCCTGGAAGCGGAAAACCCAGAAAAAGATATCTACCTGTACATCAACTCCCCGGGTGGGGTAATTACCGCAGGGATGTCTATCTATGACACCATGCAGTTTATTAAGCCGGACGTTAGCACCATTTGTATGGGCCAGGCGTGCTCAATGGGCGCGTTCCTGTTGACTGCAGGGGCAAAAGATAAACGCTTCTGCCTGCCTAACTCTCGCGTCATGATCCACCAGCCTCTGGGCGGTTACCAGGGCCAGGCAACGGATATTGAAATTCATGCCCGTGAAATCCTTAAAGTGAAAGGGCGCATGAATGAACTTATGGCGCATCATACGGGTCAATCGCTTGAGCAGATTGAACGTGACACCGAGCGCGATCGCTTCCTCTCTGCTTCTGAAGCAGTAGAGTACGGTCTGGTCGACTCGATTTTGACCCATCGTAATTGATGCCCAGGACGCAAGTGTGTCGCTATACACTTCATCCTTCACGCTACCTCTTTGTTGGCTGCCAGCGCTCCCCCCAGTTACTTACTTATGTAAGCGCCTGGGGAGTCGCTTAGTTGCCGCCTCGATGTAGCTCGAATGATTTTGTGTATATACTAATGAAGGGCGGCACAACGCTGACAAGCGGCTTGCGCCTGAGAATGGCATTTGCGTCGTCGTGTGCGGCACAAAGAACAAAGAAGAGGTTTTGACTCATGACAGATAAACGCAAAGATGGCTCGGGCAAATTGTTGTACTGCTCTTTTTGCGGCAAAAGCCAGCATGAAGTGCGCAAGCTGATTGCCGGACCATCCGTGTATATCTGCGACGAATGTGTTGATTTATGTAATGACATCATTCGCGAAGAGATTAAGGAAGTCGCACCGCATCGTGAACGCAGTGCGCTGCCGACGCCGCATGAAATTCGCAACCACCTGGACGATTACGTTATCGGTCAGGAGCAGGCGAAGAAAGTGCTGGCGGTCGCGGTATACAACCATTACAAACGTCTGCGCAACGGCGACACCAGCAATGGCGTCGAGTTGGGCAAAAGTAACATCCTGCTGATCGGCCCGACGGGTTCCGGTAAAACGCTGCTGGCTGAAACGCTGGCGCGCCTGCTGGACGTTCCGTTCACTATGGCCGACGCCACCACCCTGACCGAAGCAGGTTATGTGGGTGAGGACGTTGAAAATATCATTCAGAAATTGTTGCAGAAGTGCGATTACGACGTACAGAAAGCGCAGCGCGGCATTGTCTATATTGATGAGATCGACAAGATCTCGCGTAAATCAGACAACCCGTCCATCACGCGTGATGTTTCCGGCGAAGGCGTACAGCAAGCGCTGTTGAAACTGATCGAAGGTACGGTTGCTGCTGTGCCTCCGCAGGGCGGACGTAAACATCCGCAGCAGGAGTTCTTGCAGGTTGATACCTCTAAGATCCTGTTTATCTGTGGCGGTGCATTTGCCGGTCTGGATAAGGTGATTGCTAACCGTGTTGAAACCGGCTCCGGCATTGGTTTTGGCGCGACGGTAAAAGCCCAGTCTGATAAAGCCAGCGAAGGTGAACTGCTGTCGCAGGTTGAGCCGGAAGATCTGATCAAATTTGGTCTGATCCCTGAGTTCATCGGACGTCTGCCGGTGGTGGCAACGTTGACCGAGCTGAGCGAGGATGCGCTGATCCAAATCCTGAAAGAGCCGAAAAACGCCCTGACCAAGCAGTATCAGGCGTTGTTCAATCTTGAAGGTGTGGATCTGGAATTCCGTGACGAAGCGCTGGATGCTATCGCCAAGAAAGCGATGGCGCGTAAAACCGGTGCACGTGGTCTGCGTTCTATCGTTGAAGCTGCACTGCTCGACACCATGTACGATCTGCCTTCTATGGAAGACGTCGAAAAAGTGGTTATCGACGAGTCCGTTATCGGTGGTCAGAGCAAGCCATTACTGATTTACGGTAAGCCGGAAGCGCAGCAGGCATCTGGCGAATAATTAACCATTTTATACAATCGGTTAATCAAAAAGGGGGGATTTTATCTCCCCTTTTATTTTTCCGTAAACATGGCGTTGAATGTGTGGGAAACATCCCCATATACTGACATACATGTTAAAGGTGGTAATAAGAAGCACAGCTATGCCACCTGATTACCTGGCGGACACTAAACTAAGAGAGAGCTCTATGAATCCTGAGCGTTCTGAACGCATTGAAATCCCCGTATTGCCGTTGCGCGATGTGGTGGTTTATCCGCACATGGTCATACCCTTATTTGTAGGGCGGGAAAAATCTATCCGTTGTCTGGAAGCGGCCATGGACCATGATAAAAAAATCATGCTGGTCGCACAGAAAGAAGCATCAACGGATGAGCCGGGTGTAAACGATCTTTTCACCGTCGGGACCGTGGCCTCTATTTTGCAGATGCTGAAACTGCCTGACGGCACCGTAAAGGTGCTGGTCGAGGGGTTACAGCGCGCGCGTATTTCTGCGCTGTCTGATAACGGTGAGCATTTCTCTGCGAAAGCGGAGTACCTTGATTCGCCGGCCATTGATGAGCGCGAACAGGAAGTGCTGGTGCGTACCGCAATCAGCCAGTTCGAAGGCTATATCAAGCTGAACAAGAAAATCCCACCAGAAGTGCTGACGTCGCTTAATAGCATTGACGATCCTGCACGCCTGGCGGACACCATCGCTGCGCACATGCCACTAAAACTGGCGGATAAGCAGTCCGTGCTGGAGATGTCAGACGTTAACGAACGTCTGGAATATCTGATGGCAATGATGGAATCTGAAATCGATCTGCTGCAGGTTGAGAAGCGTATTCGCAATCGCGTGAAAAAGCAGATGGAGAAGTCCCAGCGTGAGTACTATCTGAACGAGCAAATGAAAGCCATTCAGAAAGAACTCGGCGAGATGGACGACGCGCCGGATGAAAACGAAGCGCTGAAACGTAAAATCGACGCGGCGAAAATGCCGAAAGAGGCAAAAGAGAAAGCGGAAGCAGAACTGCAGAAGCTGAAAATGATGTCTCCGATGTCGGCAGAAGCGACCGTGGTTCGCGGCTACATCGACTGGATGGTGCAGGTACCGTGGAACGCGCGTAGCAAGGTCAAAAAAGACCTGCGTCAGGCGCAGGAGATTCTCGATACCGATCATTATGGTCTGGAGCGCGTGAAAGACCGCATCCTTGAGTATCTTGCGGTTCAAAGCCGAGTCAACAAAATCAAGGGGCCGATCCTGTGCCTGGTAGGGCCGCCGGGGGTGGGTAAAACCTCTCTGGGGCAGTCCATTGCTAAAGCGACCGGGCGTAAATACATCCGTATGGCGCTGGGTGGCGTGCGTGACGAAGCGGAAATCCGCGGTCACCGCCGGACCTATATCGGTTCAATGCCGGGCAAACTGATCCAGAAAATGGCCAAGGTGGGCGTTAAAAACCCGCTGTTCCTGCTCGATGAGATCGACAAAATGTCTTCCGACATGCGTGGCGATCCGGCGTCCGCACTGCTTGAAGTGCTGGATCCCGAACAGAACGTGGCGTTCAGCGATCACTACCTGGAAGTGGACTACGATCTCAGCGACGTGATGTTTGTTGCGACCTCTAACTCCATGAACATTCCGGCACCGCTGCTGGATCGTATGGAAGTGATCCGTCTGTCCGGTTATACCGAAGACGAGAAGCTGAATATTGCTAAACGCCACCTGCTGCCGAAGCAGATTGAGCGTAACGCGCTGAAAAAAGGTGAACTGACGGTCGACGATAGCGCCATTGTGGGCATTATTCGTTACTACACCCGTGAAGCGGGCGTGCGTAGTCTGGAGCGTGAAATCTCCAAACTGTGCCGCAAAGCGGTGAAACAACTATTGCTTGATAAGTCACTGAAACATATCGAGATTAATGGCGATAACCTGCACGACTACCTGGGTGTGCAGCGCTTTGACTACGGTCGTGCGGACAACGAAAACCGCGTAGGTCAGGTCACTGGTCTGGCGTGGACTGAAGTGGGTGGCGATCTGCTGACCATCGAAACCGCCTGTGTGCCGGGTAAAGGCAAGCTGACCTACACCGGTTCTCTGGGCGAAGTGATGCAGGAATCCATTCAGGCAGCGCTGACCGTGGTACGCGCACGTGCGGAGAAACTGGGTATTAACCCGGACTTCTACGAAAAACGTGATATTCACGTTCACGTCCCTGAAGGGGCAACGCCGAAAGATGGTCCAAGCGCAGGTATTGCTATGTGTACCGCACTGGTATCGTGCCTGACCGGTAACCCGGTTCGTGCGGATGTTGCCATGACCGGCGAGATCACCCTGCGTGGTCAGGTTTTGCCGATCGGTGGTTTGAAAGAAAAACTGCTGGCAGCACACCGTGGTGGTATCAAAACGGTCTTAATTCCTGATGAAAACAAACGTGACCTGGAAGAGATTCCGGACAACGTTCTCGCCGATCTGGACATCCATCCGGTGAAGCGCATTGAGGAAGTTCTGACTCTGGCACTGCAAAACGAACCTTCAGGTATGCAGGTTGTGACGGCAAAATAGTGACCTCGCGCAAAGAGCGTCAATAAAAACAGGGCTGGCAGGCCATTTCGGGCTTGCCAGCCTTTTTTTGTATAGCTAATTTAGATGACGGATTAGGCTTGCCATCATTAACGGGTGTTGTAAGGGCATGGCAGGCCTGATATAACTGCTGCGCGTTCGCACTTTGAAGGATTCAGGTGCGATATAAATTATAAAGAGGAAGAGAAGAGTGAATAAATCTCAACTGATCGACAAAATTGCTGCAGGGGCTGATATCTCTAAAGCTGCGGCTGGACGTGCGTTAGATGCAATTATTGCTTCTGTTACCGAATCCCTGAAAGAAGGTGATGACGTAGCGCTGGTAGGTTTTGGTACTTTTGCCGTTAAAGAGCGTGCTGCCCGTACTGGTCGCAACCCGCAAACTGGTAAAGAGATCACTATCGCCGCGGCTAAAGTACCGGGTTTCCGTGCAGGTAAAGCACTGAAAGACGCGGTAAACTAAGTGATTCCCCCTTTGGGGATGTGACTAAGTACAAGGGCGCATCAACAGATGTGCCTTTTTTATTTGTGATTCCGGGACTTTCTATGTGTTGTGGGCTGACAATCGCCCCAGTTTCTTGTCACAATAGACCTTTCCACGCAGCGTTCAGAAAACGCTATGCTGCGTGAGGTATACAGTCACCTACAGCGGAGTGTGGTTACACCATGATGGACAGCTTACGCACGGCTGCTAACAGTCTCGTGCTCAAGATTATTTTCGGTATCATTATCGTGTCGTTCATTTTGACCGGCGTGAGTGGTTACCTGATTGGCGGAAGCAACAACTACGCCGCAAAAGTGAATGGCCAGGAAATTAGCCGCGGGCAGTTTGAGAATGCGTTTAACAGTGAACGTAATCGCATGCAGCAGCAGCTGGGCGATCAGTTCTCTGAGCTGGCGGCGAATGAAGGCTACATGAAAACGCTGCGTCAGCAGGTGCTGAATCGTCTGGTAGACGAAGCGCTGCTGGACCAATACTCTCGCGAACTGAAGCTCAGCATCAGCGATGAGCAGGTTAAACAGGCTATCCTCTCAACGCCTGCTTTCCAGGTTGACGGTAAATTTGATAACAACCGCTATAACGCAATTGTAAATCAGATGGGGATGACCGCAGACCAGTATGCTCAGGCGCTGCGTAACCAGCTCACCACCCAGCAGTTGATCAACGGCGTAGCCGGGACAGAGTTCATGCTGAAGGGTGAAACGGACGAACTGGCGGCGCTGGTTGCACAGCAGCGTATCGTGCGTGAAGCGACTATTGACGTCAACGCACTTGCAGCGAAACAGTCGGTTTCCGAGCAGGAAGTTGCCAGCTACTACGAGCAGAATAAAAACCACTTTATGATGCCGGAGCAGTTCCGTGTGAGCTACATCAAGCTGGATGCTGCAGCTATGCAGGAAACAGCCAGCGATGCGGATATTCAGTCTTATTATGACCAGCATCAGGATCAGTTCACTCAACCGCAGCGTAATCGCTACAGCATCATCCAGACCAAAACGGAAGATGAAGCCAAAGCGGTACTGGATGCGCTGAACAAAGGTGGTGATTTTGCCGCCCTGGCGAAGGAAAAATCCGCCGACATTATCTCTGCCCGTAACGGCGGTGATATGGGATGGCTGGAAGAATCCACCACGCCAGAAGAGCTGAAGAATGCGGGTCTGAAAGAAAAAGGCCAACTGTCAGGCGTGATCAAGTCTTCTGTGGGTTTCCTGGTTGCTCGTCTTGATGATGTCCAGCCAGCGCAGGTTAAACCGCTGAGCGAAGCACGTGACGAGATTGCGGCGAAAGTGAAGCAGGAAAAAGCGCTGGATGCCTACTATGCGCTGCAGCAGAAAGTCAGCGATGCGGCAAGCAACGATAACGAATCCCTCGCGGGGGCTGAGCAGGCAGCGGGTATGAAAGCCGTTGAAACGGGCTGGTTTAGCCGTGACAGCCTGCCTGAAGAGCTGAATTTCAAACCGGTTTCAGACATCATTTTCAATGGTGGCCTGGTTGGTGAGAATGGCACTCCGGGCAGCAACTCTGACATCATCACCGTGGATGGCGATCGCGCGTTTGTGCTGCGTATTGCAGAGCACAAAGCGGAAGCTGTTAAGCCGCTGGCTGAAGTGAAAGATCAGGTAACCGCGCTTGTTAAGCATAACAAAGCAGAGCAGCAAGCGAAGCTGGATGCCGACAAACTGCTGGCTGCGCTGAAAGCCGGTAAAGGCGATGAAGCAATGAAAGCGGCAGGTCTGAGTTTTGGTGAAGCGAAAACCCTGAGCCGTACAGGTCAGGATCCGCTGAGCCAGGCGGCGTTTGGTCTGGCGCTGCCGGCGAATGACAAGCCGAGCTACGGCGTAGCGAACGATATGCAGGGCAACGTTGTTCTGCTGGCGCTCGACGCGGTGAAAGCGGGTTCGATGCCAGAAGAGCAGAAGAAAGCAATGGTTCAGGGGATTACTCAGAACAACGCGCAGATTGTCTTCGAAGCGCTGATGAGTAACCTGCGTAAAGCGGCAAAAATTAAAGTCGGTGACGCGCTGGAGCAGCAGCAATAATCGAGACGCTTCGCAAAAAATTGCAAAAAGTTGTATACACCAAAGGCCGCTTTCGCGGCCTTTTCCATTTATGAATTTTGCCATTTGTCTGCCGTTCTCCACCTCGCTATCGTGATTCCACTGTTAACAAACAAGGAGAAAACAGTATGAAACATGGAATCAAAGCACTGCTTATCACCCTTTCATTAACCTGTGCTGGCGTGAGCCAAAGTACCCTGGCCGCGGAACCGGTCGCTAAAAGCCAGGCAGTCCAGACCAAAGCAGAGGGGGCGGGTGCGGCGCATAGCAAAGCGACGGTACCGACGAAAGCCAGCGATGATGAAGGCACCAGGGTAAGCATCAATACCGCGTCGGCGGAGGATTTAGCGCGGGTCATGAATGGTGTCGGGCTAAAGAAAGCGCAGGCGATTGTCAGCTATCGGGAGGAGTACGGGCCGTTTAAAACGGTTGATGACTTAAAACAGGTGCCGGGAATGGGCAGTTCACTGGTGGAGCGTAACCTGGCTGTTTTAACACTTTAATAACTTGCAGAGCGCTGAAAATTTGCCAGACTGTAGAGGTCATACCAGTTATGGCCTCCTTATCCTCAAGTCTATTCCTATAAAAACAAATTAGGGTTCCTGCGCTATGCAAACACAAATCAAAGTTCGTGGTTTTCATCTCGATGTCTATCAACATGTTAACAATGCCCGCTACCTTGAGTTTCTGGAAGAAGCCCGCTGGGACGGTCTGGAAAACAGTGATAGCTTCCAGTGGATGACCGCGCACAACATCGCTTTTGTGGTGGTTAACATTAATATTAACTACCGGCGCCCCGCCGTGCTGAGTGATCTGCTGACCGTCACCAGTCAGGTACAACAGTTAAATGGCAAAAGCGGTGTGTTAAACCAGACCATCACGTTAGAGCCGGAAGGGCAGGTAGTGGCCGATGCGTTGATTACCTTCGTCTGTATCGATTTAAAAACGCAGAAAGCGCTGCCGCTGGAAGGGGAGTTGCGCGAAAAGCTGGAGCAGATGGTGAAGTAAGGGAAGATTGCCGGGCCTGCAAACATCAGGCCTGCAAATGATACCGATTTGTAGGCCGGATAAGACGCATTAGCGTCGCCATCCGGCATTATCATCGCGATAAATTACTTTAACCCGGTTTTCTGCTTCATGGCCGCCATCACTGCCGGTTTATCCGCCAGATAATGGTTCAGGCCGTTGGCACGCAGGTTACAGGCGGCACACTGGCCGCAACCGTTGCCCTTAACGCCGTTATAGCAAGTCAGCGTCTCTTCACGCACCAGATCCAGCTTGCCCCAGTAGTCGGCCAGTGCCCAGGTTTCGGCTTTATCAAGCCACATCAACGGGGTTTCAAAGCGGATATCTTTTGCCATGCCCAGACTTACGGCATGATTCAGCGCTTTGACAAACTCATCGCGACAATCAGGATAGCCGGAGAAATCGGTCTCGCAAACGCCAGTAATGACCGCTTCCGCTTGCACCTGATATGCATAAATCGCCGTCAGCGTTAAGAACAAAATATTACGTCCGGGCACAAAGGTGTTGGGAATACCGTTGGCTTCCGGTTCGTAATCCGGTACCGGAATGTTATCGCGGGTCAAGCTACTGACCGCCAGTTCGCTAAGCAGCGTGACGTCGAGAACTTTGTGTGCGCGTGCGCCGAGTTTTAAGGCCAGGTCACGTGCGACATCAATCTCAGCGCGATGGCGCTGACCATAATCAAAGGTCACACAGTGCACTTCATCATATTGATGCAGCGCCTGCGCCAGACAGGTGGTGGAGTCCTGACCTCCACTAAATACGACAACGGCACGTTTCATGGTTTTTCCTGACAAATAACGAAAACCCTATGGTAGCGCCTGGGCGCGGCGTCGACCAGCTTCTTCACGATGAAGGCGGCGGCAGCCAGGCCTCGGTGAATTCAAACCAGCCTCTGGGGTTGAGCCGCACGCCGTTGACGCCCGGTGGGGCGCTAATGCGGTAATGGTAATTAAACAGCGGCGTTAGCGTGGCGTCATTCATCAGGTTAGTGAAAACCTGCTGTAACGCCGCGTGACGATGATCCTCATTAGCCTGGGTTTGCAGCGCATCCAGCGTGGCCTGTAGATGAGAGAATGCCGGGGCATCCAGAACATGCGGCCAGAGCTGATCGCAGCGTAGCCACTGTTCAAGTGTATATTCTGGTGCTTCGCCAATCAGACGGTCGCCCATCATCAGGTCGGCCTGGGCCAGAGGATGGTCACCGTCCCAGTTCTTGGCATTGTGAAAAATCAGCGTTAACTCGCAGCCCAGCGTTGCCAGTACCTGGCGAAGCTGTTCGGCCATGGCGTGCAACTCTACTGGCAGGTGATATACCAGCGTTAGTTTTTCCGGCAGGGCCACTTCATCCAACTGATCCCATTGCGGAATGGTCCACCCTGGCAGCAGCGCATTGCTTGGGGTAATCAGATTCTCTTCCACCTCAAGCGTCTGCAACAGGGAAGAGCGGTGGATGATATTGACCAGCCGACGCGCCTGAAGCACGTTCAGTCGTGCGCTTTTCCTGAGGGTTAAATAACAAAATCCGAGGCTGATCCCGCTACTGACCTGGCTAAGCATCGGCAGTTCCTCAGGCTTGCCAATGGCAATTTGCACCGGATGGCGGCAGCTGGTACCCAGATCCTGGTCGAAAAGCTGCGGTGTTATCCAAAATTCAATGGCTTTCAGCAACGGGTGGCTGAGGTGATAGTGGTCATGGCTCTCGATACGGACCAGTTCCGGTGTAAACAGCGTCAGCCTAAACGGACCGGTGCCGACGAGCGGCTGTTCCGGGTGCGCCAGATGACTGCTGTAGCTGGCCAGACGGTGTGCCAGCCAGAAGTCGGGGCGATGTAAAATAAACGTCAGGCATTGAGGGTGAGTCACCTCAATACGCTTCACGCTGATAAATAATTTATTGAGCGCGGGCAGCTCCAGCAGCTGTTGCAGGCGTTGATGTAGCTGCGAGGTGCTGAGCACGTCACCGTTATGCCAGTGCAGCGTGGAGCGAATATAGAAATCCCAGCGCAGGCCGTCGGCGGAGATATCCCAGTGGTGGGCCAAATCACCGCAGGGACGCTGGGTCGTACTGTCAAAACGGGTCAGTCCGGAGAAGACTTGCCCGGCAAGATGTTGTTCGGCACGGCCGGGGAGAAAGCCGGGGCGGAGGGGATCAAGTGGGCGATAGTAGGGAATACGCAGGGTTGGCGTATCGTTATGCCACTGGCCGCCCATAAACGGCTGCAGCAGCGTTCTTAATTCTCCGGGAGCCAGCTGCGCCAGCTCCAGCACGCTACGCTGTTCTCCCTTTTGCAACGCCTGCTCCATCATCGTATTGCGCAGCGAGTCGGGCGTGACCAAAAAGCGCAATTGTCCCCGTTTTCCGCGTCCTGAGCGTGCTTCCCATACCAGCCAGCCCGCCTCCTGTGCCTGGCGTAGCAGCGTACGGACATGGCGTTCGCTGCAAAAACAGCGTTCAGCCAGTTCGCCGACGGTGACCGACTGCGGCTCTCCGTTTGAGGGCTGCCAGAGGCGTTGGTACTGATTCAATCGATTCAAAAGTCGCATTTGCACTTCATCCTTCGGGCAACATAAACCCGGAACAATTCGTTTTATCTATTCACTATTACTTCCGTATATCTCAGGTGATACTGAACCACAAGTTAACCGCGTCACAGTGTGGAGAAAGAAATGGCTCGTCTGGCTGCATTTGATATGGATGGCACCCTGCTGATGCCGAATCACCATTTAGGTGACGAAACACTCTTGACGCTGGCGCGCCTGCGTGAACGCGACATCACCCTGACGTTTGCCACTGGCCGCCATGTGCTGGAGATGCGTCATATCTTAGGGACCCTCTCGCTGGACGCATTTTTGATAACGGGTAACGGGACGCGTATTCATTCGCTGGAAGGGGATGTACTGCATCGTCAGGATCTGGCACCCGAGGCAGCAGATATCGTCCTGCATCAGAAGTGGGATACCCAGGCCAGCATGCATGTCTTCAATGACAATGGATGGTTCACCGGGCAGGAGATCCCGTCGATCCTCAAGGCGCATGTGTACAGCGGATTCCGTTATCAGATCGTGGATGTGAAACGTATCCCCGCGCATCAGGTGACGAAGATCTGCTTCTGCGGCGATCATGACGACCTGATACGCCTGCGCATTCAATTGAATGAGGCGCTGGGTGAGCAGGCAAATCTCTGTTTTTCCGCCGTAGACTGTCTTGAAGTGCTGCCGCTGGGCTGTAACAAAGGTTCCGCGCTGGCGGTACTGAGTGACCATTTAGGTTTTTCTATGGCCGAGTGCATGGCATTTGGTGACGCGATGAACGATCGCGAGATGCTGGGCAGCGTAGGGCGAGGTTTGATTATGGGCAACGCCATGCCGCAATTAATTGCTGAGCTTCCTGATTTACCGGTGATTGGACATTGTCGCAATCAGGCGGTATCGCACTTTTTAACACATTGGCTGGATAATCCGCATCTACCTTATTCCCCCGAATGAGAGATCCCTTCCAGCAAGCCAGACCATTAGGTCTGGCTTTTTTTTGCCGGTTTACTGGGTATTCAGCAGTTGGGCGATTTCCGCTTTCCATGGTGTCAAATCGCCAATATGCGTATTAACCCACTCTGGGTTGTAGTAGGTCTCAAGATAACGTTCGCCGCTGTCGCACAGTAACGTTACCAGTGAACCTGTTTCTCCAGCCTCACGCATGCGGGCGGCAAGTTGCAGCGTACCCCACATATTGGTCCCGGTTGAAGCTCCGACTTTGCGGCCCAACTGCGTTTCCAGCCAGTGCGCGGTAGCGACGCTGGCGGCATCCGGCACGCGCAGCATTTCATCAACCACGTCCGGAATGAAAGAGGGCTCGACGCGCGGGCGACCGATACCTTCGATTTTACTGCCCACCGGGCTGCGTAATGTGGCGTCACGCGCCTGCCAGTATGGCAGAAAAACAGAGTTTTCCGGATCGACCACCATCAGCCTGGTGTCGTAACCCTGGCAGCGAATGTAGCGCCCAATGGTTGCTGACGTGCCGCCGGTTCCGGCGCTCATCACAATGTGGCGGGGAACGGGATGTGGCTCGCATGACATCTGGCGGAAGATACTGTCGGCAATATTGTTATTGCCGCGCCAGTCGGTAGCGCGCTCAGCGTAGGTGAACTGATCCATATAATGGCCGTTGAGTTCACGGGCCAGCTGTTCAGACGCGGCATAAATTTCGCAGGCGCTTTCCACGAAATGGCAGCGACCGCCGTAAAACTCAATCTGCTCAACTTTGCGTTTTGCCGTGCAGGACGGCATGACGGCGATAAACGGTAGCCCCAGCAGGCGGGCGAAATAGGCTTCAGAAACCGCCGTGGAGCCGGAAGACGACTCAATAATGGTGGTGCCTTCTTTGATCCAACCATTGCACAGTCCGTACAGGAACAGTGAACGCGCCAGTCGATGTTTCAGGCTACCGGTCGGATGTGTACTTTCATCTTTCAGGTACAGCTGAATCCCCGGGAACGCCGGAAGTGACAGGCGGATAAGATGAGTATCTGCGGAGCGTTGATAATCCGCATTGATTTCATTGATGGCGTTTTTAACCCAGGAGCTATTCATCATTAATATCCATTTGTCATTTTGTGCCTAGAGTAACGAAAAGCACGGAAAAAATTGTTGCCATTTAGCCTTTAAAATAGAATGTAGGGAGAAAATTCTTCTCTGTGGAGTGGATATGTTAGACAAAATTGACCGCAAGCTGCTCAGCTTGCTGCAACAGGATTGCACCCTTTCTTTGCAGGCACTCGCAGATGCCGTTAATCTGACAACCACCCCCTGCTGGAAACGACTCAAGCGACTTGAGGATGACGGCGTTCTGCTTGGCAAAGTCGCGCTGCTGGATCCCGAAAAGCTGGGACTTGGGTTAACGGCCTTTGTGCTGATCAAAACGCAGCATCACAGCAGTGAATGGTACTGTCGCTTTGTGACTGAAGTGACCGGGATGCCAGAGGTACTGGGATTCTGGCGCATGGCCGGGGAGTATGACTACCTGATGCGAGTGCAGGTCGCCGACATGAAACGCTATGATGACTTCTACAAACGGCTGGTGAACAGCGTGCCGGGGTTGTCGGACGTTACCTCAAGCTTTGCGATGGAACAGATTAAATACACAACTGCTCTACCTATTGAATAATTCTCCCGGCGCTCATTGTCGGAAATCATGTCAGGACATAACGCGTGCGATTATTTGCTCAATTAAGCTGGTACTTTCGCCGGGAGTGGCGTCGCTACCTCGGGGCAGTGGCCCTGCTTATCATCATCGCTATCCTTCAACTTATTCCGCCTAAAGTGGTCGGAATTATTGTTGATGGCGTGACGGCTCAACGTTTCACGACCGAACGCCTGCTAATGTGGGTTGGCACAATTGCGCTGATTGCGGTGGTGGTCTATTTGCTGCGCTACGTCTGGCGCGTGCTGCTGTTTGGGGCATCCTACCAGCTGGCAGTAGAACTGCGCGAAGATTATTACCGTCAGTTGAGCCGTCAACATCCTGAATTTTATCTGCGCCATCGCACGGGCGATCTGATGGCGCGCGCCACCAACGATGTTGACCGGGTGGTGTTCGCCGCCGGAGAAGGTGTGCTGACGTTGGTCGACTCGCTGGTGATGGGCTGTGCGGTGCTTATCGTCATGTCTACGCAAATAAGCTGGGAGTTGACGCTATTTGCCCTGCTACCGATGCCGGTGATGGCGCTGATGATTAAGCGTTACGGCGATCGGCTTCATAACCGCTTTAAGCAAGCGCAGGCGGCATTCTCCAGCCTCAACGATCGTACTCAGGAGAGCCTGACCAGCATTCGCATGATTAAAGCCTTTGGTCTGGAGGACCGGCAGTCGGCCTTATTTGCCGCAGATGCGCAGGATACCGGTAAGAAAAATATGCGCGTCGCGCGCATCGACGCCCGCTTCGATCCCACCATTTATATCGCTATTGGTATGGCGAACCTGCTGGCGATTGGCGGTGGAAGCTGGATGGTGGTTCACGGTTCGCTGACGCTCGGTCAGCTGACCAGCTTTATGATGTATCTCGGTCTGATGATTTGGCCGATGCTGGCGTTGGCGTGGATGTTTAATATCGTCGAGCGCGGTAGCGCCGCCTACAGCCGTATTCGCGCCATGTTGGCGGAAGCTCCCGTGGTTAATGATGGCACGGAACCTGTGCCGGAAGGACGCGGGGAACTGGCGGTTGCGATTCGTGAATTCAGCTACCCGCTGATGGCGCGCCCGACGTTGGAAAACGTTAATTTCCAGCTTAAGCCTGGGCAGATGCTGGGTATTTGTGGGCCGACCGGTGCGGGAAAAAGTACCATTCTGTCGCTGATCCAGCGCCACTTTGATATTACCCAGGGCGATGTGCGCTTTCATGACATTCCGCTGACGCGCTTACAGCTTGATAGCTGGCGCAGTCGGCTGGCGGTTGTTAGCCAGACGCCGTTCCTGTTTTCGGACACCGTCGGCAATAACATTGCACTTGGACGCCCGCAGGCGACGCAGGCCGAAATCGAACATGTGGCGCGCCTCGCCAGCGTGCATGAGGATATTTTACGTTTGCCGCAGGGATATGACACCGAAGTGGGCGAGCGGGGCGTGATGCTCTCGGGCGGGCAAAAACAGCGAATTTCTATTGCCCGCGCGCTGCTGCTTAATGCGGAAATTCTGATTCTTGACGATGCGCTGTCGGCGGTAGACGGCCGTACCGAACATCAGATCCTGCATAACCTGCGCCAGTGGGGCGAGGGAAGAACGGTTATTATCAGCGCCCACCGCTTGTCGGCGCTGACGGAAGCCAGCGAGATTATCGTGATGCAGCACGGACATATTGCCCAGCGTGGCGACCATGACACGCTGGTCCAGCAACCCGGTTGGTACCGCGATATGTATCGCTATCAGCAGCTGGAAGCGGCGCTGTCTGATGCCCCTGCGTTAAATGAGGAGGCGGCGAATGCGTAGTTTTGGGCAATTATGGCCGACGCTGAAACGGCTGCTGCGCTATGGTTCACCGTGGCGAAAACCACTGGGCATTGCGGTGATGATGCTGTGGGTGGCGGCGGCGGCAGAAGTCAGCGGTCCGCTGCTGATAAGCTACTTTATTGATAACATGGTGGCGAAAAACAATTTGCCGTTGGCGATGGTGGCTGGTCTGGTTGCGGCTTATGTCGGTCTGCAACTGCTGGCGGCGGGACTGCACTATGCGCAGTCACTGTTGTTTAACCAGGCTGCCGTCGGTGTGGTGCAACAGCTACGCACGGATGTAATGGATGCTGCGCTGCGCCAACCGTTGAGTGAATTTGACATCCAGCCCGTCGGACAGCTTATCTCTCGTGTAACCAACGATACCGAAGTGATCCGCGACCTGTACGTGACGGTCGTGGCGACGGTACTGCGCAGTGCGGCTCTGATTGGTGCCATGCTGGTGGCGATGTTTAGCCTCGAATGGCGTATGGCGCTGGTGGCGATGGCTATATTCCCGGCGGTGATGGTGGTGATGGTGATTTATCAGCGCTACAGCACGCCGATTGTGCGCCGCGTTCGTGCCTATCTGGCCGATATCAACGATGGCTTCAATGAAGTCATTAACGGTATGAGCGTGATCCAACAGTTTCGCCAGCAGGCGCGCTTTGGGGAGCGCATGGGCGAGGCCAGCCGTTCGCACTATATGGCACGCATGCAGACCTTGCGGCTGGACGGTTTTTTACTGCGTCCGTTGCTGAGCCTGTTTTCCGCCCTGATCCTCTGCGGTTTACTGATGTTGTTCAGCGTGACCTCTGGCACGTCCATCGAGGTTGGCGTGCTGTATGCGTTTATCAGCTATCTCGGGCGTCTGAACGAGCCGCTGATTGAGCTGACGACCCAACAATCTATGCTGCAGCAAGCGGTTGTCGCCGGTGAGCGCGTCTTCGAACTGATGGACAGACCGCGTCAGCATTATGGCGATGATGATCAGCCGCTGAAGAGTGGCAACATTGAGGTTGATAACGTGTCATTTGCTTATCGCGATGACAATCTGGTGCTGAAAAATATTAGCCTGTCCGTGCCTTCACGCAGTTTTGTGGCGTTGGTTGGGCATACCGGTAGTGGCAAGAGTACGCTCGCCAGCCTGATGATGGGCTACTATCCGCTGACGCAAGGGGAGATCCGTCTGGACGGGCGCCCCCTCTCCTCGTTGAGTCACGGCGTCTTACGTCAGGGCGTCGCGATGGTGCAGCAGGACCCGGTGGTGATGGCGGACACCTTCCTGGCAAACGTCACGCTGGGCCGCGATATTTCTGAAGATCGAGTGTGGCAGGCGCTGGAGACCGTACAGCTGGCTGAGCTGGCACGCGGTCTGAGTGACGGTATTCACACCCGATTGGGCGAACAGGGCAATAATTTGTCCGTGGGGCAGAAACAGCTGCTGGCATTGGCGCGGGTTCTGGTCGAAACGCCGCAGGTATTGATTCTGGATGAAGCCACCGCCAGTATTGACTCCGGCACGGAGCAGGCCATTCAGCAGGCGCTGGCTGCTGTGCGCGAACACACTACGCTGGTGGTGATTGCCCATCGACTCTCCACGATCGTGGAAGCAGACACCATTCTGGTGCTGCACCGGGGGCAGGCCGTCGAGCGCGGCACACATCAGCAATTACTGGCGGCGCAAGGCCGCTACTGGCAAATGTATCAGCTGCAACTGGCCGGTGAAGAGCTGGCGGCCAGTGCGCATGAGGATTCCATTATTGCCTGATGGCGCAGTGCGTTTCAGGCCTACGGCTAAATTGGTTCGAGAAGCATCAACAATCTGGTGCAAAAATGTAACGCACTATGCACCGTTATAGTGCGTTTTTTCTTTTTCTACCCCGGCCGTGCCCTGCGAGCCTGAATCATCCCGCGTTTTTCATTCCTGGCACACCCCTTGCAATATTCATCCTGTGTATCTGCAGCCACTACTGAATTCTGACTGGAGGGGATCTATGAAGCTGGTTACCGTGGTAATCAAACCGTTCAAACTGGAAGACGTCCGTGAAGCACTGTCTTCTATTGGTATTCAGGGGCTGACCGTCACCGAAGTGAAGGGCTTTGGTCGACAGAAAGGCCATGCCGAGTTGTATCGGGGAGCCGAATACAGCGTCAATTTTTTACCGAAGGTGAAGATTGATGTGGCGATTGCCGACGATCAGCTTGATGAAGTGATCGACGTCATCAGCAAGTCGGCCTACACCGGAAAAATTGGCGACGGCAAAATTTTTGTCGCCGAGCTGCAACGTGTGATTCGTATTCGTACCGGCGAAGCCGACGAAGCCGCACTGTAACTTCTGGCACACAGTGATAGGAAACCAAAAAATGAAGATAGCAACGATGAAAACGGGTATCGCTTCACTGGCACTGCTGCCGGGACTGGCGATGGCAGCGCCAGCCGTCGCGGACAAAGCTGATAACGCCTTTATGATGATATGTACCGCGCTGGTGTTGTTTATGACCATTCCGGGCATCGCGCTGTTTTACGGCGGTTTGATTCGTGGCAAGAACGTTCTGTCGATGCTGACGCAGGTGACGGTGACGTTTGCACTGGTCTGCATTTTATGGGTGGTGTATGGCTATTCGCTGGCCTTTGGCGAGGGGAATAGTTTCTTCGGCAACTTCAACTGGGTGATGCTGAAAAACATTGCCCTGACGGCGGTAACGGGGAGTTTCTACCAGTACATTCACGTTGCGTTCCAGGGCTCATTTGCTTGCATCACCGTTGGACTTATCGTTGGGGCGCTAGCTGAACGCATTCGCTTCTCTGCGGTACTGATTTTTGTGGTGGTATGGCTGACGCTGTCCTACATTCCGATTGCGCATATGGTCTGGGGCGGTGGTCTGTTGGCCTCCCATGGCGCGCTGGATTTTGCGGGCGGGACGGTGGTGCATATCAACGCCGCGATCGCCGGGCTGGTGGGTGCTTATCTGATTGGCAAGCGTGTGGGTTTTGGCAAAGAGGCTTTCAAACCGCATAACCTGCCGATGGTCTTTACCGGGACCGCAATTCTCTACATCGGCTGGTTTGGTTTTAACGCAGGTTCTGCGGGGACGGCAAATGAAATCGCTGCGCTGGCCTTTGTGAATACCGTGGTGGCGACCGCTGCTGCCATTCTCGGCTGGATCTTCGGTGAGTGGGCGCTGCGCGGTAAACCGTCGCTGCTGGGGGCGTGTTCTGGTGCCATTGCGGGCCTGGTTGGCGTGACCCCTGCTTGTGGTTACATTGGCGTCGGCGGTGCGTTGATCATCGGGGCAATTGCCGGTCTGGCGGGACTGTGGGGCGTGACGATGCTGAAGCGTTTTCTGCGCGTTGATGACCCGTGCGATGTGTTCGGTGTGCACGGCGTTTGCGGCATTGTCGGCTGTCTTCTGACCGGGGTGTTCGCCGCCAGTTCGCTGGGTGGCGTAGGTTTTGCTGAGGGCGTGACCATGGGGCATCAGGTGCTGGTGCAGCTCGAAAGCGTGGCGATTACCATTGTCTGGTCCGGTGTGGTGGCCTTCATCGGCTATAAGCTGGCGGACATGACGGTAGGGCTGCGCGTACCGGAAGAGCAGGAGCGCGAAGGGCTGGATGTGAACAGCCACGGTGAAAACGCCTACAACGCTTGATATTTCACTCTGCCGGATGGCGCTAAACGCTTATCCGGCCTACGACAGACGTAGTCTGTAGGCCGGATAAGACATCAGTTGCGATTGCGCATCACCCCTTCCTGTACGGTAGAGGCAACCAGCACGCCGTCCTGTGTATAAAATTCCCCGCGCACAAAGCCCCGTGCACCGGAGGCAGAGGTGCTCTCGACGTTATACAGCAACCACTCATTGATATTGAAAGGACGATGGAACCACATCGAATGGTCGATAGTGGCTATCTGAATCCCTTTCTCCAAAAAACCAATTCCGTACGGTTGTAGCGCCACAGGCAGGAAGTTCAGGTCGGAGGCGTAACCCAGCAGATACTGATGCACGCGTAGGTCGTCCTGCACCGTACCGTTGGCGCGGATCCACACCTGGCGTGCCGGTTCGGCGACATGGCCTTTGAGCGGGTTATGAAACTCCACCGGACGCACTTCCAGTGGGCGGTCATTGATAAATTTCTCTTTCAACAGCGGCGGCAGCAGATGCGCCACTGAACGGGCAATTTCGGTTTCGGATTTCAGCGCGTCGGGCCCAGGTGCGTGCGGCATGGTTTTTTGATGTTCAAAGCCATCTTCCGGCGCCTGAAAAGAGGCGGTCATGTAGAAAATGGGCTTTCCGTTCTGGATGGCGGCAATGCGGCGAGCGCTGAAACTGTTACCATCGCGCAGCACTTCGACATCGTAAATTATCGGTTTTTGGCTATCGCCAGGACGTAAAAAGTAGCTGTGAAAGGAATGCACCAGCCGCTCTTCCGGCACGGTTTCTTTAGCGGCATACAGCGCCTGTCCGACGACCTGCCCGCCAAAAACCTGGCGTAATCCTAAGTCTTCACTTTGGCCGCGAAAGAGTCCTTCTTCAATTTTTTCCAAATTCAACAATGTCAGCAAACTTTTTAGTGCCAGACTCATAGGTGCTCTCCAGGTCATGTCGATGTCGCAGCGAAGTAGGCAGAGTATAACGCAATTTTGAAAGTGGTCCGATGGGTGCAATTGTCTGAATTACCGGTCGATTGCAGGCAAAAATAGCTACTTTGTGCCACACTTAGTCACGTTATGTTTTTGTTAACCACTCTTCTGGCGAGGAAAGTTCTCGCTGGTGCATTGACGATAAGGAGAATTTAATGAAACTCGTGCACATGGTAAGTGGTTTAGCCGTTGCGGTCGCGCTGGCGGCCTGTGCTGATAAAAGTGCAGATATTCAGACACCTGCGCCAAGCCCTACTACGTCAATTGCTGACACACAGTCAAAAATTCAACAGCCGAATGTTTCTGGTACGGTGTGGATCCGCCAGAAAGTTGCGCTGCCACCGGATGCCGTACTGACCGTCACACTGTCGGACGCTTCGCTGGCGGATGCCCCGTCAAAAGTTCTGTCGCAAAAAGCGGTGCGTACTGAAGGGAAGCAGGCGCCATTTAGCTTTGTGCTGCCGTTTAACCCGGCAGATATTCAGCCGAACGCCCGTATTTTGTTGAGTGCAGCCATTATGGTGAACGACAAACTGGTGTTTATTACGGACACCGTGCAGCCGGTTATCAACCAGGGCGGTACCAAGGCCGATCTGACGCTGGTTCCTGTTCAGCATACGGAAGTTCCGGTTCAGGCCAGCGGTGGTGCGGCAACTACGGTGCCGTCAACGTCTCCCACGCAGGTGAATCCGTCTTCAGCCGTCCCTGCACCTACGCAGTACTAAGTCTGGCATGACCCTCTCCGCAGGGGAGGGTTAATACACCCAGCGATAACGTTGTAAATCGATGTGCCCACTTCCCGAAACCACCACCCCTTCAGCCAGCAATGCCTGACGCTGGCGCTGTAGATCCGGCCCGGTCAGCGATATAGCACCATGGCGATTGACGACTCGATACCACGGCAGGGTGCTGCCTTCGGGAAGCCGTTTGAGGACGCCGCCGACCTGACGCGCTGCGCGCGGAGATCCGGCAAGTCTGGCGACATCACCATAGGTAGTGACGAATCCTTCGGGGATTGCGGCGACAATTTGCCAGACGCGTTGGGGGAAAGAGTCTTGTATATCCATCAGTTATTCCTGCGCTAATTCCCCAGCATAATCTGGAATGGCGGGTGAGTGAAGCCGCATTGCACAAGAAAACAGCATCTGGTGCTGGATGGGTTGCAATTACACGGTGCAGCAGTGATAATGCGCCTGCGCGTTGGTTAACAACGCTCTCAATGGGGGCTCTGTTGGTTCTCCCGCAACACTACTCTGTTTACCAGGTCAGGTCCGGAAGGAAGCAGCCAAGGCAGATGACGTGTGTGCCGGGATGTAGCTGGCAGGGCCCCCACCCAATTCTGCCGTTCGGCAATCTCTTTCACCTTTCCTCGTCACTTAGATTATTTTACGTATTTTCCCATGACTTGCCTGTGAACGCAGAGTGTCCCAGATCGGCTGCAATGTGTTGAAGGCGGCGCGCATCGTGTCATCCGGCAGCGCGAAGGGCATGCGTAAGAAACGATCGAATGCACCCGCTAACCCAAAGCGCGTTCCGGTACCTAACTGAATACCGGCGCTGTCGGCGCGAGTGGCAAACAGCGTCGCCAGCGTATCGGGCAATTCTACCCAGAAAGATAACCCACCCTGCGGTTGGGTAAATTGCCATTCCGGGAAATGCGATCGCATCAGAGTATGGCACTGGTCGCGTCTGGCGGTGAGCAGTTGTCTTCTGTCCGGGAGAAACTGCGCGGCGTTATCCAGCAGCCAGCTGGTAGCGAGCTGTTCCAGCACCGGTGAGCCTAAATCGAACGTGTCGCGGGTTTGCACCAGTGCGGCAATAGTCCGTGATGACGCCCGCACCCAGCCAAGACGTAATCCTCCCCAGAAACTTTTACCGGCAGACCCCAACATAATGATGGGTGCATCGCGATTGAAGGCGGCAAGCGGCGGTGGTGGCGGGGCGTCATACCACAGATTGACCATGGTTTCGTCCACCACCAGCGTGGTGTGCGTTTTGGCGGCGATATCGGCCACCACCTGGCGTGTGGCGGCGTCCATGCAACGTCCGGTAGGATTGTGAAAATCCGGCATCAGGTAGGCCATGCGTGGGGCGGTTTGTGCGATGGTGGCGACAAGACCCGCAGTATCCCATCCCTGTTCAGGCAGCGACACCCCCACGGGTCGGCAGGAGGCCCCCTGAATCGCCGCAATAGCGAGCGGGTAAGTAGGATGATCAACCACTACGCGATCGCCTGGACCGGTAAGCAACCGCAGGATCAGCGCCAGCCCGCTGACTGCACCATTGACCACCATAACCTCATCCGGCTGCGTGGGTAATCCGCGTTCGCAGTAATGCCGGGCAATGGATTCGCGCAAAGACGGTAGCCCCTGGGGCAGATACCCGGAACTTAATAGATGCTGCGGTATGGCAAACAGCGCCTGCTGGTAAGCCTGATGAATTTCGGGACCTGCGCTGAGCGCGGCGGTGGACAGATCGAGTGCGGTACCGGTGACGGTGCGAGTCGGTACATGGCGAATATGTTCCGGCAGGATCACCCGTGAGCCGCTACCCTGGCGGCTTTCCAGATATCCTTCTTCCCGCAGCTGTGCCATTGCGCTGGCGATAGTTGTTCGGCTGACTTCCAGCACCGTAGCAAGTTCGCGCTCGCCGGGAAGCCGGCTATCCAGCGCCAGCCGGCCATCCAGTATCAGCAGACGCAAGGCTTCGGCCAGCTGTCGCCAGATTGGGGTACGTGAGGGACTCTCCTGCCAGTGCCCGAGCAGGCGCTGGAGAGACTGACTTCCATAACGGCGAGATGACATTGCAGTCCACTTTTTGGAAACTGGTCATTAATCATAGTGCCAATTGCGTTGAAGATGAAGACTGTCTGCGCAGGGAGAGGAGAAAAGCATGCTGCGTCGTTTACTGCAATTGTTTATCGGGCTGACGCTTTACGGCGTGTCGACGGCGATGTTTGTGCGTGCGGATTTAGGCGCTGATCCCTGGAACGTTTTTCATCTGGGTGTGGCAAATCTGTTGTCGATGAACATCGGCTTGGTGATTATTGTCGTGGGCGTATTGGTCCTGTTGGCATGGATTCCACTACGCCAGCGTCCGGGGTTTGGCACATTGAGTAATGTCATTATGATTGGGCTGGCGGCTGATGTGGCGCTGATGGTGATCCCGGGATTTGAATCCCTGTTTGCCCGCAGCGGTCTGTTGGTATCTGCGGTGATACTGAACGCCTTAGCGACCAGTCTGTATATCGGTGCGGGGTTCGGTGCTGGCCCACGAGATGGTCTGATGACCGGCATTCACGCGCGTACCGGTTGGCCGGTGAGGCGAATTCGAACGGCCATCGAAGTGTCGGTGTTGCTTATCGGTTGGCTACTCGGGGGAACCCTGGGCGTTGGTACGGTGCTGTATGCACTGGCGATTGGTCCGCTCATTCAGCTTTGCCTGCCGTGGTTTCGGTATCAGCCGCAGTCACGCATTCGGGTTCGGAATGAACCTACGGCATGATCGCGGGCTGACGACTAAACTTAATCTCGACTGACGCGGCCAGAATTGGCTTGCCGCGCAGTAAACTTCGGAGGCTTTTCTCATGAAGTATGTTGATGGTTTTGTGGTTGCCGTACCCGCTGAAAACAAGGAGGCGTATATCGCGATGGCGGCAAAAGCGGCTCCGCTTTTCAAGGAGTTCGGTGCATTGCGCGTGGTGGAATGCTGGGCAGACGATGTCCCTGACGGCAAATTGACCGATTTTCGCATGGCGGTAAAAGCGCAGGATCATGAAGAAGTGGTATTCAGCTGGATTGAGTATCCTTCAAAAGAAGTCCGTGACGCGGCGAATCAGAAGATGATGTCCGATCCCCGAATGAAGGAATTTGGCGAATCGATGCCCTTTGATGGCAAGCGCATGATCTACGGTGGATTCTCGCCCATTATGGATGACTGACGTGACTGGCTGTGCGGCGTGCCGCCAGCCATCTCAATCTTTTCGCATGTCGGCTACAGTCGTGTCTCCGCCCACAGGATAAACTCTGCCTTTGGCAATGCCTTACTGTATAGCCAGCCCTGGCCGTACTGCACGCCATGCAGTCGTAGCCACTCTTCCTGATTTTTCGTCTCGATACCTTCTGCCACCATTTCCAGCTTCAGCGTTTTTGCGATCTCGATAATATGCGGCGTCACGTTGTTGTATCCCAACGCATCCACGAACGATTTGTCGATCTTCAGAATATCGACATCCAGATCCTGCAAGTAACTGAGACTGGAATAACCGGTGCCAAAATCATCAATGTAAATCGAATGGCCTGCCTGGCGGTACTTGGTGATGAACGGAGCGCTGGTTTTCGGATCGGCAAAGGCGCGTTCTGTGAGTTCGAGTGCAATTTGCGACGGGTTTATCTGATAGTGATTCACCTTCCGGCTGAGCAGACCTGGCAGCGTTTCTGATGTCAGATTATCGGCTTCAAGATTGATGGAGATATGCTGCTCCGGATGGTGATGAAGCCATTTGCCCAGATCGTCAAACACGCTTTCGATAATCAGGCGAGTGAGAGGGGTTGTCAGGCCGGTCTGCTGTGCCAGCGCGACGAAAATCTCTGGTGAGAGAAAGCTGCCATCGGGCTGCGGCCAACGGGCCAGCGCTTCGGCACCTACCACTTTCCCGGTACGAAGAGAAATGATCGGCTGATAGTACACCTTAATTTCACGGCGCTGGATAGCCTCCTGCAACTGATGATGGGGAGACTGCAAACGACGTAAAATACGCAGAACAAAGGCGGCGGTCAGCAGACCGATAAGAATTCCCGCCGGGAGCCAGATAAGCGCCTGTCGGTGCCATATTTTTTTCAGCGGCAGCGTAGATGCCCAGCTGACGACGGTAATACCTAATGCAGGGAAGGGGCGGGCGTTGTAAATAATGCCCTCTTTTTGCAAATGCGTAGTGGCATTATCTTGTTGAAAATTTTGCAAAATATCTTCGGGTAGCGTTCCGCTACTGGTGACAATCCTGCTTTTATCGGCGCCAATAATGGCGACATCAATCGGCCACGAACCAAACGGAACAACGTCAATGAACGTGGCGGGATCTACCATCACCACATAGTTTTCGCTGCCTAATGCAGCCATAAAACGCTGGATACCTAAGTCGTTCTCCGTGGTTAACCAGGCACGGTAGCCATCCTCGGTGACTTTCATCGCCGCAGGGAAGGCGACAGCACGGCTTTTATTCTCGAGGGAAGAGCATTGCGGGACGTTGTCCTTAAGGTACACCACTTCCTGAATGTAACGATAGCTGTATGACAAACGACGCATTTCCAGTAAATGTTCCGTTCCGCAAGGTTCTCCCTTGAAGGTCTCAATCTGGCGTAATGCTTTTTTCGCCTGCTCGCCGACCCTTTCTGTGCGCAAAGCAACCCGGCTGGTGTAAGAATCAAGCTCGTCCATAAATTTAGTTTCAACCTGACGATACGCCAGCCACAGACTCAAACCCACTGGCGCAAGGATGGACAGAATCAGTATTCCGGTCACCAGGCCGATCAAATGTCGTGTTGTCACAGTGATATCCTTATTTACACAGCGTAGGGAAAGTATATCCGAAAGTGAAAAATCTATTCGAATGACCTAATAGATTTAAGAGGGGTATTTCCAGATTAATTACCCACTGTGTAAATGAGGTTGAGCCAGGGACGAGAGTAGTGTACTTTATTGTTATGTTATAATGTAACAATTAGAGGTTGCTATGAAACCGGATATCCATCCTTTTTATCGTACTGTGGTATTCCACGACACCAGTGCCAATGAGTACTTTAAGGTCGGTTCGACCATCAAAACGGAACGTGAAATTGAATTTGAGGGACAAACGTATCCCTACGTGACCCTTGATATTTCGTCTAAATCACACCCGTACTACACCGGGAAGCAGAAGACGTTCGACAACGAAGGCAGTGCGGCGCGCTTCCAGAAACGTTTTGGCCATTTTATTGGCACTAAGCGAGGTTAATATGCAGGTTCTTAATTCACTTCGAAGTGCCAAACAGCGCCACCCTGACTGTCAGATAGTCAAACGCAAAGGGCGTTTGTATGTTATCTGCAAAACGAATCCGCGATTTAAAGCGGTGCAGGGCAGGAAGAAAAGACGTTAGACATTTTGCCAACATTTCAGGGAAACCAGTGCGTGCCAGCGGGTACGCACTTTTTTATTGGCTGGTAGGCAAGCTACTGACCGGCAGCTTCTGCGCGAGTTAGCGTGAAGACGTCGTAGAAAGAGAGTTCGCCTTTCCGCGCCATCATTTTTTGCAATTGGGCTTTACGTTCGCCATCCACCCGCGGTGAATGCAGAATGGTCTCGATAAGCGCTGGCGGAACAAAACGGGTGTTATACCATTCGCCGTTATAGCAGACTCTGAAGTCCAGCACATCGATGTCTTCGAAACGGTAACGCGGCGCGACGTCAAAAAAGAAAAAACCATTGAGGATGACAAACAATACCACCAGCAGCCACACTGAATCGACCAGCGTTTCTGATTGCAGCATAACCGCCAGCGTGGCGAACCAGGCGACATACATGCCAATAAACAGTCCCGGATACTTGCGAATGAAGCTGATGCTAAAGCGCGGTCTGTTATCGCGCTTTTCGCGCACATTTAAGTCGTCAATTGTTTCGGTGAGCAGGCGCTGTATTTCTGTCATCTCTTGCCTTCGTGATGTCTTCAATATTCAGGTGGGATCGACCCATTTTAAGAGGGGATAGTGCCTGAAAAAAGTAACAGATTAACCACAATTTAGCATAACAGTTACATTTGAACGTATAGCGTTTTGATGAGGCGCGCAGGATTGCCGCCTACAACGGTGTTTTTGACCCAACAGGTTATGCAGGACAGTCTGCATCTTCTGTTTGCCGAACGTTCATTATTGCAAAACAATAAAACGCAATGCGCACAGGGGAGCGTTCCCATTACCTTATTGTGATCGAAGTCACCTGATTTGAATTAAATAACTATTGTAAATATGAGGAGGTGGTCAGCCAGACAAACAAATCTAACGCGATACCTGACTTAACCTCGTGAACAATTAGCGAATAAATTTCCAAACGGAAGTTGGAATCTTGTCGTACAGCTTATTCATCGTCAATTCAGCAAGGCGATGATCTGCTGCTGAGTAAAATACAGCCAGTTCATTGTCGGACAATTCATATTTATTTTTCTCAATAACGCGCTCGAGCGTGTCAATTGTCTGGCAGCGTCGAAGACGCATCAGATAATCTGTTTTAGTTAATGGTTTATCAGACATAACTCTTACCTATGATTGTAATATTTTTTAACAAGACAAACTAACAGGATTAGCCCTGGTGGCATTGACAAAACAGCGAAACAGTCGATTTCCGGACTTTCGCCATTTCTGCAAATCCTGCGTATTAATACCATAATTGCTGAACAACATAAAAGTGTCATCCAGGTATTCATCAATCTGCGCAATCAGCTTATTGTCCTCATTGTACTTAATTTTATAATTAAGTGCGAAGGTTGCAATATGCTCTATCAGTTCGTTGAGCTGCAGGCTGGTTGCTGAAGTCGGGTCATTAACCCAGCCATGGTTGCTTTGTTCAAGGTTTGCAAGACAGTCATGATACAAGGTTTCGCAGAGAAATTTAAGCTGCGCGATATCATGCCGTTTGGGTGAGTACTCGTCCATAGCGCATCCCCTTCTTAGTGGTTTAAACTAACCGAACACCTTCGGGGTGGATACAACAAACTACCTGAAACTTGCCCGTGACGCCTGATGATTTAACTATAATCTACTCTAAAAAAGATTTCATCGTCATATCATGAAAAATTACAATTGCGTAAAATTATGATGTGGCACCCTTTTTACATTTTACCTTAAAAATGAAGGTATTCGAAATGGAACAACTTCTTTATTGTTCGGGCAATCATCAGGTTAACGGAGTTAGCTTTAGCAATCAAAGGCAACCTCTAACAATGCAGATTAGCTGCTAGGATTAATCTTAATAATTATTCAGGTAAAATAAGAAACCTCAAGAATTCTTAAGAATAGCCTTTAAGCCTACAGGGATTATATCGCTTATTCACTCGGCAGAAAATAAACGTAATCACAATAAGTGATTTTTATGATTTTTCCAGAAAAAA
Organism: Citrobacter freundii; assembly: GCF_029717145.1. Lineage (NCBI taxonomy): Bacteria > Pseudomonadati > Pseudomonadota > Gammaproteobacteria > Enterobacterales > Enterobacteriaceae > Citrobacter > Citrobacter freundii. The sequence continues at coordinate 3,536,006 of NZ_CP099222.1, read as the reverse complement.
GGCCGCTTGCGCGGCCTTTTCATTAGCGATGAATCAATGGTGATCAACCGGGTGGCTGTGTTCAACATCTTCATTCTTGCGGCTAAAGCGGCGGCGAACCACCACAAAGAACACTGGAACGAAGAAGATAGCCAGTACGGTTGCTGTAACCATCCCGCCCATTACGCCAGTACCAACGGCGTTCTGCGCGCCACTCCCTGCGCCGGAGCTGATAACCAACGGCATAACGCCAAGAATAAAGGCCAGCGAGGTCATCAGGATCGGACGTAAACGCATACGAACTGCATCCAGCGTCGCCTCGATCAACCCTTTACCCTCTTTATCCATCAAGTCTTTGGCGAATTCGACGATCAATATCGCGTTCTTCGCCGACAACCCAATGGTTGTGAGCAGGCCTACCTGGAAGTAAACGTCGTTAGTTAATCCGCGGAACGTCGCGGCCAGCAACGCACCGATAACCCCCAGCGGAACCACCAGCATAACGGAGAACGGAATTGACCAGCTCTCGTACAGTGCTGCCAGACACAGGAAGACGACGATCAGTGAAATGGCATACAGGGCCGGAGCCTGGTTGCCAGACAGTCGTTCCTGATAGGACATCCCGGTCCAGTCATAGCCGATACCGGACGGCAGTTTGCTTGCCAGTTGCTCCATCATTGCCATGGCTTCACCGGTACTTTTACCCGGTGCAGCCTGGCCTAAGATTTCCATGGAAGGCAGACCGTTATAGCGTTCCAGTCGCGGTGAACCATATTCCCAACGTGAGGTAGAGAAGGCGGAGAACGGTACCATTTGTCCATCGCTACCGCGAACGTACCAGTTTCCAATATCTTCCGGCAACATACGGTATTCCGCTTCAGACATGACGTAAACTTTCTTCACGCGACCGCGGTCGATGAAGTCGTTCACGTAGCTTCCGCCCCATGCTGCACCCAGCGTTGTATTAATATCACTAATGGAAACGCCCAGCGCCTGCGCTTTTTCCTGATCGATATCGATCTTGAACTGCGGCGTATCTTCCAGGCCATTAGGACGAACACCGACCAACAGATCCGGATGCTTGGCCACTTCACCAAACAGCTGGTTACGCGCCTGTGTTAGTTTGTCATGGCCCAAACCACCCTGGTCAATCAACTGGAAGTCAAAACCAGTTGCGGTACCCAGTTCGACAATCGCGGGCAGGTTAAAGGCGAAGACCATCGCATCTTTAATCTTCGAGAACGCCCCCATCGCGCGAGCGGTTATTGCCTCGACCTTGTTCTCATCACCCGGACGTTCGCTCCAGTCTTTTAACGACACGAAGGCAATACCGGTGTTCTGACCGCGTCCCGCAAAACCGAAGCCGTTAACGGCAAATACCGATTCAACGTTATTTTTTTCTTTGGTCAGATAGTAATCCGTCATTTCGTCCAGCACCTTCTGGGTACGCTCTTGCGTAGCACCTGCAGGTAGCTGAGCCATGGACAGGAATACCCCCTGGTCTTCATCCGGCAAGAAGGAGCTTGGCAGGCGAACGAACAGATAAGCCATGCCGACGACAATGATCAGATACAGCGCCAGATAACGACCCGTACTGCGCAGAATGCCGCCAACGCTGTCGGTATAGTGGTTGGTGCTCTTATCGAACATGCGGTTAAACCAGCCGAAGAAGCCTTTTTTGCCTTCTCCGTGATCGCCCTTAGCGATCGGTTTGAGCATGGTGGCACAAAGAGCCGGCGTCAGAATCAACGCCACCAGTACTGACAACGCCATTGCAGAAACAATGGTGATGGAGAACTGACGGTAGATTGCCCCGGTAGATCCGCCAAAGAATGCCATCGGGATAAATACCGCTGACAGCACCATCGCGATGCCCACCAGTGCGCCCTGAATCTGGCCCATTGATTTACGCGTCGCTTCTTTCGGCGGCAGTCCTTCCTCCGCCATAACGCGCTCAACGTTCTCGACCACCACGATGGCGTCATCCACCAACAGGCCGATGGCGAGCACCATCCCGAACATCGTCAGGGTGTTTATCGAGAAGCCGAAAATGGCCAGCACTGCAAAGGTACCCAGCAAGACCACCGGTACGGCAATGGTCGGAATCAACGTCGCGCGGAAGTTCTGCAGGAACAGATACATAACCAGGAACACGAGGATGATTGCTTCCACCAGCGTTTTCACCACTTCGTGAATTGAGATTTTCACGAACGGCGTGGTGTCATACGGGTAAACAATTTTCAGGCCTGATGGGAAGAACGGCTCCATCTTCGCCAGTTCAGCGCGGATGGCGCTAGCGGTATCCAGGGCGTTAGCACCTGTCGCCAGTTTGATACCCAGACCGGAAGCCGGTTTGCCGTTAAACTTCGCAATGATGTCGTAGTTTTCGCCACCCAACTCCACTTTCGCCACGTCACGCAGACGAACCTGAGAACCGTCCTGATTCACTTTCAGCAGAATTTTGCTGAATTCATCGGCAGAGGTCAGACGGGTTTGCGCGATGATTGACGCGTTAAGCTGCTGGCCTTTCACCGGTGGCGTACCACCTAACTGACCGGCTGCAACCTGGGCGTTCTGCGCTTTAATGGCGTTGATCACATCAACCGGCGTCAGCTGGAAGTTGTTCAGTTTGTTCGGATCCATCCAGATACGCATTGCGTACTGGGAACCGAACAGCTGAACGTCACCCACACCTGAAGTACGGCTGATGGCGTCCTTCATATTAGCGCCCACGTAGTCTGAAATATCTTCCTGGGTCATGGTGCCGTTGGTGTTGATAACACCGACAACCATCAGGAAGCTACTTGAAGACTTCTCTACGCTAACCCCTTGTTGTTGAACTTCCTGAGGCAGTAACGGCATCGCCAGCTGCAGTTTGTTCTGTACCTGCACCTGTGCGATATCCGCATCCGTACCTGACTGGAAGGTAAGGGTGATCTGCACGGTACCCGTGGAGTCACTGTTGGAGGACATGTACATCAGGTTATCGATACCGTTCATATTCTGTTCGATAACCTGCGTAACAGTATCCTGTACTGTTTTCGCATCAGCGCCAGGGTAGGTCGCGGAGATCGTCACTGCAGGCGGTGCAATAGTTGGATATTGCGCTACCGGCAATTTGAGGATCGCGAGCCCCCCTGCCAACATGATGATAATGGCGATCACCCACGCAAATATGGGGCGATCGATAAAGAAATTAGGCATGTCTTAACGGCTCCTGTTTAAGTTAAGACTTGGACTGTTCAGGCTGGCTACCGCTTGCGGCTTGCTGGTTGTTATCCGCGGTGACTTCCTGCGCTTTTACCTGCGCGCCTGGACGTACTTTTTGCAGCCCCGTGACAATCACGCGGTCGCCTGGCTTAAGTCCTTCTGTGACCAACCATTTATCGCCAATTGCTTGTGCTGCCACAATCTGGCGGGTTTCCACTTTGTCATCTGCACCGATAACTAACGCGCTGGCTTCACCGCGCGGTGTACGGGTCACGCCTTGCTGCGGAACCAGTATTGCCGCTGGGTTGATCCCTTCTTCCAGACGAGCACGGACGAACATACCCGGCAGTAAGGTGTGATCCGGGTTAGGGAAGATGGCGCGCAGCGTGATAGAACCGGTGGTCTGATCAACCGTCACGTCAGAAAACTCCAGCGTACCGGATTGCGGGAATTTAATGCCGTCGCTGGTCACCAGTTCCACTTTCGCTTTACCGTTCTCTTGCTTCAGTTTGCCGTTCGCCAGCTCTTGTTTCAGTCGCAGGAAATCGTTGCTTGATTGTGTGACGTCGACATAGATCGGATCCAACTGCTGTACGGTTGCCAGCGCGGTCGCCTGACCGTTTTGCACCAGGGCACCTTCCGTAACGGCAGACTTACCAATACGGCCGCTAATTGGCGACGTGACTTTGGTATACGCCAGGTTAATACGCGCCGTTTCTACTGCGGCTTTCGCGGCAATAACGGCCGCATTTGCCTGTTGCGCATCGGCCTTGGCGGTATCGTATTCCTGTTGACTGATGTACTTGGTACCCAACAGTTTCTGATAACGATTCACCGTCAACTGAGCGATATTAGCTGCCGCCTGCGCTTTAGCCAGATCGCCTTTTGCACTTTCATATGCGGCCTGGTAAGTAGCAGGATCAATCTGATAGAGAGACACACCCGCTTCAATGTCACCGCCTTCTGTGAAATTACGCTTCAGGATGATGCCGCTAACCTGAGGGCGAACTTCTGCAATGCGGAAAGCACTGGTGCGACCCGGGAGTTCAGTTGTTATCTGTAGAGGTTCAGCTTTGAGCGTCACAACTCCAACCTCTGGCATCTGCTGGCCCCCTTGTTGGGCCTGTTTGTCGTCACATCCTGTTAGCGCTAAGCTGCCTGAGAGCATCAGAACGACTGCCAGAGGCGTTAACCCTCTGTTTTTGTTCATATGTAAACCTCGAGTGTCCGATTTCAAATTGATCAATGGCTTAAAGCCTATAAACCCATTGCTGCGTTTATATTATCGTCGTGCTATGGTACATACATTCACAAATGTATGTAAATCTAACGCCTGTAAATTCACTAACATATGGCACGAAAAACCAAACAACAAGCGCAGGAAACGCGTCAACACATTCTCGATGTTGCTCTGCGTTTGTTCTCGCAACAAGGGGTCTCTTCCACCTCGCTTGCAGAGATCGCAAAAGCCGCTGGCGTCACGCGTGGTGCAATCTATTGGCATTTCAAAAACAAGTCGGATTTATTCAGTGAAATCTGGGAGCTGGCAAAACCCAATATTGATGAACTAGAGTCTGAGTATCAGGCAAAATTCCCTGACGATCCACTATCAGTATTAAGAGAAATTTTAGTTTACGTTCTTGAAGCTACCGTGACAGAAGAACGCCGGCGTTTGCTGATGGAGATTATATTCCACAAATGCGAGTTTGTCGGGGAAATAGCCTCTGTTCAGTTGGCACAACGTAGCCTGTGTCTTGAAAACTATGATCGCATCGAGCAAACCCTTCGCAACTGTATGAACGCAAAAATGTTGCCGGAGAACCTGAACACGCGTCGTGTGGCGGTGTTACTGCGCAGCTATCTTTCCGGCATTTTAGAAAACTGGTTATTTGCACCAGAGTCTTTTGATCTGAAAAAAGACGCGCGTGAATATGTCGCTGTGCTGCTGGAAATGTGTCTGCTGTGCCCTACGCTCCGCGTGCCTGAGACCTGCTGACCAGAGGGTTTCACTCCAGGAATTTTCCTGGACATTTTCACCCCCGCTATTTTGTCCATCACAGCCGTGATATTCTAGCTGCTTGACTATTTTCGGTCACTTTTCTGGTTAGAAACATTCATCCTCATGACTATGTTGCAGCTTTATAAACGTTCACAGCATCTCATTGCTATTACCATTATTTTCTTCATTCTATTGCTGTCTTGCCAGTCATCAGCATTTGCGCGAGCGCAACAGAATGGCGAACTGCCGACGAAAGCGGATATTCAGAGCCAGCTAGACACGCTGAATAAACAAAAAGACCTTTCTGCGCAGGATAAATTGGTTCAGCAGGATCTTATCGATACCCTCGCCACGCTCGATAAAATTGAGCGCGTGAAGGACGAGACCGTTCAACTACGCCAGAAGGTGGCCCAGGCGCCGGAAAAAATGCGCGAGGCGACGGCGGCGTTAAATTCGCTCAGCGATGTCGATAATGACGATGAAACGCGAAAAACACTGAGCGCGCTCTCTCTGCGACAACTCGAGTCGCGCGTCGCCCAGGTGCTGGATGACCTGCAAAGCGCGCAAAACGATCTGGCCGCTTATAACAGCCAACTGGTCTCGTTGCAGACGCAGCCTGAGCGCGTGCAAAACGCGATGTACACCGCCTCGCAGCAAATGCAGCAAATCCGCAATCGCCTGGATGGAACCAGCGTTGGCGAGGCGGCATTACGCCCCAGCCAGCAGGTGCTGCTTCAGGCGCAGCAGGCGTTGCTGAATGCGCAAATCGACCAGCAGCGTAAAAGCCTGGAGGGCAACACGGTTTTGCAGGATACCCTGCAAAAACAACGGGATTACGTGACGTCCAACACCAACAGGCTCGAACATCAGCTCCAGTTGCTGCAGGAAGCGGTGAACAGCAAACGTCTGACGTTAACCGAAAAAACCGCGCAGGAAGCAGTGACGCCAGATGAAGCGGATCGTATCCAGACCAATCCGTTGGTAAAACAGGAACTGGATATTAACCATCAGCTTAGCCAGCGCCTGATTTCCGCCACGGAAAACGGTAACTCACTGATGCAGCAAAACATTAAAGTCAAAAACTGGCTTGATCGTGCGCTGCAATCGGAACGCAACATTAAAGAACAAATCGCTGTGCTGAAGGGCAGTCTGCTGCTGTCGCGCATTCTGTATCAGCAGCAGCAAACGCTGCCGTCGGCAGACGAACTTGCTGATATGACTAACCGCATTGCCGATCTGCGTCTGGAGCAATTTGAAGTTAACCAGCAGCGTGATGCGCTGTTCCAGAATGATGCCTTCGTTGCCAAACTGGAAGAAGGGCACAGCAATGAAGTGAACGGCGAAGTTCATGATGCGCTGCTGCAGGTTGTGGATATGCGCCGTGAACTGCTGGACCAGTTGAATAAGCAGTTGGGAAATCAGCTGATGATGGCGATTAACCTGCAGATCAACCAGCAGCAGTTAATGAGCGTGTCGAAGAACCTCAAGAGCATCCTCACTCAGCAAATTTTCTGGGTTAACAGCAACCGCCCAATGGACTGGGATTGGGTGAAATCCTTCCCGCAAACGCTCAAAGACCAGTTTAAGTCGATGAAAATCACCGTGAACTGGGAAAAAGCCTGGCCGGCGGTGTTTATCGCATTCCTGGCCGGTTTGCCGCTGCTGCTGGTAGCCGGGCTTATCCGCTGGCGCCTGAAGTGGCTGAAAGCGTACCAGGCGAAACTCGCCGCCGCGGTGGGTAACTTGCGCAATGACAGCCAGCTCAACACACCTAAAGCGATACTGATCGATCTGATTCGCGCCTTGCCCGCATGCCTGATTATCCTTGCCGTGGGCTTGATTCTGCTGACTATGCAACTGAACGTCAGCGATCTGCTATGGGCATTTAGCAAGAAAATGGCCGTCTTCTGGCTGGTGTTTGGCCTGTGCTGGAAGGTGCTGGAAAAAGACGGCGTGGCGATCCGCCACTTCGGCATGCCCGCGAAACAGACCAGCCACTGGCGTCGCCAGATCGTGCGTATTAGCCTGGCACTGCTGCCGCTGAATTTCTGGTCGGTGGTCGCTGAGCTTTCGCCTCTCAATCTGATGGATGATGTGCTTGGGCAGATTGTTATTTTCTTTAACTTGCTACTTATTGCCTTCCTGGTATGGCCAATGTGTCGTGAGAGCTGGCGTGATAAGGAATCGCACGGTCTGCGCCTGGTGACGATAACCGTATTGTCGATTATTCCGATCGCGCTAATGGTGCTGACGGCGACCGGTTATTTCTATACCACGCTGCGTTTATCCGGTCGCTGGATTGAGACTGTGTATCTGGTGATCATCTGGAACCTGCTGTACCAGACGGTGCTGCGCGGATTGAGCGTTGCGGCGCGCCGAATTGCCTGGCGTCGTGCACTTGCCCGTCGTGAGAATCTGGTGAAAGAAGGGGCCGAAGGCGCTGAGCCGCAGGAAGAACCTACCATTGCGCTGGAGCAGGTCAACCAGCAAACGCTGCGTATTACCATGCTGCTGATGGTGGCCCTGTTTGGCGTGCTGTTCTGGGCTATATGGTCCGATCTGATCACCGTGTTCAGCTATCTCGACAGTATCACGCTCTGGCATTACAACGGCACAGAAGCCGGTGCCGCGGTGGTGAAAGATGTCACTATGGGCAGCCTGCTGTTTGCGATTATTGCCTCAATGGTGGCCTGGGCGCTGATCCGCAACTTACCGGGTCTGCTGGAAGTGTTGGTGCTGTCGCGCCTGAAAATGCGCCAGGGCGCATCGTATGCGATCACCACAATCCTCAACTACGCGATCATTGCTATCGGTGCGATGACGGTCTTCGGGTCGCTCGGCGTATCGTGGGATAAATTACAGTGGCTGGCCGCTGCTCTGTCGGTCGGTCTCGGTTTTGGCTTACAGGAAATCTTCGGTAACTTTGTCTCGGGTCTGATCATTCTGTTCGAACGCCCGGTGCGTATCGGCGATACCGTCACGATTGGCACTTATTCCGGGACAGTCAGTAAGATTCGTATTCGTGCGACCACCATTACCGACTTTGATCGCAAAGAAGTGATCATCCCGAACAAAGCGTTTGTGACCGAGCGACTGATCAACTGGTCGCTTTCAGATACCACCACGCGTCTGGTTATCCGCATTGGGGTCGCTTACGGTTCAGATCTCGATAAAGTGAAGAAAGTGCTGCTGCAGGCGGCAATGGAACACCCGAAAGTGATGCACGATCCTGAGCCAGCCGTGTTCTTCACCGCCTTCGGTGCCAGCACGCTGGATCACGAACTGCGTCTGTATGTCCGTGAACTGCGCGATCGCAGCCACACGGTTGATGAACTTAACCGCGCGGTTGACCGCTTGTGCCGTGAAAACAACATTGATATCGCCTTTAACCAACTCGAAGTGCACCTGCACAACGCCAAAGGGGATACTGTGACCGAGGTGAAGCGCGATATCATCAACGGTGATGATCCGACGCCTTCAGTAGGCTAATAGGAAATGTGATTGCCTGATGGCGCAGCGCCATCAGGCAATCCTGCTACCGTTCTTTTTCGGATGAGGCGAGCTGTTTCGTTTCATAATCCCGCTTAACGATCTCTAGTGCTTTCAGCACGGTTTCAGGCGCAACCTGATTCTCTTCAAGTAGGACAATCAAATCGACGGCCAGTTTGACCTCGTCCGGGGCGTTTTCAAGTGACATACATTCTCCGACGATTAACGGGTGATACGTGCGAGCACGTTTTCTATTCTTTCCAGCGCATGGCGACAGCGTGCCAGACGCGCCTCGAAGGCTTCCACTTCTCGTAGCAGGCGCTGCTGCTCCTCAAAATTAGTTGCCCGAGCCAGTTGAGCCTTACGTTCGCGCGTCATCTCGACTAGTCGGCGCTCATACTCCTGATGTTGAACGCGTTTGCGCTGCCAGCGGGCAAGCCCTGGCGACGCGCTGTCCCATTCTCTGAGCGACCAGGTGGCGGTCTCACGGGAAATGGCTTCCAGTTGAGACGCTAAATGTTCAGCCAGCCAGGCTACCTGGGGACGCTGCTGGTGTTCAACGGCATGGCGTAACGCGCTCAGGTTAGCATCGGCTTCATCCAGGCAGGCCTGTAACCGTGTGCTGCGGGTGCGAAAAAGCTGGCGATCGAAGCGGGCGCTAAGCGTTGCGTGATGCGCAAGAGGGGCGCAACGCTGCCGCAGGCTGTTGAGCTGGCTTTCGAGCGTCTGAAGCAGCAGGGCGGTTTTCACGATAACACTCCGATGAAAATGAGAACCGTTATGCTAAAGTAGCGATTCTCTGTGTTAAGTATTGATATTATGCGACGCATTATTCTAATCATCATTGGCTGGATAGCGGTAGTGTTAGGCACGCTGGGTGTGGTTTTGCCCCTGTTGCCCACAACACCGTTTATGCTGCTGGCCGCCTGGTGCTTTGCCCGCTCATCGCCGCGTTTTCACGATTGGCTACTGTACCGTTCATGGTTCGGCGGTTATCTGCGCCACTGGCAGAAACACCGTGCGATGCCGTCAGGGGCAAAGCCGCGCGCCATTGTGTTTATTTTGCTGACGTTTGGCGTTTCGCTGTGGCTGGTTGAGATGATGTGGGTACGCGGACTGCTGTTGGTTATTCTCGCCTGCTTGTTGATTTTTATGTGGCGGATCCCGGTGATTGATGAAGAGCAACAAAAGCACTGAAGCATAATAATCGCTGTTGCAATTGTCTCCCGCAGCCAGTAAATTTGACCGTTTTCGAGCACGGGCGCAGGCGTTCAAAGGTTAAACAGATGTAACCTTTGCTCTTTATATATACAAAAAATCATTCAAGACGCGTCGAGGATGGAGTATATAGTGCGCCGTGAAGTAATACCGTATCAATCAGGCACAAACTTATGACCGCAACTGCACAGCAGCTTGAGTTTCTCAAAGATAGCATCAAAAGCATCAACGACTACCCAAAACCGGGCATTCTTTTCCGCGATGTCACCAGCTTGCTGGAAGACCCGAAAGCTTACGCACTCAGCATTGAACTGCTGGTTGAGCGTTACAAAAATACGGGTATCACGAAAGTTGTCGGCACCGAAGCGCGCGGCTTCCTGTTTGGCGCACCAGTCGCCCTGGGGTTGGGCGTTGGGTTTGTTCCGGTGCGTAAACCCCATAAACTGCCACGCGAAGTGATTGCTGAAAGCTATGAGCTGGAATACGGCACAGATCAGCTGGAAATCCATGTTGATGCTATCAAACCGGGCGACAAAGTTCTGGTTGTAGACGATCTGCTGGCGACCGGCGGAACCATCGAAGCGACCGTGAAGCTGATCCGCCGTCTGGGTGGTGAAGTGACCGATGCGGCGTTCATCATCAATTTGTTCGATCTGGGTGGCGAACAGCGCCTGGAAAAACAAGGGCTGACCTGCTACAGCCTGGTCCCTTTCCCGGGCCACTAAGTCGGACTATCTTTTTTGCCATTTTGGCCCCGGTCAGTGCTCAAAATCCTCACGTACTACGTGTACGCTCCGGTTTCTGTGCGCTGCCCGAAACCAAACTGACTGCAACGATAACGCCCGAATATAACGTGTCAACCTCGCCGTCGCTGCGAGGTTGTGTTAGCATTACTCCCCTGTGAATCCACCCTCCAGCCTTTCAGAGCCTGCCAATGAGTTATCAGGTCTTAGCCCGAAAATGGCGCCCACAAACCTTTGCTGACGTCGTCGGCCAGGAACATGTGCTGACGGCACTGGCTAACGGCTTGTCGTTAGGGCGTATTCATCATGCTTATCTTTTTTCCGGCACCCGTGGCGTCGGTAAAACCTCTATCGCCCGTCTGCTGGCGAAGGGACTCAACTGTGAAACCGGCATTACCGCCACGCCCTGCGGGGTGTGTGACAACTGCCGTGAAATCGAGCAGGGACGTTTTGTCGATCTGATTGAAATTGACGCCGCGTCGCGTACCAAGGTCGAAGATACCCGCGACCTGCTGGATAACGTCCAGTACGCGCCCGCACGTGGACGCTTCAAAGTCTATCTGATCGACGAAGTGCACATGCTGTCGCGCCACAGTTTTAACGCCTTACTGAAAACGCTCGAAGAGCCGCCAGCGCACGTTAAGTTCCTGCTGGCGACTACCGATCCGCAGAAGCTGCCGGTCACTATCCTGTCGCGCTGCCTGCAATTTCATCTTAAAGCGCTGGACGTTGAGCAGATCCGCCATCAGCTTGAGCATATCCTCAATGAGGAACACATCGCCCACGAACCGCGTGCACTGCAGCTGCTGTCGCGCGCGGCGGACGGGAGCCTGCGCGATGCGCTAAGCCTGACCGATCAGGCGATTGCCAGCGGCGACGGCCAGGTCTCAACTCAGGCGGTGAGTACCATGCTCGGTACGCTTGACGACGATCAAGCGCTGTCTCTGGTTGAGGCGGTGGTTTCCGGGAATGGCGAACGCGCCATGACGCTGGTTAATGACGCTGCCGCGCGTGGTATTGAATGGGAAGCGCTGCTGGTTGAGATGCTGGCGTTGCTGCACCGGATTGCGATGGTTCAGCTCACGCCTTCCGCGCTCGGTAGCGATATGGCCGCCATTGAACAACGTATGCGCGAACTGGCGCGGACCGTGCCGCCGACCGATATTCAGCTGTATTACCAGACTCTGTTAATTGGACGTAAAGAGCTGCCGTATGCGCCGGACAGGCGTATGGGCGTAGAAATGACGCTGCTGCGGGCGCTGGCTTTTCACCCGCGCGTCCCGCTACCGGAACCCGAAGTCCCTCGCCAGTCGTTTGCACCCGCGGCTCCTACCGTGGTCATGGCACCGACACAGGCCCCGGAGCAACAACCTGCGCCTGCGCATCAGGACGTGCCGTTGTCTGAGGCAACCAGCCAGGTGCTGGCTGCGCGTAGTCAGCTGCAGCGTGCTCAGGGAGCGACCAAAGCAAAAAAGAGTGAACCGGCAGCCGCATCCCGCGCGCGGCCGGTGAATAATGCTGCGCTGGAAAGACTGGCGTCGGTGACGGAACGCGTTCAGGCGCGCCCGGCGGCCTCTACGCTGGAGAAGGCACCGGCGAAAAAAGAAGCCTATCGCTGGAAGACGACCAATCCGGTTGCAGAAGTCAAAGAAGTTGTTGCCACGCCAAAGGCGCTGAAAAAAGCGCTGGAACATGAAAAAACACCGGAACTGGCGGCAAAACTGGCGGCGGAAGCCATTGAACGCGACCCGTGGGCCGCGCAGGTCAGTCAGCTGTCATTGCCCAAGCTGGTGGAGCAGGTGGCGCTCAATGCCTGGAAAGAAGAGAATGGCAACGAGGTTCGCCTGCACCTGCGTTCCACGCAGCGGCACCTCAATTCCAGCGGTGCGCAGCAACGACTTGCTGAAGCATTGAGCAGCTTAACGGGCTCAGCGGTTGAATTGACCATCGTTGAAGATGATAATCCTGCGGTGCGCACGCCGCTGGAGTGGCGTCAGGCCATTTATGAAGAAAAACTTGCGCAGGCGCGTGAGTCAATTATTGCGGATAATAACATTCAGACGCTGCGTCGTTTCTTCGATGCGGAGCTGGACGAAGAGAGTATTCGCCCCATTTGATCGTAAGCCATTTTCCATGGTTTTATGGTTGTCATCCCTTAACGTGATTGAGAGAGAAGCCTATGTTTGGTAAAGGCGGTCTGGGTAACCTGATGAAACAGGCCCAGCAGATGCAAGAAAAAATGCAGCAGATGCAGGAAGAAGTGGCCAAGCTGGAAGTGACCGGTGAATCGGGTGCGGGTCTGGTGAAAGTGACCATCAACGGCGCGCATAACTGCCGTCGTGTGGAAATCGACCCAAGCCTGTTGGAAGACGACAAGGACATGCTGGAAGATCTGGTTGCTGCGGCATTCAACGATGCGGCTCGTCGCATTGAAGAGACCCAGAAAGAGAAAATGGCCTCCGTTTCCTCTGGTATGCAGCTGCCGCCTGGCTTTAAGATGCCGTTCTGATGCAAACCAGCCCGCTGTTAACTCAGCTTATGGAAGCACTGCGCTGCCTACCGGGCGTTGGCCCGAAGTCAGCGCAGCGCATGGCGTTCGCGCTACTTCAGCGCGATCGCAGCGGCGGGATGCGTCTGGCGCAGTCGTTAACGAAGGCGATGTCGGAAATCGGCCACTGTGCTGATTGCCGCACCTTCACAGAACAAGAAGTATGCAACATCTGTGCGAATCCGCGTCGCCGGGAAAACGGCCAAATTTGCGTGGTAGAGAGTCCTGCGGACATCTACGCCATTGAGCAAACGGGGCAGTTTTCCGGCCGTTATTTCGTGCTGATGGGACACCTGTCGCCGCTGGATGGCATCGGGCCTGATGATATCGGGCTTGATCGTCTGGAGCAGCGACTGGCGTCTGAGCACATCAATGAAGTGATCCTGGCTACCAACCCGACGGTCGAAGGCGAGGCTACCGCCAACTACATTGCCGAGCTGTGCATGCAATATGACGTTGAAGCCAGCCGTATCGCCCACGGCGTACCGGTTGGCGGTGAGCTGGAAATGGTCGATGGCACCACGCTGTCGCACTCTCTTGCCGGGCGTCATAAGATTAAATTCTGAACAAACGGAAGCCGCGACGGCGGTTTCCGCTTGAAATTATCATTCCCTGTCCCCATTTCACTCTCAACGTGTTTTTACCATTAAAAATGGCATTGTTGAGGTAGATCTACATGAAAGGACAAGAAACTCGTGGTTTTCAGTCAGAAGTAAAACAGCTTCTGCACCTGATGATCCATTCTCTGTATTCCAATAAAGAAATCTTCCTGCGTGAGCTTATCTCTAACGCCTCCGATGCGGCAGACAAGCTGCGTTTCCGTGCGCTGTCTAACCCGGACCTGTATGAAGGTGACGGTGAACTGCGCGTGCGTGTCTCCTTCGATAAAGATAAGCGTACGTTGACCATCGCCGACAACGGCGTGGGGATGAACCGCGATGACGTTATCGATCATCTGGGGACCATTGCTAAATCCGGTACCAAATCTTTCCTCGAATCTATGGGTTCCGATCAGGCGAAAGACAGCCAGTTGATCGGCCAGTTCGGGGTGGGTTTCTATTCTGCATTTATCGTGGCTGACAAAGTCACCGTGCGCACCCGTGCAGCGGGCGACAAGCCGGAGAACGGCGTGTTCTGGGAGTCTGCGGGCGAAGGTGAATACACCGTGGCCGACATTACCAAAGACGATCGCGGCACCGAAATCACCCTGCACCTGCGTGAAGGGGAAGATGAGTTCCTCGATGACTGGCGTGTACGCTCCATCATCAGCAAATATTCTGACCATATCGCCCTGCCGGTAGAGATTGAAAAACAGGAAGAGAAAGACGGTGAAACCGTGGTTTCCTGGGAGAAAATCAACAAGGCGCAGGCGCTGTGGACGCGTAACAAGTCGGAAATCAAAGACGACGAGTACAACGAATTCTACAAGCACATTGCTCATGACTTCACCGACCCGCTGACCTGGAGCCACAACCGTGTGGAAGGTAAGCAGGAGTACACCAGCCTGCTGTACATCCCTTCGCAGGCCCCGTGGGATATGTGGAACCGCGATCACAAGCACGGTCTGAAGCTGTACGTCCAGCGCGTGTTCATCATGGACGACGCCGAGCAGTTCATGCCGAACTACCTGCGTTTTGTGCGCGGTCTGATAGATTCCAACGATCTGCCGCTGAACGTGTCCCGTGAGATCCTGCAGGACAGCACCGTCACCCGTAACCTGCGCAGCGCGCTGACCAAACGCGTACTGCAGATGCTGGAAAAACTGGCGAAAGACGATGCAGAAAAATACCAGACCTTCTGGAAACAGTTTGGCCTGGTCCTGAAAGAAGGTCCGGCGGAAGACCACGCCAACCAGGAAACCATCGCCAAGCTGATGCGTTTTGCTTCTACGCACACCGACTCTTCTGCACAGACCGTGTCGCTGGAAGACTACGTGTCGCGGATGAAAGAAGGACAGGAGAAGATTTACTACATCACCGCTGACAGCTATGCGGCGGCGAAGAGCAGCCCGCACCTGGAACTGCTGCGTAAGAAAGGCATCGAAGTTCTGTTGCTGTCCGATCGCATCGACGAGTGGATGATGAACTACCTGACCGAGTTCGACGGCAAGCCGTTCCAGTCCGTTGCTAAAGCTGACGAGTCTATCGACAAACTGGCGGATGAAGTCGACGAATCGGCAAAAGAAGCTGAAAAAGCGCTGACCCCGTTCGTTGAGCGCGTGAAAAACCTGCTGGGCGATCGCGTGAAAGAAGTGCGCCTGACGCACCGTCTGACCGACACACCGGCTATCGTAACCACCGATGCGGACGAAATGAGCACGCAAATGGCGAAGCTGTTTGCCGCTGCGGGCCAGGCCGTGCCGGAAGTGAAATACATCTTTGAACTCAACCCGGACCACGTGCTGGTTAAACGCACGGCGGATACCCAGGATGATGAGCTGTTTAAAGAGTGGGTTGAACTGCTGCTGGATCAGGCGCTGTTCGCAGAACGCGGCACGCTGGAAGATCCTAACCAGTTTATCCGTCGCATGAACCAGCTGCTGGTGTCGTAATTTCACCACAGATTGAGCATTACCGTAAAAGGGCAACGCAGGTTGCCCTTTTTTATGCTTAACGCATCGACACCGTGGTTACGCTATTGGTTGCCAGCGTTTCCTGGGTGTACTGTGCCAGCTCGCCGCTTTGCAAATAGACTTTGTGCTTAATACACAGGCTGACTTGTCCTTCCGGTAAACGTAACAGCCACGCCTCATCTGCATTGAGTATTTTCCCCGACCAGATTTTTACATCGTGACTGATGGCGTAGCCGCAGGTTTGCTCAATATAGTGCAGCACCGACTGGCGACAGTTTTCCTCAGTGAACGCCGGGAACAACGCCCGCGGCATCCAGGTTTCTTCAATGATAGTCGGCTGCTGGTTGATGATGCGCATGCGACGATAGTGGATCAGCGGTGTATCTGATGGTAAGTCGAAAAGCGCGGCGATCTCGGGATCGCTCGAAAGTGCGTCGTAACTGAGTACCACGTTGTCCAGCGTCTGATCGCGGTGAATACGCTCTGACAAGGTAATGACATTGTTGTCCTGATAAAACTCCGGCGGGTTCACGAAGATCCCTGAACCCTGCCGGGTATGGACAAATGACTCTCTTTTCAGCCGCGCAACGGCTTTCTGAATAGTCGGTCGACTGACGCCATAGCGTTCTGCCAGCGCATGTTCACCTTCGACCGGTTCACCGGCAGCGTATTCCCCTTTGAGGATTTTCTCTCTTAACAACAGGTAGATATCAAGATACTTCATGGCGTCCGTTCTGGCGCGTCTGACGACGCGCCCTTGGTTAGGCTTGCGATTGAACGAGTAATTGCTGCTTTTTCGCCATTCTAAGTCGTTTGAGCACAATAGCAATTGCGGCTGTGGTGATAATGCCGCCGCTCATTGCGATCAACGCCATCAGTGGCTGATCGAAACCGCCGAGCAGCACGATAATTGGCCCACCATGTGCGACATTGCAATGTAATCCGAAAACAAAACCGAGGATGCATGCCACCGCAGAGCCAATCATGTTGGCTGGAATAACAGACAGCGGATCGCGGGCGGCAAAGGGAATCGCGCCCTCAGAAATTCCGACCAGTCCCATCGCCGCTGCCGCCTTACCGTTTTCGAACTCCTCGTCATCAAATAACGTAAAGCGTCTGCCAATAAAGGCCGCCAGCGCCATACCCAGTGGCGCAACCGGAATGGCCGCTGCCTGCGCGCCCATAAACTGAGTTTGCCCCTGGGCGATAAGACCCACGCTGAACATGAAGACCACTTTGCCAAACGGTCCCCCCATATCAAAGCCCTGCATTAGCCCCATCACCAGACCGATTAAAATAATATTACCCGTGGAAAGGTTGGTCAGCAGATGATTCAGGAAGGCCATCAGATCAGCAACTGGTGCACCAATAACAAAGATAAATAATGCGGCGATGAAGGCGGTGCCCGCAATCGGCGCGATCATGATAGGCACCAGCGGCAGCAGCATTTTGTGCCATGAAAGGTGGGTCAGCCAGCGGATGAAATAGCCCACCAGCAGTCCGGCAATAATTGCACCGATAAACCCGCAGCCGGCGCTGGCTCCGTAAAACGAACCGGTATTGGCAATCCAGCCGCCGATAAGCCCTGGAGCCAGGGCGGGCCGCTCGCCAATGGCGAATGCAATATACCCGGCGAGGACCGGAATCATCAGCGTGAAGCCAACGACGCCGACATTCAGTACTTGATTCCACAGGCTTCCTTCCGGGATAGCCAGTCCGGACGGTGTCGGCACGCCACCCAGTGCCAGCGCGAGGGCAATCATTAACCCGCCGGTGACCACAAACGGGATCATATAGGAGACCCCATTCATCAGTGACTTGTACAACTGGCTACGTACCGTGGTGCTCGACGTCTGGGTCTTCGTTGTGGCTCTCGCCTGGTAAGGCTGTGCCGCCAGGGCCTGATGAATCAATCCCTGTGCATCTTTGATGGCCGCTTTGACCCCGGTAATCACCACCTTTTTGCCATTAAAACGGTCCAAATCGACCTGCTTATCGCAGGCGACGACAATGGCGTCAGCCCGGGCGATATCAGCGTCGCTGGGTGCATTTTTGACGCCAATAGAGCCGTTGGTTTCAACAATGGCTTCATAACCCATTTCCGCAGCGGCTTTTTCCAGCATCTCAGCGGCCAGGTAAGTGTGCGCGATACCCACCGGGCAGCCGGTTACGCCGATAATCAGCCCACGAGAGGCCTCAGCACTAACCTTTTCGTGACACGCCTCTTGTTGGCAGAAATAGTCCACGACCGCCTGAACGTCCTGACAGGCCAGGATCTGCCTGACGCTGTCCTCTTCGACCAGACGTGAAGAGATCTGTGCCAACACATCGATATGCGCAGTGCTGGCCTGTTTTGCTGAGGCGATCATCAGGATCAGATGTGTCGGCTGGCCATCTTCCGCGCCATAATCAATGCCCTGACGGCTGATACCTATCGCCACCGCCGGTGATAAAACGCTGTCGCAACGTGCGTGCGGCAGCGCAACGCCGCCTTCAAATCCAGTATTCCCGGTCTCTTCTCGTGCCCATACCTCCTGGAGAAACGCGTCGGTGTCGCGAATTTTATTCGCGCGCAATAACAGGTCGGCGAGTTCAGCAAGTGCCGCGTCTTTTTGGTTTGATTTGAGATCCAGACAAATCAACGCCGGTTGAACAAGGTCGTTTATCTTCACAGTAGACTCTCTATGATTATTTGTATTTACAACTTTCGCAGAGGCTAAAAGTTTACCTGCGAAATGATCTTGATATTGATCATCTCTTTAGATGCGTATTTGACTGTTATTTCGGTTATGCAGGCTGTTTCACACAATGTGATTGATGATGATTTGTTCGTTTATTGATTTTTGATTTAGGTCAAGGATCGTAATTTGTAATTACAAGTTAATAGGGGACGTTTCTTTTGGAGGCAGGGCCGTGAGCAAACAAGCGATTATCGCCGAACAAGTTGATGTGAATAAAAAGATCCCGTGCGAAAAAAGCCCGGAAGAACAACTCGCGATTATGGAGGCCTACACCGAGGCGTTTCAGTCAACCCCGGAGCGTTTTCAGCGCGAGGTCCGCTGTCTGCAGGCGCTTTACCCCACGCTGTTCCGCCGTCCCTGTGCTGACGATCTGATCCTGGGACGCGTCGATGCGCTGCCGATTGGTTTTGGCTGCGTCACCTCCGTTGGCGGTGTGGGTCATTACTGCAATTTTGCCCGGCTGGACGAACTGCGGAAAATGCTGGAGTTCCCCGACCAACAATACCGTATCGATGTGCTTGAGCGCTTCTGGCGCGAGCATGACACCCGTTCTGTCTATTTTCGCCAGGCGCTGACCGATGACACGCTCGGCAAATTCGTTGACGTTAACTTTCCGGCGATTGCGACGGCGCGTTTAAGCGGCATGTATCTGGATTATCCGCAGTTGATGACGCTTGGGATCGGTGGGTTGCTGCAACGCATCGAACAGCAGCAACTGCAGGCTGAACGCGCCGGGGATGAGGCCGCGGTGCAGTTACAGCAATCTTTCAAGGACGTACTGGGCATTTTGCAGCAGGTGATTGACCGTCACATTGAAATAGCTGCCGATGAGATGGTGGAATGCACGGATGTGGAGCGCTGTAAGCATCTGCTGCTGTTAATGCGCGAGTTGGGCGCTATTCGTCATGACAAACCTGCAACTTTCATCCAGGGGATTGAACTGAGCTGGCTCTACAGCCTGTGTGCTGGCGTGGTGAATTATGGCCGTATGGATGACTACCTGGGTGATTTATTGGTGGCCGATCTTGACGCCGGACGTCTAAGCGAACGCCAGGCCATTGCGTGTATCCGTTCCCACTACCGCCTGATTGAAGCGCGGAAAACCACGGTGAATGGTCGCGTGGTGGTTGGCGGGAAAGGGCGGCGTAACCCGAAAAATGCGGATGTCTATTGTCGACTGGCGATCCAGGCCGTTGAGGAAAATGGTGATACGGAACCGCAATTTACTTTACGTATTTATCAGGGAATGGACAACGCAATCTGGCAACAGGCATTGACGGTGATTGGCACCGGCCTGACCTATCCCATTCTGTATAACGATGACGTCAATATTCCGGCGGTGATGGACGCGATGCAGGTGGGGGAAACGGAGGCCGAGCAGTATGTTCCTTTTGGCTGCGGCGAGTTTGTGCTGGCCGGGCGAAGCGTAGGCACGCCGAATACCTGTATTAACCTGCTTAAAATTCTCAATATCTCGCTCAGCGGCGGCATCGATTTTTGGGATGGTAAACAAAAAAGCGGCGGTGTGGCGTTAACCCCGCCAGAACAGATATCGTGCTTTGATGACGTGCTGAATAACTACCAGCGGTTGCTGGATTACTACATTGATATCACGGCGCACGCTCAGGCGTTGTCGTATCGGGTGATGAATGAACAGGTCGGCTTCTTGTTTACCTCGATCCTGACGGCAGACTGCGTGGCGCGCGATAAGGCGCTGCTTGACGGCGGCGTGCGCTACCTCGGCGGTACTAACGAAACCTACGGCAATACCAATGCGGCAGATTCACTGGCGGCAATCAAACAGGTTATTTTTACCGAGCAGCGTTATGACTACACAACGTTGATTGCGGCACTGAAAGCGGATTTCGTGGGCTATGACGACCTCAAGCGGGCACTGATCGCGGCGACCAAGTTTGGTAATGATGACAATGCGGCGGATGACCTGGCGGTGATGATGCATCGCTATGTTTGTACCGGCGTACGCGATGCGGCGAAGCGGGTAGGGCTGGACAGCTATCTGGTGGTGATCATCAACAATCAGGTGAATACCGAATGGGGGCGTGCAACCAGCGCTTCAGCCGATGGGCGGCATAAAGGTATTTATATGAGCAACGCCAACAACCCGCAGAGTGGGGCGGATAAAAATGGTCCGACGGCGATGCTGAACTCACTGCTGAAACTGGAGGCAAAATATCACGCCGGTTCGGTACAAAACATCAAATTCAGCAAAGGGTTATTCAACACCCGTCGCCCGCTGGTGGAGGCGTTGATGCACTCTTATTTTGAGCGCGGCGGGCCGCAGTTGATGGTCAGCGTGGTGGGTAAGGGGGAGTTGGAGGCGGCGTACCAACACCCGGAAAACTACCCTAATTTGATTGTTCGCGTCGGTGGTTTTAGCGCGCGTTTTGTCAATCTGGACCGAGATGTACAGCAGGAAATCCTGAACCGTACGCTGAACGACTGAGGTGGATGATGAGCGAAGCGGGCACGGTTTTTGATATTCAGAAATTTTCACTGCACGATGGGCCGGGGATCCGCACCACCGTCTTTCTGAAAGGATGCCAGATGCGCTGCGTCTGGTGCCACAATCCGGAGTCGCTGAGAGCCGAAAAGCAGCTGGCGTTTCTGGAACATAAGTGCCTGCAATGTCAGCGTTGCGCAGAGGTCTGTCCGCACGGATGCCACCAGTTTTCCCAAGGGCGGCATGAGATAGATTATGCCGCCTGTCAGGCGTGCGGACGCTGCGTTGAGGCATGCCCGGCGCAGGCGCTTAAAATCTATGGGCAGACCCGGAAGGTGACTGAGATCCTTGAAGAGGTCATCAAGGATAAACCCTACTTTGACAAAACCGGGGGCGGCATAACCTTGTCCGGCGGGGAGGCGATGTTCCAGTTTCCCTTTGCGCTGGCGCTGGCAAAAGCGGCGAAAACCGCCGGTTTGCACGTCTGTCTTGAAACGAACGGCGCCTCTCGTCCCGAGCGGTATCGTGAAATCGCCCCGTGGGTGGATCTGTTTCTTCTCGATTACAAAGTGACCGACGCGCGTGCACATAAAGCCCATACCGGTATTGCGAAACACGTGGTGGAGAGCACGCTGGACACGCTTAATGAGATTGGCGCACAGGTGATCCTGCGCTGCCCGCTGATTCCGGGATATAACCTCAATGATGCGCATCTGGCGGCGATCCGCACGATAACCGAACGCTATGCGGCTATCCTGCACAGTGAAATATTGCCCTACCATAATCTCGGCATGGCGAAACATCGTGAGCTTGGACAGATCCCGGTATGCACGATTAGCGTACCGGATGAGGCAACGGTGGCACAGGCACTGGAAAAATTGAATCAGAACGGAGGAAAGACCGTGCGTCGGGGGTAAGCGCGGGGTGTTTGGGTAGAATATAGCGTACGCAATTAATGATATTTCACGATATCCTGCTGTTAAACGTTTCAGCGTCAAGCGCCTTTCTTGAGCCAATTGCGTGATGGTGGTATCGTTTAGCACTTTTTTAAAATATCGACAACCTTTAAGGGGATTTTCGTAATGCGTATCATTCTGCTTGGCGCTCCGGGCGCGGGTAAAGGGACTCAGGCTCAGTTCATCATGGAGAAATATGGTATTCCGCAAATCTCCACCGGTGATATGCTGCGTGCTGCCGTGAAATCTGGCTCCGAGCTGGGCAAACAAGCGAAAGACATCATGGACGCCGGTAAACTGGTGACCGATGAGCTGGTGATCGCGCTGGTCAAAGAGCGTATTACACAGGAAGACTGCCGTAACGGTTTCCTGCTGGACGGCTTCCCACGTACTATTCCGCAGGCTGATGCCATGAAAGAAGCGGGTATCGTGGTGGATTACGTTCTGGAATTCGCGGTACCGGACGAACTGATCGTTGACCGTATTGTTGGTCGTCGCGTTCACGCGGCATCTGGCCGTGTTTATCACATCAAATTCAACCCACCTAAAGTTGAAGGCAAAGACGATGTGACCGGCGATGAACTGACCACCCGTAAAGATGACCAGGAAGAGACCGTGCGTAAGCGTCTGGTTGAATACCATCAGATGACTGCCCCGCTGATTGGTTACTACCAGAAAGAAGCTGAAGCGGGTCAAACCAAATACGCGAAAGTTGACGGTACGCAGGCTGTTGCCGCTGTTCGCGCTGACCTGGAAAAAATCCTCGGTTAAGTTTTAGCGTTGTGAACCCCTTATCAGGCCTGCCATTATCTCGTAGGCCTGATAAGCGCAGCGCCATCAGGCAATCGGTGCCGGATAGCGGCGTAAACGCCTTATCCGGCCTACCGGTATCGTTAGCGCCATCAGGCATATTCTTACCTCTCGCAGCAATTAGTTCTTCTTCCTCGCTTTTCCGCTACAATTATCAACAATTTGAATCAATACGAGGCGGTAATGCGTCAGACGAAAACCGGTATCCTGCTGGCAAATCTCGGCACCCCCGATGCCCCCACACCCGAAGCAGTTAAACGTTATCTGCGCCAGTTTTTAAGCGACACACGCGTGGTCGATACTCCCCGTCTGCTGTGGTGGCCGCTGCTGCGCGGAGTGATCCTGCCGCTGCGCGCGCCGCGCGTCGCGAAGCTATACCAGTCAGTCTGGATGGATGAAGGCTCGCCGCTGATGGTCTACAGCCGCCGTCAGCAACAGGCGCTGGCAAAATGCCTGCCGGATACGCCGGTTGCGCTGGGGATGAGCTACGGTTCCCCCTCGCTGGAAAGCGCGGTCGACGAACTGCTAGCGAGCGGCGTTGAACACATTGTGGTGTTAACGCTGTATCCGCAATACTCTTGTTCAACGGTGGCCGCGGTGTGGGATGAACTGGCGCGCATTTTAGCGCGCAAGCGTGCGATCCCCGGCGTCTCCTTTATTCGCGATTACGCAGACGACAGCGCGTATATTGATGCGCTGGCCAAAAGCGCCCGTGATGCGTTTGCCCGGCACGGCGAACCCGATTTACTGCTGCTTTCTTACCACGGTATTCCACAGCGCTACGCTGATGAAGGCGATGATTACCCGCAACGCTGTCGCGACACCACGCGGGAGCTGGTGTCTGCGTTAGGGCTGCCGCCGGAAAAGGTGATGATGACCTTCCAGTCACGCTTCGGTCGGGAACCATGGCTGACGCCATATACCGACGAAACGCTCAAAATGCTTGCGGAAAAAGGAACCCGGCATATCCAGGTCATGTGTCCGGGATTTGCTGCTGATTGCCTTGAAACGCTGGAGGAAATCGCCGAGCAAAACCGAGAAATTTTCCTCGAAGCGGGCGGGCAGAAATACGAATATATTCCGGCGCTGAATGACGCACCGGAACACATCGAAATGATGCTGAAACTGACCGCTGCCTATCGCTAAAGCTGCGCTCTGAAGAAACGCGCGCCATCCCGCAAGGCATCGTCGGCGGTTTTCATCATCCGCGAGTAATGCAGGAAGGCGTGCAGCGTGCCGAGGTACATTTTGTACTGACAGGGCTGCCGATGCGCCTGGAGCGTCTGGAACAGTAAGCGGCTGTCGTCAATCAGCGGGTCAAACTCTGCACTGGCGATAAAACACGGCGGCACATCGCGGGTGAGATCGTTGTTAAATAAACAATAGTACGGCGACTCGCGGTCATCGACGCTGCGCAGATAGGCGTCTTCGTACATCTGCAGATCGTCTCGCGTTAAGCCATCCCATTCTCCGCCCATCAGTCGTCGGCTGAGCGAATCCCGTAAACCGTACAGCCCGTACCACAACAGCACGCCCGCGACCTTACCGCAGGCAATTTGCTTATCGCGTAGCCACAGTGCGCTGGCAAGTGCCAGCATGGCGCCCGCGGAATCACCAGCAAAACCGATATTCTCTACGTTCAGCGCATAGTCAGCGGCATGGTGATGAAAGTACTGGCAGGTCGCGACAATTTCTTCGATGGCCTGTGGAAAGCGCGCTTCCGGCGAAAGTGAATAGTCGATGCCAATTACCGTGCAGCGCGTGTAACTCGCCAGCAAGCGCATAATGCGATCGTGCGTATCCAGATTACCGAGAATAAAACCGCCGCCGTGCAAATAGTACAGCGTGGCCTGGCTATGGGGTTGGGGGGAGTAAATCCGCGTCGCCACCGGGCCGCACGCGGTAGAAATGATGCACTCCCGGGTACTCATCTGCGGAGCATCGGCATTCCAGAACTGACGCTCGTGCACGTAGTGTTGGCGTTGGGCAACGAAATCATCCGCGGCGGGCCACGGCGGCAGGTCATCGCGATGAAAGTTCACCACGCTTTTCATTTCGTCTGAAATAAGGTCGAGGACGGGGATCTTGTTTTCCGGCTGCATAATACGCTCCTTGTAAAAGGTGATGTATTGTAGAAATTAACGGCAGATAAACTGCGATCTCACCGCCCGATATTGAAAATTAGCACCGCGTCGCGCGCGCAGGAGGGAATGTGCTACCATGCATCGCTCAGTTAACCACCCGTAAAATCGACCATGAAATTTCCCGGCAAACGCAAATCCAAACACTATTTTCCCGTCAGCGCGCGCGATCCGTTGCTGCAACAAATTCAGCCTGAAAACGAGACCAGCGCCGCCTGGGTCGTCGGTATCGACCAGACTCTGGTGGATATAGAAGCCAAAGTCGATGACGACTTTGTGAAGCGTTATGGATTAAGCGCCGGGCATTCTCTGGTGATTGCTGATGATGTTGCTGAGGCGCTCTATCAGGAACTGGTGCGTGAAAATTTAATCACCCATCAGTTTGCGGGCGGAACCATCGGTAACACCATGCACAACTATTCGGTACTGGCGGATGACCGCTCTGTATTGCTGGGCGTCATGTGTAGCAACATTGAGATTGGTAGCTACGCGTATCGCTATTTATGCAATACCTCCAGCCGTACCGATCTGAACTACCTGCAGGGCGTTGACGGGCCGATTGGTCGCTGCTTCACGCTGATTGGCGAATCCGGCGAGCGTACCTTCGCCATCAGCCCCGGTCACATGAACAAACTGCGGGCGGACAGCATTCCCGAGTCGGTGATTGCCGGTGCCTCTGCGCTGGTGCTGACCTCATATCTGGTGCGCTGCGAACCGGGCGAGCCGATGCCGGAAGCGACCATGAAGGCCATTGAGTTCGCCAAAAAGCACAATGTCCCGGTGGTGCTGACCTTAGGAACCAAATTCGTTATTGCGGATAACCCGCAGTGGTGGCAGGAATTCTTGAAAGAGAATGTCTCCATTCTGGCGATGAACGAAGAAGAAGCCGAAGCGCTGACCGGCCTGAATGACCCGCTGCTGGCATCTGACAAAGCGCTGGATTGGGTGGATTTGGTGCTGTGTACCGCCGGTCCGGTGGGCCTGTATATGGCTGGGTTTACGGAAGATGAGGTCAAACGCA
The DNA here is from genome assembly GCF_029717145.1 of Citrobacter freundii. Taxonomy (NCBI): domain Bacteria; kingdom Pseudomonadati; phylum Pseudomonadota; class Gammaproteobacteria; order Enterobacterales; family Enterobacteriaceae; genus Citrobacter; species Citrobacter freundii. Next base: position 3,510,118 of record NZ_CP099222.1, on the reverse strand, counting down.
AAACGCAGCATCCGCTGCTGCCGGGCGCTATTGCCGAATTCAACCAGTACGAGTTCAGCCGCGCGATGCGCCATAAAGACTGTATCAACCCGTTGCGCATTTATTCGCACATTGCCCCGTACATGGGTGGCCCTGAGAAAATCATGAACACCAACGGCGCGGGTGACGGTGCGTTGGCGGCCTTGCTGCATGATATTACGGCAAACAGCTACCATCGCGGCAATGTGCCGAACTCCAGCAAGCACAAGTACACCTGGCTGACCTATTCCTCGTTAGCGCAGGTGTGTAAATATGCCAATCGCGTGAGTTATCAGGTGCTGAACCAGCATTCACCGCGCCTGACGCGCGGATTGCCGGAGAAGGAAGACAGCCTCGAAGAGGCTTACTGGGAGCGTTAAGCGGTATTGCGCGACATTGCCCGGTGGCATTATTGCTTACCGGGCCTGCATTATGCGGTGTACCCGCAGGCCGGATAAGCGCTAGCACCATCCGGCACACAACATTAACTGGCGGTAGCAACGTTACCCGCTGGTGGCGTTTCAATAAGTTCCAGCATGGTGCGCGCGATTTCACGTTCACCCATCACCACCTGATTAGCACCACGCTCGGTAATGTATTCCACTTCATCGTCATAATGCGCGCGGGCGATAATCTCAATCGTCGGGCACTTCTCACGCGCGGAAGCCACAATCTCACCGGCTTCATAACCATTCGGGATGGTCAGCAGCAGCCAGCGCGCACAGTCCAGATGCGCCAGGTTCATGATCTCTTCGTTGGCTGCATTGCCCAGTACCGCGCGGATCCCACGTTCACGTAGCTCGTCCACGCGAGTCCGCGACGTTTCGATAACCACCAGCGGGATACCCGCAGCCATCAGTTTTTCACCTAACAAGCTACCGACGCGGCCAAAACCGACCAGCAGGGCATGATTACAGATATCGACCGGGATTTGCTTCTCTTCTTCGATAGCTTCTTCCAGCGTCTGCTCTTCCAGCGTTTCGGTTTTTGCGAGGTATTTTTCCAGCACGGCGAACAGCACTGGATTTAGCATGATGGACAGGATGGCCCCGGCCAGCACCAGGTTTTGTCCCGCCTGTGGTAACAGGTTAAGCGCCATGCCAAGGCCGGCGAGGATAAAAGCAAATTCGCCAATCTGCGCCAGGCTGGTGGCAATGGTGAGCGCTGTGCGCTGAGAGTGACCGAACAGGCGCACCAGGAAATAGGCGGCGAGGGATTTACCAAAGATGATAATTGCCAGCGTGCCCAGCACAGCCAGCGGTTGCTGGATCAGGACCAATGGGTCGAACAGCATGCCGACGGAAACAAAGAACAGCACCGCAAATGCATCACGCAGCGGCAGGGTGTCATGCGCCGCACGGTGGCTCAGTTCAGATTCGTTCAGCACCATACCGGCGAAGAACGCGCCCAGTGCGAAGGAAACATCGAATACTTCTACGGCACCAAAAGCGATACCTAATGCGAGTGCCAGTACCGACAGGGTAAACAGTTCACGCGAGCCCGTGGCGGCGCTACGGGCCATGATCCACGGCACCAGGCGACGACCGACCAGCATCATAATGGCGATAAACGCGATTACTTTACCGATGGTGATGCCCATATCAACGGCCAGTGACGCAAAGCCAACGTTGTCTTTTTCCAGCATACCGGCGATGGCTGGCAGGAGAACCAGCGTTAGCACCATCATCAGGTCTTCAACAATCAGCCAGCCAATGGCGATCTGCCCGCGCTGGCTGTCAATCAACTGTCGTTCTTCAAGCGCGCGCAGTAGCACCACGGTACTGGCGGTAGACAGACATAATCCAAAGACGATACCGACCATCAGCGACCAGCCCAGCACAGCTGAAAGCGCCATACCCAGCAGCGTCGCCACGGCTATCTGGGCTATCGCACCGGGAATGGCGATGGACTTTACCGCCATTAAATCCTTCAACGAAAAGTGTAGCCCCACGCCGAACATCAGCAGGATCACGCCAAGTTCTGCCAGTTCCGGCGCAAGCTTGGTATCCGCAACAAAACCAGGTGTAAATGGACCGGCCAGAACGCCCGCTAACAGATATCCCACCAGAGGAGAAATACGCAGTTTATTGGCAAGCATGCCAAATATAAAAGCGAGCACAAGGCCGCCAACAATGGTGGTGATAAGCGGGGTGGCGTGATGCATTCCGTCTCCTTTGATTGCTGTGGTGATCCTGAAAACCCTAATTACGAGTAATAGTTTATGACAATTTTAATGTTTATGTTTATGAATAATTATTGAAATTTGATGAAAACAGGAATTTAGTCGTAAAAAAGCACGGATCGGATAACTGCGGGGGGGAGCATAGAGCAAACGCTGATGGTCACTGTAAGTGATGGCGGCCAAAGTTTACTTTTGGCCGCCATAAAATCAGGCTTTATGTCGGTTATCAGGTAAGAATATGGTCAGTATCCCCAGAAGAGGCAGGAAAGCACATATTTTATAGACCAAATCAATACTGGTATGGTCGGCAACCAGCCCTAACACCGCGGCCCCTAAGCCGCCCATGCCAAAGGCAAAACCGAAAAACAGCCCAGAAACCATGCCGATACGCCCCGGAAGCAGCTCCTGAGCGTATACCAGAATGGCAGAAAAGGCCGATGCCAGGATAAAACCAATGATCACGGTTAAAATCCCGGTCCATTCCAGCGTTGCATAGGGTAAAACGAGGGTAAACGGCGCTACGCCGAGGATAGAGCCCCAAATGACATATTTTCTACCGATTTTATCACCTAGCGGTCCGCCAATAACCGTCCCTGCCGCAACGGCAAACAGGAACGCAAACAGGTGGAACTGCGCATTTTGTACCGATAATCCGAATTTTTGCATCAGATAAAAGGTGTAATAGCTGCTGATGCTCGCCATATAGAAGTATTTGGAGAAAATCAGCACCAGCAGGATGCTAATCGCCAGCACCACCTTGTTGCGCGGTAGCGGGTTAACGATGGCGACTTTCGGCTTACCTTTACTCATCCGATGTTGGGCCGAATACCAACGGCTGATTTGCGCCAGTACCACAATCGCTAACAACGCGGCCAGCACGAACCACGCTACATTACCCTTACCGTATGGCGCGATGATGACAGCCGCCAGCAATGGCCCCAGAGAACTGCCGAAGTTACCGCCCACCTGGAAAATAGACTGGGCCAGACCATGGCGACCGCCGGAAGCCATCCGTGCCACGCGAGACGATTCCGGGTGAAACACCGATGAACCTGTGCCGACCAGCGCAGCGGCGAGCAGCACCATATGGAAATTACCGGCCATTGCCAGTAATACCAGTCCACTCAGCGTGAAGCACATGCCAATAGGCAGTGACCATGGCATCGGATATTTGTCTGTCCAGTAACCTACCACCGGTTGAAGTAACGAGGAGGTGAGCTGGAAAGTCAGGGTAATCATCCCGATCTGCATAAAGCTCAGCGAGAACTCTGACTGCAATAGCGGATAAATCGCCAGGATCAGCGACTGGATCATATCGTTGAGCAGGTGAGAAAGGCTGATCGCCCCTAAAATGCCAAACGAGGTGCGTGCTTTTTGCGACGGCGCAGCAGAGCCGGAGAGCGGTTGAGCGGTTTGATTGGTAGCCATAGGTCCACTTCAGTAATGATGAGACAGGAACAGGTGTAATTATTATCCGACTAACATACCTGCGGAAGGTGTTTGAAGGAAGTCTCATTTCTGAAAACATTTTCGGCTATTATTTCATATCATTGTAATTTCAGCGGTTGATATTGGGTCAGGGAGAGAAGCATGAAATTTTTGAAACGGGGCGTGACGCTGGCATTATTTGCCGCCTTTGCGCTGGCAGGTCAGCCTGCTCAGGCTTACGAAAAAGATAAAATCTATAAAATAACCATTCTGCATACCAACGATCATCACGGCCACTTCTGGCGCAGCGAATACGGCGAATACGGACTGGCGGCGCAAAAAACGCTGGTAGACGGTATTCGTCATGAGGTGGCAGCCGAGGGCGGAAGCGTCCTGTTACTTTCCGGCGGCGACATTAATACCGGTGTACCGGAGTCCGATCTTCAGGATGCTGAACCGGATTTTCGCGGCATGAACCTGATTGGCTATGACGCGATGGCGGTGGGAAACCACGAATTTGATAATCCACTGACCGTGTTGCGACAGCAGGAAAAATGGGCCAAATTCCCGCTCCTCTCCGCCAACATCTACCAGAAAAGCACCGGTGAGCGTTTATTCAAACCCTGGGCCATCTTTAAGCGCCAGGATTTAAAAATTGCCGTTATCGGTTTAACCACCGACGACACGGCGAAAATTGGCAACCCGGAGTTCTTCACCGACATCGAGTTCCGTAAACCTGCGGATGAAGCCAAGCTGGTGATTCAGGAACTCAATATGGGTGAAAAGCCCGATGTCATTATTGCCACCACGCACATGGGGCATTACGACAACGGCAACCACGGCTCTAACGCTCTAGGCGATGTGGAAATGGCGCGTAGCCTGCCCGCAGGCGCACTGGCGATGATTGTGGGTGGTCACTCACAGGATCCGGTGTGCATGGCATCGGAAAACAAAAAGCAGGTGGATTACGTGCCAGGTACCCCGTGTGCGCCAGATAAACAAAATGGTATCTGGATCGTCCAAGCGCACGAGTGGGGAAAATACGTAGGCCGCGCGGACTTTGAATTCCGCAACGGCGAAATGAAAATGGTCAACTACCAGCTCATTCCGGTAAACCTGAAGAAGAAAGTGACCTGGGATAACGGCAAAAGTGAGCGCGTACTTTACACCCCGGAAATCGCTGAAAACCCGCAAATGCTTTCCCTGCTAACACCGTTCCAGAATAAAGGCAAAGCGCAGCTGGAGGTCAAAATTGGTAGCGTTAATGGGCGTCTGGAAGGAGACCGCAGCAAAGTCCGTTTTGTTCAGACCAATATGGGGCGTCTGCTACTGGCGGCGCAAATGGCGCGCACCGGTGCTGATTTTGGCGTGATGAGCGGTGGTGGCGTCCGTGACTCCATTGAAGGCGGCGATATTACCTATAAAAGCGTGCTCAAGGTTCAGCCGTTTGGCAACATAGTGGTCTATGCCGATATGAGTGGTAAAGAGGTGGTTGACTATCTGACCGCCGTCGCGCAAATGAAGCCGGACTCGGGTGCCTATCCGCAATTTGCCAACGTTAGCTTTGTGGCGAAAGACGGCAAGCTTAACGATTTGAAAATCAACGGCGAGCCCGTCGACCCGGCCAAAACCTATCGCATGGCGACGCTGAGTTTCAACGCCACCGGCGGTGATGGCTATCCGCGAATTGATAACAAACCGGGTTATGTGAATACCGGGTTTATCGATGCGGAAGTATTGAAAGAGTATGTGCAGAAGAATTCACCGTTGGATGCCAGTGCGTTTGAGCCGAAGGGTGAAGTTAGCTGGCAATAACAGGGCTATTTTGTTCGCCATTTTGAACGCGGGCAGTGCTCGGACAAAACTCACAGAGTTTTGAACGCCCATCAGGGCGGCCCGGAGGGGGAGCGTAGCGAATAATCCTCACGTACTACATGTACGCTCCGGTTCCTGCGCGCTGGCCGAGTCCAAACTGCCTTCACCAATAACGCCCTGTAGAGTATTCAGTTGTAGGCCTTAAAGCTGCGCGCCATCAGGCAATCATTCCAAAACAGGTTAATCGCGGCGTGCGATATCGGCGAATTTCGCATCCAGAATTTTGGCCAAATCGTCCGCCGCCAGTTCAATATCCAGCCCGCGTTTGCCGCCGGAAACATAAATGGTGTCAAACGTCCGGGCGGGGGCGTCGATAAGCGTCGGCAATCTTTTTTTCTGCCCTAATGGGCTGATGCCGCCCACCAGATAGCCGGTGGTACGCTGCGCCACTATTGGGTCGGCCATGTCGACCTTTTTCGCGCCCAGCGCCCTGGCGACCTTTTTCAGATCCAACTGTCCGGCTACCGGCGTGACGGCGACGGCCAGATGTTTCATATCGCCATTCACGGCAACCAGCAGCGTTTTATAGACCTGATCTGCATTCAGACCCAGTTTACGCACCACTTCATCACCAAAATTAGTCTCTGACGGATCGTGATCATAGGTATGGATCTGGAACGAAATGTTGTTTTTTTCGAGTAAGTTAACGGCGGGTGTCATAGCAATTTTTCCTGGCTCAGACAAAATACGACTAAAGCATACGCCTGATGGCGGTCGAAAAAATAGTACCATCTTGCGCAATAGTATTGGCAGGATGCTGACTTTGAGCGACAATCGACCTACACCGATGCTTTAAGCGTCGGCATAATAATAATGATGAAATTCCTCTTTGACGGGCCAATAGAAATATTGGCCATTTTTTTATCGCAACATCTCCGGCAAATTCCCTTCTCCATAAAGATGCAGTGCGCCTACTGCCACCACATAATGGCCTGCGGGCAACGCGTTAAGCTTGTCCCGCCATGCCTCATTTCGCTGGTGCATCAGGACGTCATATAACGACTGACTGAACGTATTGGGTAACGTGAGATCGTTATTCTGCGGCGGTGTTTTTAACCACCAACCCATCATCTGTTGCAGCAGACGGGCATTGGTATGCCAGTGTGTCAGGGTATCGTCCAGCAACGCCAGACCGTTATCCGGTAGCTGACATAAAAGATCGATTTGGCTGGCAGCACCTTCCAGCTCGATAACCGGCTTTTGCACCTGCTTCGCCTGTTTCAGCAGTTGGTAATCAATTCCGTATTCCGCACGTAACCCCAACTGCTGCGCCTGGGTTGCCTGCAATATCATGGCGATTTGCCACAAAGGTTGGGTGGAAAACAGGGAAGGGGAAATGCCCAACTCAGCGCTGACTTTTTGCACGTGGCGGAGCTGTTCGTCGCTGATGCGGTCTTCCAGAGCGGCAAACGTGGGCAGGTTAGCAAACGGCGCATCGTCACCGGAAACATCGGCTTCGACGATCAGCGCGTCGGCGCGGTAGAGCTTTTTCAGGAGTTTGGCGGGCAGAGGGGCCATTTCACGGCTGCCCATATGAATACTGCCAATCAGATGAAAATGGCGATTACCGGGCAACGAGATGTCGATAGCAGGCCAGGTATAATGGTGACCGCGTAGTGCAGACCATAATGCTTTTACCCGGTATAACAGATCCATACGACCTCCCGTTGAAAAATCACATGCTAGCGCGTGGTCCAGGAAGGTGCAATGCGTGAATCGCCGGATGGCGACGCGAAAGCGTCTTATCCGGCCTACGATATCACCTGCATTTTGTAGGCCGGATAAGCGTTAGCGTCATCCGGAACAGGGTTACTCTTTGGGTTTAAAGCGCAGCAGTCGGTTCGCGTTGCTTACCACGGTGATGGAAGAGAGCGCCATCGCCGCCCCGGCCACCACTGGGTTAAGCAGGGTACCGGTAAACGGCCACAGGATCCCGGCGGCAACGGGAATACCAATGCTGTTATAGATAAATGCGCCGAGCAGATTTTGCTTCATGTTCCGCAGGGTGGCCCGCGAGATAGACAGCGCATCCGCTACGCCCATCAGGCTATGGCGCATCAGCGTAATCGCCGCGGTTTCAATGGCGACATCGCTGCCACCGCCCATGGCAATCCCTACATCAGCCTGGGCAAGTGCTGGCGCATCGTTGATCCCATCACCGACCATCGCCACCTGATGTCCCTGGCTTTGCAGGCGTTTAATCGCCTCTGCTTTTCCGTCCGGCAGAACGCCCGCGATCACCTCGTCGATGCCTGCTTCTTTGGCAATAGCGTTAGCGGTGGTTGGGTTGTCCCCGGTGAGCATCACCAGACGATACCCGGCGCGGTGCAAGCGCTGCAGTGCCGCCACGCTGTCGCTGCGCAGCGGGTCACGAACCGCGAGCAGTGCGGCCGCTTTGCCGTCAATCGCCAGCAGCACCGGAGTCGACCCCTGAGTGGCCTGCGCGGTGATTTCAGCTTCCATCTCCGTGGTGACCACCTGCTGTTCATGGAGCAGCGTCTGGTTGCCCAGCAGCAGCCTATGACCTTCCGCTTCACCGCTAACGCCTAAGCCGCGCAGCGTACGGAACCCATTGACCTGCGGCAGGGCCGCATTGCCAGCTTTATCCAGAATCGCGCGGGCCAGCGGGTGGCTGGAACCCTGTTCAAGGGCTGCGGCCAGACGGATGGCCTGCGCTTCATCGATATCACCGAAAGTTTTGATGGCGACAACCTGCGGTTTCCCTTCGGTCAGCGTCCCGGTTTTATCAAACACCACGGTATCAAGCGTACTGGCACGCTGCAGCGCATCGGCATCGCGGACCAGAACACCAAACTCTGCGGCACGACCGACCCCGGAAATAATCGACATCGGTGTTGCCAGACCCAGCGCACACGGGCAGGCGATAATCAGTACGGTGGTGGCAATCACCAGCGTATAGACAATCTGCGGTGCCGGGCCAAAGAAATACCAGATTGCGGCGCTGACCAGCGCAATCACTACCACCACCGGAACGAACACCGAGGAGATGCGGTCAGCCAGCTTGCCAATCTCTGGCTTGCTGCTTTGCGCCTGACGGACCATGCGAATAATGCGCGACAGGGTGGTATGGCTGCCGACAGCGCTGGCGCGGAACAGCACGCTGCCATCCTGAACTACCGTACCGGCGTGGACGCTGTCGCCTTCGCCTTTTTGTTGTGGGATTGGCTCGCCGGTGAGCATGGCTTCATCCAGCCAGGCTTCGCCTTGGGTGATTTCACCGTCCACCGGGACGCGGTCACCGGTGGTCAGGCGCAGTAACATGCCTGCCTGAACATCGGCCAGCGGGACGTTTTTTTCGCCTTCTTCTGTCACCACGCGCGCGGTCGGTGGCGTGAGGTCGAGCAGTTTTTCCAGTGCTTTGGAGGAGCGTTGACGGGCGCGCGCCTCCAGCATATGTCCGAGGTTAATCAGACCGATAATCATCGCACTGGCTTCATAATAGAGGTGGCGTGCTTCCATCGGGAACCACTGCGGCCAGAGGTTAACGCTCATTGAATAGAGCCAGGCCACCCCGGTTCCGAGCGCCACCAGGGTATCCATGGTGGCGGTGCCGTTCATCAGGCTTTTCCATGCGCTGCGGTAAAAGTGACCGCCTGCGAAGACCATCACGGCGAGCGTCGTCAGACCGATGACCAGCCACAGGCTACGGTTATCGGCGGTGACCATCATGTTATCGCCCATCATGCCCCACACCATCACCGGTACGCCCAGCAGCAGCGCAACGGCTGCCTGCCAGCGAAAGCGTTTCATGGTGGCAACGGCCGTTTCCTGCTGGCGTTCACGACGTTTAACATCGTCTTCGATGGCTTCAGCGCCGTAGCCGGCCTTCTCTACGGCCTGGACTAATTCTTCGGCGGAAGCGCTGCCCATTACCAGCGCAGTACGCTCCGCCAGATTTACCCGTGCCTGCGTGACGCCCGGTACGTTTTGCAACGCATTTTGTACCCGGGAAACACAGCTGGCGCAGCTCATGCCGCTCAACAACAACTGTTGGCTGTCATCTTCAGCCGTCGCTACCGGAAGCTCAGAAGAGACCGCTGTCAGCGCTTCCGACGGGATTGATGACTCCGCCAGCGGTTTAGCCTTTGGGTGGCTTAACTCTGCGCCATAGCCAGCTTGTTTGATGGTTTCAATTAACGCTTCGGCGCTGGCGCTACCGGTAACGTGTGCTTCGGTAACAGTGACATCCGCTTGCTCAACGTCCGGACGTTGTTCGAGACTTTCTTTGACGCGTTTAACGCAGTGACCACAGGACAATCCGTCCAGGGTCAGGTCGATGGTTTGAGACATAACAATAATCCTCTATGATTGGTCGGTGGTTTATTGACCTTGGCAATCGTTTTGACTAACTGTTATAAAGGTTAAACCTTCCATCAAGGGGAAGGTCAAGGGGGAAGATGTGAATATATCCGATGTTGCTAAAAAAACCGGTTTAACCAGTAAAGCTATCCGCTTTTATGAAGAGAAAGGGCTGGTGACGCCGCCGCTGCGCAGCGAAAACGGATACCGCACCTATACGCAGCAACATCTGAACGAACTGACGTTGCTGCGTCAGGCGCGGCAGGTTGGCTTTAACCTTGAAGAGTGCGGTGAGCTGGTAAACCTGTTTAACGATCCGGCACGCCACAGCGCAGATGTGAAAAAGCGCACCCTGGAAAAAGTGGCGGACATTGAGCGGCACATTAACGAACTACAGGCGATGCGCACGCATTTGCTGGCGCTGGCGGACAGCTGTCCCGGCGATGACAGCGCCGAATGCCCGATCATCGATAATCTCTCCGGCTGCTGCCACCACAAAGCGAAGGCCTAAAGGCGAGGCGGTTGCAGCATAAAGACCACCGTGCCGCGATACCACGGTGATGTCTCCAACTGCGCTTCCGCCTGCACATCCCGACTACCGTGTTGTACCAGCCCGAGCTTAAACGGAATGCGTAACCGGGTGAGTGCGGGCAGATACACCTGATAATTGGCTACCGTGTGACGTCCCTGATAGCTTTGCACCACCAGTTCATCAACCGGTAGCGCATTCAGCGTGGCGACATCGCCGGTCTTGGCCCAGTCCAGCAGTCCGGTTACCCCAAGAGCGAACTCCGGCGGCAGCTGTTGGCGCAGCTGTTGCAGAAATCGGGCGTAATCGGCGAGCTGATGGGTTGCCGCGTCAAAATCAACCTGTAGACCGACCACGTGGTTGCCTGCGGCCTGCCAGCGCTGCAACAGCCGCACGATACGTGCCGGGATCGCATCCGGTACGTCGAGGGTAGTAAAACGCACGGTCAGCCAAATTGACGGAAAGGTCAGGCGGCTGACCGGCAGACCCAGACGCTGAAAGACCACCTGGCCCGAGCGGGTCAGCACTTCCCCCTGGTGCAGATACACCGTTTGCGCGTCCCGCAGCTCGTCGCTGGCTTTTACCCCGGACCATAACCAAAAGGCCTGATGTTCACGGGCAGCTACCGTTTCTGCGGCCTGAGCCTGTCCGCTCAGCAGCGCAATTACCAGTAGTATTTGAGTTTTTGCGCCCACGGGCTTCCTGGATACTGCGTCTTCAACTGTGTGTACCAGTCTTTACGCTGCGACTTGTCCACCTCTTCACCGCCGCATTCGTTATAACCCGATGGCGCATAGCACATGATGGCCCGGTACAGCGCAAAACTCTTGTCTTCGACTTCTGCGTTGGGGGAGGCGATCACCTGCTGATAATAACGCTGGCGGTCAAACTGCCCGAACGGCTCTTTGCGTGAGATGGCCGTGCCCAGCACGTCGTTACCGGCACTGTCTGCCTGCAGATCCACATGGGTTTGCGAAGTGCGGAAGAATTCCCCCAGGCAGTTCAGCGCGTGGGCATCATCCGCTTTTTTGCTTAGCACAGTGACCGTTTCATCGAGGCTACGGCAGGTATAACCGGCCTGGGCGGCGTCGCCGTTCCAGTCAAAGGTACTCAGATTTACATCAGCAAACGACTCGCCAATCACCGGTGGCGTAATCGCGCCAGCCAGCTTTTTGTCGTTCAACCAGTCGCTAAAACGATTCTCGGTGAGATCGCGTACCAACAATGTATGCAGGGCGATGGTGCGTTCTTCGTTGTTGGGGCCGCGAGTGGCCTGCTGGCGCAGCAGCTCTGGTGTTGCCTGTGCTTTTAGCACCTGCGAACGAAAACGCAGGTTCGTCACCGCGCTGTCCGGGGCGAAAATAGACGCAATGTCGCCGCTGTAAACCAGCGTTGCCGCCAGCTTGGCCTGTACATACTGCTGCTGTTCGGGGTCCTGACTGATTTTCAGTAGCTGCTGCCAGAACGCGCGGGCGGCGGGCCACTGCTGTTGCCCCATCAGCGCTTCGCCGTACATCACCTGCTCACTGAAGGCGAGAATGTCGTGTGCGGGGAGTTTTTGCGCCGGGGTCACCGCCTGCACAATGGCCGCGTAATTGCCCGTTGCCATCCACAGATTCAGCTGTAGATCCTGCCACAGGGCGAGTTTGCCCCCCTTTTCAAACACCGGTTTGCTGGCATCAAGCTGGGCCTGCGTCAGCGTCGGTTTGTTGTCGTTGTTCAGACGCAGCGCGCGCAGCAACTCGATATAGCTGACCAGCGGCGCGTCGGGGAAGGCCTCCACCACGGGGCCTTCAAAGAATTGCATACCGAAAACATTATCGTATTCGATGACCGTATCGCGCAGCTGCTGTGCGTCGGTTGTCTGCTGGAAGGCTTGTTCATACAGCCCAGCCAGCGGCGGCCATGCCTGCAAATACCAGTTAATCCGGCGCAGCATGCCGCGTGCGGAGTCGGCGTACAGCCCCTGCGGGAAGCGTTGCAGATAAGCCTGGGCCTGAGTTTGCGCCTGGCTGGCATCCTGGCGGTTGATTTTTGCACTATCAAAATCGCCGTATTCACCGACGCTGTTCTGGCTGCTTCTGTTCAACGCGGTGCGCATCAGCATGTATTGCGCGGTTTCTGCCAGCCACGGACTACTGCTGGTGGCTAGCTGCGTGAAATCCTGTTCGGCAGTGACGTAGTCGCCTTCATAGAAACGGGCGGCGGCGATCAGATAGGTTTTGTATTGTTGCGCAGAGGCGTCGGCAGGGATGGTGGCAAGCGAGGATGTAATTTGCTCAGCGCTCGCGCCGGACAGTAGTCCCAGGCGTGCCCGGGCTAACGCCTGGCGTTGTTCAGCTGTTAACGTAGTATCCGCCAGCAGTGCGGCAAAGAACTGGCTGACGCTGGCTGTCGTATTCGACACATGGCGGTTCTCATGCTCTGCGTCGTCGGCGTTTGTCTCTTCGACGTTAATCTGCAGTTCGGCCATCTGGCGGGCAAGCGTATCATCTTTGCTTTGCACTGGGGCGTCGGCTGGCGGCGGAGATATTTCATCCCACTGTGGATGATATGCAAAATAGTAATCGCGGGAGCGGGTAACATCCGCAGGCAGTGACTGCACTGGCAGGGTGAATGATTTTTCCTGGCTCAACAGACGCAGCAGGTTATCACGGGTGTCGTTTTCCGGGCTGAGGACCGGGATGCCTTTCAGCAGACAGCTCGCATCGCTCCATTTGCAATCTTCCATATCAAAAGAGGCGAATGCCTGTGGGGCACCCGCCAGCAAGGTACACACGGCAAAGGCGAGGGATGTCTTCCTGACCATAATCTTTATTCCTGTCATTATGTGGGTTATAAGGCTCTGATAATCAGGGTAATGCCTTCAACGGCAATCACCTCAACCTGTGTTCCTGCACTCAAATCGTCACGCGCGCTGACCGGCCAGGAGCTGTCGCCCACGCGCATATGTCCGCGCCCGTTCACCAGCGCCGTTTCCAGCACAAACCGGCGGCCGACCAGTTGCTGTCCGCGCTGGTTGAGATGGCTGTCTGCCGGTTTTTGTTCCTGCACACGCTTTGCCAACCACTTCCACCACAGCCAGGCTGCCAGCAGCGTTAAGACGGCGAACATCGCGCCCTGCCACGCCCAGTCGAGCGGCAATAGCCAGACGACCAGACCGGTGATGACTGCCGCCACACCGCTCCACAGCAGATAGCCGTTGCCGCCCAACATCTCAGCGGCCAGTAACAGACCGCCGAGGCTGAGCCAGAAGAGGTGTGGATGAACCAGAATCATCGCAATCATGATTTGTTCCGCTCGCTGGCGCTGTCCTTAATCAGTTCGCTAATACCGGCAATGGAGCCCATCAGGCTGCTGGCATCCAGCGGCATCATCACCACTTTGCTGTTATTGGACGAACCGATTTGTTGCAGCGCTTCGGTGTATTTCTGTGCCACGAAGTAGTTCACGGCTTGAATATCCCCGGCGGCAATGGCCTCAGACACCATCTGCGTTGCACGGGCTTCAGCTTCGGCGGAACGTTCGCGCGCTTCGGCCTGCAAGAACGCGGACTGGCGTTCACCTTCCGCTTTCAGGATTTTCGACTGCTTCTCACCTTCGGCCTTGACGATTTCGGCCTGGCGGATCCCTTCGGCCTCAAGAATATAGGCGCGCTTGGTTCGTTCGGCTTTCATCTGGGCGTTCATGGCGTCGATAAGCTCGGCCGGTGGGCGCACATCGCGGATTTCAATACGGGTAATTTTGATGCCCCACGGGTTGGTGGCTTCATCAACGATATGCAGCAAACGCGTATTGATGTTGTCGCGCTGGGAAAGCATCTCGTCCAGCTCCATCGAGCCGAGAACGGTACGGATGTTGGTCATCGTCAGGTTGATGATCGCCAGTTCCAGATTGCTGACTTCATACGCCGCTTTTGGTGCATCGATCACCTGAATAAAGCACACTGCATCGATGGACACGTTGGCGTTATCTTTGGAGATAACTTCCTGCGACGGAATATCGAGAACCTGCTCCATCATATTGATCTTACGACCAATCCGGTCCATGAACGGTACCACGAGGCTTAAGCCTGGCTGCAGGGTTTTGGTGTAACGACCAAAGCGTTCCACCGTCCACTGGTATCCCTGAGGGACGATTTTGACGCCTGCGCCAACAATCACCAGCGCGACAAAAATGAGAATGGGGATGAAAATGAGCATCGATAAAACCTCCTGTTACGCTGTCCTTTACTGCCTGATAAGTTAAATTATACCCGATTTATCAAGGTGGCTCCCCAATAATAAATTACAGGGATAGACTGTCTGTACGAAAGCGGTGAAAAGGGAATGATAATGGAAGAAAGCAGTATTTTGCTTAAGCTCAACGATGTCGGCTGGCAGGCGGGTAACACGAAGATTCTCAATAATATCTGTTTTAATCTCCACGCCGGGGAATTTAAGCTTATAACAGGCCCATCCGGCTGCGGTAAAAGCACATTGCTGAAGATTGTGGCCTCGTTAATTAGCCCAAGCAACGGTGAGATCCTCTTTGAGGGAAAGGAGATATCCACGCTCAAACCCGAAGCGTATCGACAGCAGGTCTCGTATTGTGCGCAAACCCCCGCATTGTTTGGCGACACCGTTTACGACAATCTCATTTTTCCGTGGCAAATTCGGCATAAACACCCACAAGAAGAGGCGTTTCTCGCCGATCTGGCGCGCTTTGAGCTGCCCGAGACGATCCTCAAAAAGGGCATCAATGAACTGTCCGGCGGTGAAAAGCAACGCGTCTCGCTCATTCGTAATTTGCAGTTTTTGCCCAAAATTCTGCTACTCGATGAAATCACCAGCGCGCTGGATGAAACCAATAAGCGGAATGTAAATGAGCTTATACATCGCTACGTTCGCGAGGAAAATATGGCGGTGTTGTGGGTGACGCACGACAAAGATGAAATTAATCATGCGGATAATGTCATAACCCTCCAACCGCATGCCGGAGAAATGCAGGAAACACGCAATGAACGAGCATAATATTACCAATGAGTCGCTGGCATTAGCGATGATGCTGGTGGTGGTGGCTATTCTGATTAGCCATAAAGAAAAACTGGCGCTGGAAAAAGATATTCTCTGGAGCGTATGTCGGGCGGTTATCCAGCTTATTATCGTCGGCTACGTGCTGAAATATATCTTTGGCGTGAATCACAGTATTCTGACCTTATTGATGGTGCTGTTTATCTGTCTTAACGCCGCCTATAACGCGCAAAAACGCAGTAAATATATCGGCAACGCCTTTATCTCGTCGTTTATTGCAATAACGGCAGGGGCCGGACTGACGTTGGCGGTACTGGTGCTGTCAGGCTCCATTGCGTTCACGCCGATGCAGGTGATCCCGATTTCCGGCATGATTGCGGGCAACGCGATGGTGGCGGTCGGGCTGTGTTATAACAATCTGGGCCAGCGATTTAACAGCGAGCAGCAGCAAATTCAGGAAAAGTTGAGCCTCGGTGCCACGCCGAAGATTGCCTCCGCGCCGTTAATTCGCGACAGTATTCGTGCGTCGTTGATCCCAACCATTGATTCCGCGAAAACCGTCGGTCTGGTGAGCTTGCCGGGGATGATGTCGGGGTTAATCTTTGCCGGTATCGATCCGGTAAAAGCGATCAAATATCAGATTATGGTGACCTTCATGCTGCTTTCTACCGCCAGCCTGTCGACCATTATCGCCTGCTATTTAACCTATCGGAAGTTCTATAATTCGCGTCACCAATTAGTCGTAACGCATCTGAAGAAGACGTAATGTGAAGCCGGATGGCGGCTACCGCCTTATCCGGCCTACGGGATCGGTATTTGTAGAATTTGTAGGCCCGATAGGCGCAAGCGCCATCGGGCAACATCACGCGGATTAGTACAACAACGCGTACAGCTGACGACGATACTTCGACGCCAGCGCATCGCCGGTGCCCAATGCGGCGAGGATCTCCTGGAAGGTCTTACGCGCCTGGCCGTCAGCGGCAGCAAGATCTTTTCTCAGGTGGCTGAACAGCAGCTCCAGCGCTTCTTCGTTACGTCCGACCTGATGCAGTTGGATCGCCAGTTGGGTGGCCAGTGCGGCATCCTGCGGGTTGTCTGCGACCTGCTGCTGCAACAGTTGGATTTCCGGCGTGTCTGCCGCCTGCTTCAGCAGTTCAATTTGGGCGACCAGACCCTGATAGCGGGTGTCCTGATCCTGTAACGGAATGGTTTTCAGCACCGCTTCGGCATCGTCGGAGCGGTTCAGGGCGATTTGCGTTTCTGCCAGCAGCAACCCAATTTCGCTGCTCTGGTTGGACATCTGCCAGGCTTCTTTCAGCAGCGGCAGTGCGTCAGCGTGGTTGCCAGCTTCAATGAATTCGATGGCCTGGCGTGCTTTCAGCTCTTCTTCACTTGGCAGGACTTTCTCGAGCAGCGCACGGATCACCTCTTCCGGCTGCGGACCCTGGAAACCGTCCACCGGCTGACCGTTCTGGAACAGATACACCGTTGGGATGGCACGCAGGCCAAACTGCGAGGCGATCATCTGCTCGGCGTCGCAGTCCAGCTTGGCGAGAATAAACTGACCGTTGTACTGCGCGACCAGGCTTTCCAGCACCGGCGTCAATTGCTGACAGTGCTGGCTGCGTTCAGACCAGAAATAGAACAGGACCGGCGTGGTCATCGACAGTTCAAGGGTCTGCTGCAGGTTAGATTCGTTAATATTGACAATATTTTGTACGGACATGGAGTCACTCTCTATTCGTCGATTTGTTTTTACATGGGGGCAGACGCGCTGGCTTCAACTCAGCCCTGTAAAATTTTGTCCATTACGCGACCTGGCAACAGGCGCTTCAACAGCATGACTGCCCAGGTCACCAGGGTGACGGGGTAGCGCAGTTTCGGTTTATCGCTCTCAAAAGCATGACGCACTTTGGCGACCACGGCCTCAGGTCCTAACGTAAACCGTGCGGCAATACCGGGGTTTTCTACCGGGGAATCGCTCTGTGTCTGGTTAACGTTCTCGGTGAAACGGGTGCGGATAGGGCCGGGTTCAATCAAGCTGACTTTGATGCCGCTGTGGCGTAACTCCATACGCAGCGCATCGGACCAGGCTTCCAGCGCGTATTTGCTGGCGGCATAGGCCCCACGTCCCGGCGTGGAGATCAGGCCCATCACCGATGACGTCATCACAATACGCCCTTCGCCGTGGGGCAACATGGCGGGCAGCAGGCGCATGGTCAACTGATGCGCACCAAAGAAGTTGGCGGAAAACTGCTGTTCCATCTGCTCACGGCTGATGGTCGGCAGCGGGCCATACACGCCGAATCCGGCGTTATTAAAGATCCCATACAAACGATTATCGGTCAGGGCGATCACCTCATCGGCTGCGCGATCCACGCTTTCTGTAGAGTCCAGATCCAGCAAGATGCCGGTGAATCCCATACCGTTCATGCGTGCGACATCGTCGGGTTTGCGGCAGCCTGCCAGAATTTGAAAACCCTGGCGCTTTAGCTCAAGCGCGCTTTCCAGGCCGATTCCACTGGAACATCCTGTTATTAAGACCGATTTTTGCATAACTTTACCTGTCAGGATCTCCGTTGTTTTACGAGTCGTGATTTACTATATCCGTCATACTTCAAGTTGTCTGTGCGTTGGCTACGCTCGCTCACCCCAGTCACATAGTTATCTATGCTCCTGGGAACTCTCTCACTTGCCGCCTTCATACAACTCGAATTATTTAGGATAGAAAAGGTGTGAGTTGTTTCACCATCCAGTCGGCGATAAACGGCTGGGCGTCACGATTAGGGTGGATACCATCATCCTGCATCCATTGGGGTTTCAGATAGACCTCTTCCATAAAAAAGGGCAGCAGAGGAATATCAAACTCGCTGGCGAGCTTTGGATAAACTGCGCTAAAGGTTTCATTATAACGGCGACCGTAGTTGGCTGGCAGACGAATTTGCATCAGCAGCGGTTCGGCCTTTGCCGCTTTGACGTCGTGTAAAATTTTACGCAAGGTTTGTTCAGTTTGCGCAGGTGAAAACCCGCGCAGGCCGTCATTGCCGCCCAGTTCGACCAGCACCCAGCGTGGCTGGTGTTGTTGCAGTAATGCGGGCAGACGCGCCAGGCCCTGCTGTGAGGTGTCGCCACTAATGCTGGCATTCACCACCGATGTTTTGTTTTGCCATTTATCATGCAGCAGCGCTGGCCACGCTGCGCTGGCCGACATTCGGTATCCGGCACTCAGGCTGTCACCCAGAATTAATAACGTGTCCGCCGCGGCGGCGCGGAAAGTTAACAGAACCAGGAACAGGAAGGGCAAATGCCAGCGGAAAACATTGTTGAAGTTCATCATCTTAAGAAATCCGTCGGTCAGGGTGATCAGGAGCTATCCATCCTTACCGGAGTTGAACTGGTTGTCAAACGCGCCGAGACCATTGCGCTGATTGGTGAGTCGGGTTCGGGGAAATCCACGCTGCTGGCGATCCTCGCCGGGCTGGACGATGGCACAAGCGGCGAAGTCAGCCTGGTCGGGCAACCGTTGCACAGTATGGACGAAGAAGCCCGGGCGCAGCTGCGCGCGCAGCATGTCGGCTTTGTCTTTCAGTCCTTCATGCTCATTCCGACCCTCAACGCACTCGAGAACGTCGAACTACCCGCGTTATTGCGCGGGGAAAACAGTGGCAGCAGTCAGGCTGGAGCCAAAGCTTTGCTGGAGCAATTGGGGTTAGGCAAACGCCTTGACCACCTTCCGGCCCAGCTGTCCGGCGGGGAGCAGCAGCGTGTGGCGCTGGCGCGGGCGTTTAACGGACGCCCGGACGTGCTGTTTGCCGATGAGCCGACGGGCAACCTCGACCGGCAAACTGGAGACAAAATTGCCGATCTGCTGTTCTCTCTCAACCGTGAACACGGCACCACCCTGATTCTGGTCACGCATGACCCGCAGCTGGCGGCGCGCTGCGACCGGCGTTTACGTCTGGTTAACGGGCTGCTACAGGAGGAGGCATGATTGCACGCTGGTTCTGGCGCGAATGGCGCTCGCCCTCATTATTAATTGTCTGGCTGGCGCTCAGCCTGGCGGTGGCCTGCGTGCTGGCGCTGGGGAATATCAGCGACCGCATGGAAAAAGGGCTGAGTCAGCAAAGCCGCGAATTTATGGCGGGCGACCGGGCGCTGCAAAGCTCGCGGGACGTGCCGAAAGCCTGGATTGACGAGGCGCGACAGCGCGGCCTGAAGGTGGGCGAACAGCTGACCTTCGCCACCATGACCTTTGCCGCCGATACTCCGCAACTGGCGAACGTCAAAGCGGTGGATGACGTGTACCCCCTGTATGGCGCGCTGCAAACCAACCCGCCAGGGCTGAAACCGCAGCCCGGTTCAGTGCTGCTGGCCCCGCGTCTGATGGCGCTGCTCAATTTGAAAATCGGTGATGCCATTGATGTCGGGGACGCCACGCTGCGTATTGCTGGCGAGGTGGTACAGGAGCCGGATTCCGGGTTTAACCCATTTCAGATAGCACCGCGTCTGATGATGAATCTTGCCGATGTCGAAAAAACGGGGGCCGTCCAGCCTGGAAGCCGTGTGACCTGGCGTTATAAATTTGGCGGCACGCCGCAGCAGTTGGAAGATTATGAAAAGTGGCTGTTGCCGCAGTTAAAACCGGAGCAGCGTTGGTACGGGCTGGAACAAGATGAAGGCGCGCTGGGGAAATCTCTCGAACGCTCGCAACAGTTCCTGCTGCTGTCGGCACTGTTAACGTTGCTGCTGGCGGTTGCCGCCGTTGCCGTGGCGATGAATCATTACTGCCGCAGCCGCTACGATCTGGTGGCGATACTAAAAACGCTCGGCGCGGGCAGGGCGCAGCTACGCAAGCTGATTGTCGGCCAGTGGCTGATGGTGTTGGCGTTGTCCGGTATCACCGGCGGGGCGTGTGGTCTGCTGTTTGAACGCATACTGGTGCTGCTGCTCAGGCCCGTTTTACCGGGTGAATTGCCGCCTGCCAGCCTGTGGCCGTGGCTGTGGGCGTTCGGCACCATGACCGTCATTTCACTGCTGGTCGGGCTGCGTCCCTATCGTCTGCTGCTGGCCACGCAGCCGCTGCGGGTGCTGCGCCGCGACGTGGTGGCCAACGTCTGGCCGCTGAAGATCTATTTGCCTGTGGCGACGATCGTGGTGGTTGCGCTGCTGGCCGGGCTGATGGGCGGAAGCATGCTGCTGTGGGCGGTGCTGGCCGGTGCGGTGGTGCTGGCGCTGTTGTGCGGCGTGCTGGGCTGGATGCTGCTCAACCTGCTGCGCGGCCTGACGCTCACCTCGCTGCCGCTGCGTCTGGCGGTCAGTCGTTTACTGCGCCAGCCGTGGTCAACGCTGAGTCAGCTGTCGGCCTTTTCGCTCTCTTTTATGCTACTGGCGCTGTTGCTGGTGTTACGGGGCGATCTGCTCGACCGCTGGCAGCAGCAAATGCCGCCGGAAAGCCCGAACTACTTCCTCATCAATATTGCCACTGAACAAGTGGGGCCGCTGAAGGCGTTCCTGTCCGAGCATCAGGTGATCCCTGAGTCGTTCTACCCGATTGTGCGGGCGCGTCTGACCGCCATCAATGACAAGGCAACCGAAGGTAATCAGGATGAGTCGCTCAACCGCGAACTGAACCTGACCTGGCAGGATACCCGTCCGGATCATAACCCGTTAACCGCCGGAAGTTGGCCGCCAAAAGCAGGTGAAGTGTCGATGGAAGAAGGGCTGGCGAAGCGACTGAACGTCAAACTTGGCGATCGCGTGACCTTTATGGGTGACACCCAGGATTTCAGCGCTACGGTCAGTAGCCTGCGTAAGGTGGACTGGGAAAGCCTGCGGCCTAACTTCTTCTTTATCTTCCCGCAGGGCGCGTTGGACGGGCAGCCGCAAAGTTGGCTGACCAGCTTCCGTTGGGAAAATGGCAACGGCATGCTGACGCAGCTTAACCGCGAGTTTCCGACCATCAGCCTGCTGGATATCGGCGCGATCCTCAAACAGGCTGGCCAGGTGCTTGAACAGGTCAGCCGGGCGCTGGAGGTGATGGTGGTGCTGGTTACCGCTTGTGGCATGCTGCTGCTGCTGGCTCAGGTGCAGGTCGGCATGCGTCAGCGGCATCAGGAACTGGTGGTCTGGCGGACGCTGGGGGCGGGCAAGAAATTGCTGCGCACCACGCTTTGGTGCGAGTTCGCCATGCTGGGGATGGTCTCCGGGCTGGTCGCGGCCATTGGCGCAGAAACCGCGCTGGCGGTTCTGCAAACCCGCGTGTTTGATTTCCCGTGGGAGCCTGACTGGCGGCTGTGGGTCATCTTACCGGTTTGCGGGGCGTTGCTGCTCTCATTATGCGGTGGGTGGCTCGGCGCACGTCTGCTAAAAGGCAAGGCCCTGTTTCGTCAGTTTAACAATTAATTCATTTTAGTGATGATTACGCACCGGTTTTTACACCGGTGCGTATTTTTCGTTTATCCCGCACAAATTGATAACTCCTTGATATTTAACCGCACGGAACAATAAAAACCCGCCAACACGCGAGTATTAATAAACGTTAATATTTGTATGCTGAATAATTGGCAGGCTATCTATCAAGGTGAAACAATCCATGACTATAAAAAAAACAGCGCTGGCGGTATCGATCGGCGCAGCAGTGGCATTAACGACGTTCGCCGCCCAGGCGGAAATCACCGTCCTGAAACAAGATCCGCAGGCGGGTAATCCGCTGAGCCGTCTTAACTTCACCGTCGGTGGCAGTATCCGTCCCCAGTTCCAGAACATGGCGGGCGACGATGGCAAGAATGGCTACAAGCGTAACGGTTTCGACGGCGGTACCCGTTTCCGCTTCGCCGCAGACTACTATCTGTTTGATGACATCAGTTGGGTAAGCTACTACGAGCTGGGTGTTAACTTCCCGGCGGTGTTCGACTGGGATAATCACCATGCCGACGGCGCCAACGACACCACGCGTCGTATGCTGTACACCGGGCTGAAGAGTGCGACCTGGGGTACGCTGACCTTTGGTCAACAGAACAGCATTTACTATGATGTGGTCGGTGCGAAAACAGATATCTGGGACTACGACATGATCGGTCAGGCACCAGGTAACGGGATTAATGGCGACTACGATGGTTCATATCGTACGCGTAAATCACTGAAGTATAAGAAAACCGTGGGCGATGTAGATCTCTATGCCTCTTATCTTTTCAGCGATGACTACAACCCGAACAACGGTCTGCGCTACAAACGTAAAGGCGGCGGCTCGCTGGGTGCCGATTACCACATTACCGATGACTTAACCTGGGGTACGGCGTGGAACTACACCCGTGCGGAAATGCGCGGCAACAGCAGCAAAACGTACGATCAGAACATCGTGGGTACTGCGCTGAGCTGGAAACCGGACAACTGGACCTTCTCCCTGGGGGGGGGCTGGTATCAAAACTTCATGACCACCAAGAAAGTGTCGGTTAACGACTATTTTGCCGGTGACGCGTGGGGTCTGGAATACTTTGCCGGTTACACTTTCCCGGTTGGTCAGTATGCACTGAAATCCGTTCAGCCTTACTTTATGGGTGATCGTATTGAATACGTGAATGGCCGTAACTACCTGCGTACCGACAACGGCGTGGGGATCAGCTTCCAGCTGGACTACGGCTTCCGTGTAGATTACGAACACGTCTTTACCTCCAGCACCGACAACCTGGGCGACATGAACCTGGTGCGTCTGCGTTACGATTTCTAATCGAACACCTGCCAAACGGAATGCCCGACGCGCGTGTGCTATCGGGCCTACGAGAGCAGCGTAATCGAGTTATTTGTAGGCCGGATAAGGTGCTTGTGCCGCCATCCGGCTTTTTTCATGCCTTCCCCTTCAATTACACACTCTGCAACATCATGAAATAATTTCAAGGACAGCAGGTTGTGATCTGTGTCATGTTAACAATCAGCCTGTTAGGCAGGTCAACAACAACAACGCCGCATGAACGGCGTGAGATACCACATCACAACGTTAAAATGGAGAGATTATGGGATTGCGCCACAATTTACGCATCGCGACCGGAGCATTATTACTGGCCTGCGGCTTACAGTTTGCTCACGCCAATAGCGATCCACAGACTATCGTTTTCGGCGTCGCGCCGGGTCCTTATGGTGACATGGTAAAACAGGCTATTGCCCCGACGCTGAAAGAAAAGGGCTACAAGGTGGTGGTGCGCGAATTCAGCGACTACGTCCAGCCCAATATGGCGCTTTCCAACGGTAGCATTGACGCCAACCTGTTCCAGCACTCGCTGTACTTTGACAAATTCACTGCCGACAAAGGCCTGAAGCTGAGCAAATTGATTGTGGTCCCGACGGCCGGAATGGGGTTCTACTCACATAAAATCAAAAGCCTGGATGAGCTGAAGAAAGGGGACGTGATTACGCTTTCCAACGACCCTACCAACCTGGCTCGCGGGCTGCGCTTCCTGCAATCCATCGATTTGATCACCATTAAAGATAATATCGATCCCACTAAAGCTTCCGAGCGTGATATCGCCAGCAACCCGAAAGGGCTGATTTTCAAACCGCTGGAAGCTGCGCAGTTGCCGCGTACGCTCGACGGTGTGACCGGCGCGTTGGTCAACGGTAACTTCGCCGTTGCCGCAAAACTGGATCTCGCAAGTGCGTTGAAGCAAGAGAATCTGGATGAAAACCTGAAAAACATCATCGCGGTACGCAGTGAAGATGCGGATAAACCGTTCGCTAAAGACATTGTTGAGGCGGTGAAATCACCGGCTTATCGCGCGGTGATTGACGATCCGAAAAATATTTACAGCGCCTTCCAGAAACCGGAATGGATGTCGGCAGCCCAGTAATCGCTGCGCCAATGGGTTAACAGGGCAGCGATGACTGCCCTTTTCGCATTTCTGAGGTGGCTATGATTGAGATAGAGAAGGTTTGCGTGGACTTCACCGCAGGCCGTGGGCCGTCAACCCGTGCGGTTGATGACGTCAGCCTGCGGATCGGCGCAGGCGAGATATTCGGTATTGTTGGGACCAGCGGCGCGGGAAAAAGTACCCTGCTGCGTACCCTGAACGCCTTAACGCGCCCGAGCGAGGGAAGCGTAAAAGTGAATGGCGTGGAAATCTCTGCGCTTGAGGGACGTCATTTACGCAAGGCGCGTCAGCGTATCGGCATGATCTTCCAGCACTTTAACCTGATGCATACCCGCACCGTGGCGCAAAATGTGGCCTTCAGCCTGAAGGCTGCAGGCTGGGAGGGCAGTAAAATTGCCCCACGCGTGACGGAGATCCTGGCCCTGGTGGGACTGTCTGATAAGGCCAACCGTTATCCGGTGCAGCTCAGCGGCGGGCAAAAGCAGCGTGTGGGTATTGCCCGTGCGATTGCCAACCACCCGGATGTGCTGCTCTGCGATGAACCGACTTCGGCGCTGGATCTGGAAACCTCCTCCACCATTCTGGCACTGCTCAAGCAGATCAACGCCCAACTGGGGATCACGATCGTCCTGATCACCCACGAGATGAACGTGATCAAATCTATCTGCGATCGCGTGGCGGTGATGTCCGGCGGCAAGGTGGTGGAGTCCGGCGAGGTGTTTGACGTCTTTGCCCATCCGCAGCACGCGTTTACCCAACAGCTGGTATCGCACACACTCAACCTGACGCTACCGGATCGCCTGCGGCAACATTTGCCGGGGCAGCTGTTAAAAATTCTGTTTATTGGCGATTCGGCAGAACAGCCGGTGCTGTCCGAGGTGGCGGTGAAATTTGGCGTGGCGGTGAATATCCTGCACGGCAAAATTGAATATATTGGCGAGCGGGCGCTGGGGATTTTGGTGGTGCAACTGACCGCGCCGCATAATCCTGCAGCGGTCGATGTCGCCGTGGAGCACATTCGTCAACGTACCGCACAGGTGGAGGTGATTCGTGGATGATTTATTGCCGGATTTGACGCTGGCGTTCAATGAAACCTTCCAGATGCTGAGCATCTCAACGGTGCTGGCAATTGTTGGCGGCCTGCCGCTGGGTTTTTTAATCTTCGTAACCGACCGTCATTTATTCTGGCAGAACCGTTTTGTGTATCTGCTCAGCTCCGTGCTGGTGAATATCATCCGTTCGGTGCCGTTTGTGATCCTGCTGGTGCTGCTGCTGCCGTTAACTCAGTTTCTGCTCGGCAATACCATCGGGCCGATTGCGGCATCGGTACCGCTGTCGGTAGCGGCGATTGCATTTTATGCCCGACTGGTGGACAGCGCCCTGCGCGAGGTCGATAAAGGCATTATTGAAGCGGCGGAGGCCTTTGGCGCCAGCCCGATGCGCATCATTTGTACCGTGCTGTTACCGGAAGCCAGTGCCGGCCTGCTGCGTGGATTGACGATAACGCTGGTCAGCCTGATCGGCTATTCCGCGATGGCCGGGATTGTTGGCGGCGGCGGCGTTGGTGACCTGGCGATTCGCTTCGGTTATTACCGCTACGAAACCCAGGTCATGATCGTCACCGTGGTGGCGCTGATTATTCTGGTACAGGTTGTTCAGGTGCTGGGCGACTGGCTGGCGAAACGCGCGGATAAGCGCGACCGGCATTAATGCGTCTGAACCCAGTCATTCACCTCCTGCCATGTGCCGCGAAAGACGATTTTCGCGGCTTTCTTCTCTAACTGGTAACGATACATCGGATCGTAATATTCGTTGAGTAACGGCACCAGCCAGCCCATGTGACCGTCGGTGCTGCCGCTGGCCTGTTGCTCGTTCAACGCGACGTCGAGCAGCTCGGTCAGTTCCGCAAAACGTTGTAACCCTAAACGACGGCGGATGGCGAACAGACCGTGGTGCAGGTATTCGCTGTATTCCTGCCAGCCCTGGGTTTCCCCGTACGCTTGGGTGAAATCGTGGTGCATGCGGACAAAATACTCTTCACGCAGCCGCTCAAGGCGCAGTTCAAAGGGATCGTCAACCACCGCAATCGCGGCCTGAGTCATGCGCTCGCGCAAGCACTCGGGCAAATGATTGGCGCCAATCATGCGGCCTTCATCTTCCAGCACCCAGCGATGCAGGTCCTGACGGCTGTCGGTTTTCAGCATCTCGACCGCCAGCAGGTTTTCAAAACTGGCCTGGCTCAGTTGCGGCTCAACCGTGCGACCAAAAGAAGAGCCGCGATGGTGCGCCAGACCTTCGAGATCCACGCCGTTTGGTTGCAATTGCACCAACTGCGTTTTACCGCTGCCGGTACAGCCGCCAATTAAGACAATTGGTTTTTGCACCAACTCTTCAGTTATTTGTATCGCAGCCTGACGCAGGGCTTTATAACCGCCGTTGACCAGCGGGTAGTCAATGCCGGATTCACGCAGCCATTGCTGCACAATGTGTGAACGCTGACCGCCGCGTGCGCAGCATAAAATTCCCTCAGGGTGTTGGCGACAGGCCGCTTGCCAGGCATTCATTCGCTGCTGGCGGATGTCACCGCTCACAAGCTGATGTCCCAGTGCCAGCGCAGAGTCCGGTCCCTGACGTTTGTAACAGGTCCCGACCGCGGCACGTTCGTCATCGTTCATCAGGGGAAGGTTGATTGCACCCGGCATCGCGCCTTGTTGAAACTCAACGGGGGCGCGTACATCGATTAAGGGCGTACCGGCGAGCAGAATCGCGCGATAGTCCGTTCCATCGTTCATGTTCAATCCTGAAAATACAAAACAGCAATGGAGGGGATTTTACGCGCCAGAGGAGGGGCCGGGGAAGGACAAATTCCATTCCCCGGCATTAATGGCTTATTTCAGTTTGGACTGTGCCCAGATAATGCCGCTGGCATATTCCGGCGGTAGCAGGGGAATCAGCGCTTCCAGCGTGGCGCTCAGGCGAGCGGTATCGCCATCGGTCAGGTTCAGGTGACCGACCTTACGACCTGCGCGCACCTCTTTGTCATACCAGTGCAGATGCACCAGTGGCAGTTTCAGCCAGTCATAATTCAGGTCGCTGCCAATTAAATTCACCATCACTGACGGACTGTTCACCACCGGCACAGGTAACGGCAGGTCGGTAATGGCGCGCAGGTGAAGTTCAAATTGGCTGATGCTGGCGCCGTTCTGTGTCCAGTGTCCGCTGTTGTGTACGCGCGGGGCCAGTTCGTTGATCAGCAAGCCTTCCGGGGTGATAAAACACTCCATCGCCATTACGCCAACATAGCCCAGCTCGTGCATGATGGCAGACAGCATCGCCTCGGCCTGATCCTGCTGTTTGGCATTGGCCTGCGGGAACGCGACGCTGGTGTGCAGAATGCCGTCCTGATGCAGGTTATGAGTCAGCGGATAGAAGACGGTGCTGCCGTCGTGGGCGCGGGCGCCAACCAGCGATACTTCGCCGGAGAAGTTAATACCCTGCTCGACGATACACTCGCCGTAGCAGTCATCCGGCAGTTGTTCTGTTTCGTGGGCGCGTAAACGCCACTGCCCGCGACCGTCGTAGCCGCCGACGCGGCGTTTGACGATCGCCAGCTCTCCCAGCGTTTCAAATACCGCAGACCATTCGCTTTTGTCTGCCAACAGCTGCCACGGCGCGGTAGCCAGCTTCAGTTTGTCAAACAGCTGCTTTTGCGTCAGACGGTCGGCAATAATAGGGAAAATATCACGGTTGACGAACGCCGGATGGCGCGCCAGTTCGCGGGTTAGTGCGGTTTCCGGCCAGCGTTCAATCTCGGCGGTAATCACGCTTTGCTGAAAGGGAACTGCAGCGGGTTCGGCATCCAGCCCGACGGGCCAGACCGCAATCCCCAGCGGCTCACCGGCCTGGCGCAACATGCGTCCTAGCTGACCGTTGCCGAGTACGCAAACCTGCTTCATGCCGCACCTCGCGGGTCCGGGTTCTCCAGTACTTCGTCGGTCTGTGCTTTACGCCAGTCATGCAGACGCTGATGCAGTTCTTTATCGTGTGTCGCCAGAATTTGTGCCGCCAGCAGGGCCGCATTCGCCGCGCCCGCTTTACCAATCGCCAGCGTGCCCACCGGAATACCGCGCGGCATCTGCACGATGGAGTACAGGCTGTCTACGCCGCTCAGCGCTGCGCTTTGCACCGGAACACCTAATACCGGTACCAGCGTTTTGGCGGCAATCATACCGGGCAGATGTGCTGCACCGCCTGCGCCTGCAATAATCACCTGATAGCCGTTCTCTTCAGCACTTTCGGCGAAGCTAAACAGTCTGTCGGGGGTGCGGTGGGCAGAGACCACTTCAACGTGGTGCGGGACATTCAGGATTTCGAAGATTTCGGCGGCGAACTGCATGGTAGCCCAGTCGCTTTTGGACCCCATCACGATGGCGACACGCGCCGGATTATTGCGGGAAGACATGCGTCTGAAAACTCCTGTGGTGCACAACACTCGACTTTTGAGGCCACAGAGAATAGCATGTTTTAACGTCAAGGAAAACGATTGCGCAGGAGGAGGGAACGCGTAGTTATCCCTCTTTATTTACACATAACGCAAAGGGTGACTGCAGGTTTCCGATTAACCACGCATTACCTGACGGACTCAGGTGCATTTGTCTACTTGTTCCTTTCTGAGCATAAAAGAAGCTATTTCTAAATAACTCATCGTTTGCGGTATCGCGCGCGTTCTTCATATATTCCACATTATAGGGTGATGCTGCCAACTTACTGATTTAGTGTATGATGGTGTTTTTGAGGTGCTCCTGTGGCTTCTGTTTCTATCAGCTGTCCCTCCTGTTCAGCTACTGACGGGGTGGTGCGTAACGGCAAAAGCACCGCCGGACATCAGCGCTATCTCTGCTCTCACTGCCGTAAAACATGGCAACTGCAGTTCACTTACACCGCTTCTCAACCCGGTACGCACCAGAAAATCATTGATATGGCCATGAATGGCGTTGGATGCCGGGCAACCGCCCGCATTATGGGCGTTGGCCTCAACACGATTTTACGTCACTTAAAAAACTCAGGCCGCAGTCGGTAACCTCGCGCATACAGCCGGGCAGTGACGTCATCGTCTGCGCGGAAATGGACGAACAGTGGGGCTATGTCGGGGCTAAATCGCGCCAGCGCTGGCTGTTTTACGCGTATGACAGGCTCCGGAAGACGGTTGTTGCGCACGTATTCGGTGAACGCACTATGGCGACGCTGGGGCGTCTTATGAGCCTGCTGTCACCCTTTGACGTGGTGATATGGATGACGGATGGCTGGCCGCTGTATGAATCCCGCCTGAAGGGAAAGCTGCACGTAATCAGCAAGCGATATACGCAGCGAATTGAGCGGCATAACCTGAATCTGAGGCAGCACCTGGCACGGCTGGGACGGAAGTCGCTGTCGTTCTCAAAATCGGTGGAGCTGCATGACAAAGTCATCGGGCATTATCTGAACATAAAACACTATCAATAAGTTGGAGTCATTACCCTGTGGGTACGTTATCTTATTAACGGAGTCTATTCCGGGGGGGCAGGAATATCTGCTAAATCACGTTTCCTGTGCATTGAGGATTTCTAAATATACAGGGAACTGACGACGTAACCATCACACCTCCCTACGTTATGTGGGGAGGTGTAGTCAGTTCTGTTTGGCCAAACGGCTAAAGTCTGACAATTAGCGTCTTCGTGGTAAAACGGTGGCGAGATGAGGATGAGGATGAGGTACTGAGTTGTTGCGACAGTGAGCGAACATTTTGCTAACCGGAGCCAGATTGTGTGATGTATTTAAAATGCAAACGCGATCAGCTCAACGTCGTCGGGCGTGACCTTAACCATCGAACCCTCGCTGTGCCACGCACCTAATACTACGCGGAACGCAGGTTGTCTATTGGCAGTCAGTTCATGCACCGCCGGGCGATGGGTATGCCCGTGAATTAACCACTGGACCTGGTGTTTTTCCATCTCGGTAACCACGGCCTGCGGATTCACATCCATAATTTCCAGCGATTTGCTGCTGTTGGCGGCTTTGCTGTTGGCGCGCATCTTTGCGGCAATGCGTTGGCGAACAAACAACGGCAGAGCAAGAAACAGTGTTTGTAGCCAGGGCTGATGCACTTTAGCGCGAAATGCCTGATAACCGGCATCATCGGTACACAGCGTGTCGCCATGCATGATCAGCACCTTGCGGCCATACAGGTCGAGCACTTTTTCCTCGGGTAACAAGGTCATGCCGCTCTCGCGGGCAAAACGCTTGCCGAGCAGAAAATCACGGTTGCCGTGAATGAAGAAGCAGGGGACGCCGGAATCAGCCAGCGATTTTATTGCGACGGCGATTTCATGGTGCAGCGGAGTGGGGTCATCGTCGCCTATCCAGGCTTCGAACAGATCGCCAAGAATATACAGCGCATCGGCTTTTCGTGCTTCACCGGCTAAAAAACGCAGAAAACCGGCGGTAATCGCCGGTTCTTCCGTGCAGAGGTGAAGATCTGCAATAAACAGTGTCGCCACGATTACTCGCTGACGGTCACGTTTTCGATAATAACGTCTTCTTTCGGTACGTCCTGGTGCATGCCGCTGCGACCGGTAGAAACGTTTTTGATTTTATCAACCACGTCCATGCCTTCAACCACTTCAGCAAATACACAGTAACCCCAGCCCTGCATGCTTTCGCCGGAGAAGTTCAGGAAGTCGTTGTCGGCAACGTTAATGAAGAACTGCGCCGTTGCGGAGTGCGGAGCCTGAGTACGGGCCATCGCCAGCGTACCACGGGTGTTTTTCAGACCGTTGTTGGCTTCGTTTTTGATAGCCTCTTTGGTTTCTTTTTGCTTCATGCCAGGCTCAAAACCGCCGCCCTGAATCATGAAACCATTAATCACACGGTGGAAAATGGTGTTGTTATAGAAACCTTCGCGGCAGTAGTCCAGGAAGTTTTTAACTGTTTCAGGCGCTTTATCATCAAATGTTTTGATTACGATATCGCCGTGATTAGTGTGGAAAGTAACCATTTTTGCATCCTGTTCCGATAGAGTGGTGCTTCGACCCTGGTCAGGGTCAGTGTTAGGGGTGTGTTATAGCATAACCGCAAGATTCGATCACCTTGCAAAGTGTGCTGCTTCGGGGCCAATTTATAGGTATTATAGGGCTTTGTTATCCACACACGTCTACACGGAATCTTCGATGTTAAAAATCTTTAATACACTGACGCGCCAAAAAGAGGAATTCAAACCTATTCATGCCGGGGAAGTCGGCATGTACGTGTGTGGTATCACCGTTTACGATCTCTGTCATATTGGTCACGGACGTACCTTCGTCTCTTTTGACGTGGTTGCGCGCTATCTGCGCTTCCTCGGCTATAAGCTGAAGTACGTGCGTAACATTACCGATATCGACGACAAAATCATTAAACGCGCTAATGAAAATGGCGAAAGCTTTGTGGCGTTGGTCGACAGGATGATCGCGGAAATGCACAACGACTTCGACGCGCTGAATATCCTGCGCCCGGATCTTGAACCACGTGCGACGCATCATATTGCGGAAATTATTGAAATCACCGAACAGCTGATCGCCAAAGGTCACGCTTACGTGGCTGATAACGGCGACGTGATGTTCGACGTGCCGACCGATCCGCACTACGGTCAGCTGTCGCGCCAGGATCTGGATCAGCTGCAGGCGGGTGCCCGCGTGGATGTGGTGGATGTGAAACGTAACCCGATGGACTTCGTGCTGTGGAAGATGTCCAAAGAGGGCGAGCCGAGCTGGCCGTCCCCGTGGGGAGCAGGCCGTCCGGGCTGGCACATCGAATGTTCTGCGATGAACTGCAAACAGCTGGGCAACCATTTCGATATTCACGGCGGCGGCTCTGACCTGATGTTCCCGCATCATGAAAACGAAATTGCCCAGTCCACCTGTGCGCACGACGGCGAATACGTCAACTACTGGATGCACTCCGGGATGGTGATGGTTGATCGTGAGAAAATGTCCAAATCACTGGGCAACTTCTTTACCGTGCGCGACGTGCTGAAATACTACGACGCCGAAACCATTCGCTACTTCCTGATGTCCGGCCACTATCGTAGCCAGCTGAACTACAGCGAAGAGAACCTGAAGCAGGCACGTTCTGCACTGGAGCGTCTGTACACCGCGCTGCGCGGTACTGACAAATCCGTGGCTCCAGCCGGTGGTGATGCCTTTGAAGCGCGTTTCATTGAAGCAATGAACGATGATTTCAATACGCCGGAAGCCTACTCGGTGCTGTTTGATATGGCGCGTGAGGTCAACCGTCTGAAGGGTGAAGATATGGCGGCGGCTAACGCCATGGCCGCGCATCTGCGCAAGCTGTCCGGCGTGCTGGGCCTGCTGGAGCAGGATCCGGAAGCGTTCCTGCAAAGCGGTGCGCAGGCGGATGACGGTGAGGTCGCTGAGATTGAAGCGCTTATCCAACAGCGTTTAGATGCCCGTAAAGCGAAAGACTGGGCGGCGGCCGACGCGGCACGTGACCGTCTGAACGAGATGGGTATTGTGCTGGAAGATGGTCCACAAGGCACCACCTGGCGTCGCAAGTAATTCTCTCAATTGCCGGATGGCGGCTAACGCCTTATCCGGCCTACGATGGAATGATCGGTAGGCCTGATAAGCGTAGCGCCATCAGGCACTATTAGTGACGTCTGTACCACCACAGCACACCCATCATGACGGCTCCCGGCAGCCACACCCACATTAATTCCGAGATAATCACCTGATGCCCATACGGCGTGGCGTAGCGTGACAGCGCGAACGGCGCAACCTTAATCACCTGCCACGGCGCAAAGAAGCGCTCATCTGACCATGGCCACAGCCAGCCAACGCCTTTACCTCCGGTGGTCACCGAATCCAGCAGGCTGTGTGACAGCAACGACACCGTCAAAAATAACCAGCAGCGAACCAGCCCGGCTTTAAACCATCGTCTACCTATCATGATGCACAGTAACGGCACCGCGAAGGCGAACAGTAGCGAGTGGGTAAATCCGCGGTGACCGAATACGTTGCCGTAGGCAATACCGAACTTAAACGACAGGACGTCGGCGTCAGGCAGCATTGCCAGTACAACCCCGGCAAACAACAAGCGTGGGGGAATGACTTTGAGCCCCAGACCCAATCCTAAACAAAGAGGTACAGCTGCGTGGGTAACGATGGTTGGCATGATAGTCGCTTCGTATAAGAAAACGATAGGCTAACAGCCTGGCGTGAAGTGAAGGTGAAGTTAATTATCTGAAAATCAGGGGGAACGGACCGGATGTGGTGTGAACCGCCATCCGGCCCTGGGATCATGCCACGACGTTAATGCTTTGACCTTCAAAGCTCACGGTCTGTCCGGCAACGATTTTGCAGCGTTTACGTGTTTCTACTACTCCATCGACCTTCACTAACCCCTCGCCAATGGCAATTTTTGCCTGGGCGCCGCTTTCGCTCCAGCCTTCCAGCTTTAGCAGATCGCAGAGTTCAACGTGTGGGTGTTTACCCAGTGAAAATGTGGCCATCTTAAACGTCCTTTACATCATGGTATTCAACGCACGCCTGAAGCGTGTTTTCGATAAGTGTGGCGACCGTCATCGGGCCAACGCCACCCGGCACCGGTGTAATATACCCGGCGCGCGCAGCGGCATCTTCAAAGACCACATCGCCAACAACCTTGCCATTCTCCAGACGGTTGATGCCGACATCAATCACAATCGCACCTTCTTTGATCCATTCACCGGGAATAAAACCCGGTTTGCCGACGGCGACAATCAGCAGGTCAGCATGCTCTACATGGCGACGCAGATCTTTGGTAAAGCGGTGGGTTACCGTGGTGGTACAGCCCGCCAGCAGCAACTCCATGCTCATCGGACGACCGACAATGTTTGAGGCGCCAATCACCACGGCATTCAGGCCGTAGGTATCGATGTTGTAACGCTCAAGCAGGGTCACGATGCCGCGAGGCGTACACGGACGCAGGCGCGGTGCACGCTGGCACAGGCGACCGACGTTATACGGGTGGAAGCCGTCGACGTCTTTATCCGGTGCAATGCGTTCCAGCACCTTAACGTTGTCGATCCCCGCCGGTAACGGCAGCTGGACCAGAATACCGTCGATGGCGGCATCCGCATTGAGCGTATCAATGAGCTCAAGAAGTTCCGCCTCGCTGGTGGTTTCAGGCAGGTCATAGGAGCGGGAGACGAACCCCACTTCGTCGCAGGCTTTGCGTTTACTTGCTACGTAAATTTGCGAAGCCGGGTTGCTACCTACCAGCACAACAGCCAGGCCTGGGGCGCGTAATCCAGCCGCTAAACGCGCCTGAACTTTTTGAGCCACCTCAGAGCGTACCTGCTGCGCAATCGTTTTACCGTCAATAATCTTTGCTGCCATCAGAGAGAGGATTCCGTCTGTTACGTTAAATCGAAGGGGATGTCACTATTTTGTCAGAAGCGCGGCGTGCTGTCAGTTTTCGTTTGCATTTTTAGGTGAGATTAGGAACGTCTCGCTGTGCGAACGGGTGAGGTGTCAATATCGTAAAGACAGGAATAATTACTGAGTACGCTAATTAATTTTAACGTTAGTGAAACAACTCATCACCCTTCTGTTTTCATGGGTAATGCGTCATAAACCAGTCTGTTACGTACCATTGTGGTGGTGTTTAAGTAATATTTACCCAGACATTTCTTAGATCCCAATAAGAATTAGCCAGGGCCATTACAAGGATTTGGGTGATGCTGCCAACTTACTGATTTAGTGTATGATGGTGTTTTTGAGGTGCTCCTGTGGCTTCTGTTTCTATCAGCTGTCCCTCCTGTTCAGCTACTGACGGGGTGGTGCGTAACGGCAAAAGCACCGCCGGACATCAGCGCTATCTCTGCTCTCACTGCCGTAAAACATGGCAACTGCAGTTCACTTACACCGCTTCTCAACCCGGTACGCACCAGAAAATCATTGATATGGCCATGAATGGCGTTGGATGCCGGGCAACCGCCCGCATTATGGGCGTTGGCCTCAACACGATTTTACGTCACTTAAAAAACTCAGGCCGCAGTCGGTAACCTCGCGCATACAGCCGGGCAGTGACGTCATCGTCTGCGCGGAAATGGACGAACAGTGGGGCTATGTCGGGGCTAAATCGCGCCAGCGCTGGCTGTTTTACGCGTATGACAGGCTCCGGAAGACGGTTGTGGCGCACGTCTTCGGTGAACGCACTATGGCGACGCTGGGGCGTCTTATGAGCCTGCTGTCACCCTTTGACGTGGTGATATGGATGACGGATGGCTGGCCGCTGTATGAATCCCGCCTGAAGGGAAAGCTGCACGTAATCAGCAAGCGATATACGCAGCGAATTGAGCGGCATAACCTGAATCTGAGGCAGCACCTGGCACGGCTGGGACGGAAGTCGCTGTCGTTCTCAAAATCGGTGGAGCTGCATGACAAAGTCATCGGGCATTATCTGAACATAAAACACTATCAATAAGTTGGAGTCATTACCAGGATTTGCAGGTATTTTTCATTAATTGAAATGTTTAATTTATCCCTGTGACGAATTGTCATATTCGTAAAGATTAATTAGTGAATCTCGCGCTCAGGAGAGTTGGGGTCAAGCATCATTAATTCTCTTTCGATATATATCTTTACAGGATGCAGAGATAATTTGCCTGACATTTTATGTCGATAATGATTCAAACGGAGCCGGCAGGATACCGGAACCGGATGTGTGTAATTCAAGGGAAATCCATGAAACGTAAATTAATAAATACTTCTGTTATTGCCAGCTTGATGTTAGTTGCAGGGGCCGCCGTCGCAGCCGATCCGGTCAGCGTGAGCGGCGGTACCGTTCATTTTGAAGGTGAACTGGTCAATGCAGCTTGTGCGGTAAGCACACAGTCAGCCGATCAGGTGGTGACATTAGGGCAATATCGTACCGCCAGCTTTGCAGCCATCGGCGATACCACGGCACAGATTCCGTTCTCCATCGTGCTGAACGACTGCGATCCTGCGGTTGCCGCGACGGCAGCTGTGGCGTTTTCGGGTCAGGCGGATGCCTCCAACTCAGCTCTGCTGGCGGTATCTTCAGGGAATAACACCACCACCGCTGGCGGTGTAGGCATCGAAATTCTGGACAACGCGTCTACCGCGCTGAAGCCAGATGGTGCCACCTTCTCTACTGCCCAGGCGCTGGTAGAAGGCACCAACACCCTGCGTTTCTCCGCACGTTATAAAGCGACCGCTGCAAGCGCCACGCCAGGCCAGGCAAACGCCGACGCCACCTTCATCATGAAGTACGAATAAGCCGTTCTGATTGGCGCAAGGAAGACGACAGCCTCAATGGATGAGGCAATATCCGGGGATGACGAAGGATGTGGCAACTGATTTTCAAAGGCATGACGCTGGCGGGAATGCTGTGCGTAATGCCTGCGCTTGCACACACGGTAATACTGGAAAGCGGTCGCCTTCACCTGCGTGGGCAACTGGTCAATGGGGCCTGTACGGTGGCCACCGATAGCCAGAACTTGCGGGTACAGATGGGGCAGTATCGCACCAACGCATTTGGCGAACCGGGAAGCTTTGCCTCGACCAGCGTACCGTTTTCACTGCGCTTAACGTCCTGCAGTGCCGACGTTTATGACCATGTTGGGATTGCGTTTGCCGGCGTCACGCCTGCAGAAGATCCGCAGGTCTTTCTGGCCAGCGGTGAGGCGTCTGCGGCCTCGGGTATTGGCCTGGCATTATTTGATGAGGGGCAACGACAAATTATTCCGAATGCGCTGCCGCGTCATTACGCCCCAATTTTAACGCAGGAAATGACGTTTCACTTCACCGCGCGCTATCGGGCTGTCTCGGAAAAGATAACGCCAGGAACGCTTCGTTCAGACGTGTGGTTTACGTTGGTCTATCCCTGATTTATTTACCAACGATAATCACACCAAAGGTATTTGTAGCCATGTTTAATTATCTTAAATCAGGTTTTATTATTTTCCTCACCTTATTTGTTTCCTGCAGTGCTCAGGCTGCTGGGGGAATTGCATTAGGTGCTACCCGCGTTATTTATCCCGCCGAGGCTAAACAAACATCGCTGGCTATTAGCAATAGCGATACTAAAGAACGTTTCCTGGTTAATTCATGGATTGAGAATAGCGCAGGCGTTAAAGAAAAAGCCTTTGTGGTGACGCCTCCACTGTTTGTCAGCGAGCCCAAAAGTGAAAATACGCTGCGCATTATCTATGCCGGTCAGCCACTGCCTACAGACCGCGAATCGCTGTTCTGGATGAACGTGAAGGCGATCCCGTCAGTCAATAAAGACAGCCTTGAGGGTAAAAACGTTCTGCAACTGGCGATTTTGTCGCGTATTAAACTCTTTGTCCGCCCAAATAACCTGCCACAGGTACCGGAAGACGCGCCCGGCATGTTGCAATTTTCCCGTTCCGGCACACAGCTGAAAATTACGAATCCGTCAGCGTATTACGTCACGCTGGTTAACCTCAATGTGGGAAAAACGAAGGTTGATAACGTCATGGTGGCACCGAAGAACGCGGCGCAGATCCCGCTGCCTGCGGGCGTTCAGGGCAGCGTGACGTTCCAGACGGTTAATGACTACGGCGCAGTGACACCTGCCAAAACGGTTAGCGTGCGTTGATAAACGATGAATAAGACAACGTACTTACCTGGCCGGTTACCGGGGATTACGCCACCGCTGGCGGGCGTGGCGTTGTCCACGCTGGCTGCCTTATTTCCACTGTCAGGCCACGGGGAAAGCTATTTTAACCCGGCATTTTTATCTGCGGATACGGCGTCCGTGGCGGATTTGTCGCGTTTTGAAAAAGGGAATCACCAGCCTGAGGGCGTCTACCGTGTGGATATCTGGCGTAATGATGAATTTATTGCCACCCAGGATGTTCATTTTGCCACCAGTAAGGCGAGTACCGGCGAGAAATCTGGTGGGCTGACGCCATGTTTTGGTCTCGATTGGGTTAAGCGCCTGGGGGTCAACACGGCGGCGTTTCCGGCGCTCAGTCAGGACCCGAACAATACCTGTATTAATTTGCCCGAGGCTATCCCCGGCAGCGAAATCGCCTTCGATTTCTCTACGCTACGCCTGAACATCAGCTTGCCGCAAGCCAGTATGCTGAACAGCGCGCGGGGATATATTCCGCCTGAGGAATGGGATGAAGGGATCCCGGCTGCGCTGGTGAACTACAGCTTTACCGGCAGTCGTGGCAGCGATTCTGACAGCTATTTCTTAAGCATGTTGAGCGGCCTGAACTATGGCCCCTGGCGGCTGAGAAATAACGGCGCCTGGAGCTATTCCAAAGGCGACGGATATCACTCGCAGAGCTGGAAAAACATCGGTACCTGGCTTCAGCGCGCCATTATCCCGCTGAAAGGTGAGCTGGTGATGGGTGACAGCAACACCGGTAACGACGTCTTTGACAGCGTCGGGTTTCGCGGGGCGCGGCTCTACTCGTCAGACAGCATGTATCCGGATAGCTTGCAGGGGTACGCGCCAACGGTTCGCGGCATTGCCCGTACGGCGGCGAAACTGACCATTCGCCAGAACGGTTATGTTATCTATCAAAGCTATGTGTCGCCTGGGGCGTTCTCGATTACCGATCTTAACCCGACGTCGTCCAGCGGTGACCTGGAGGTGACGGTAGATGAAAAAGATGGCAGCCAGCAGCGCTATACCGTCCCGTACTCCACGGTTCCACTGTTACAGCGCGAAGGGCGACTGAAATACGACCTGGTGGCCGGGGATTTCCGCAGCGGTAACAGCCAGCAGTCATCACCGTTTTTTGTCCAGGGCACGTTAATCGGCGGGCTACCTGAAGGCTATACGGCCTATGGCGGCACGCAGTTGGCCTCTCGTTACCGCGCGCTGGTGTTCGGTACCGGGCGCAACCTCGGCGACTGGGGCGCGGTCTCCGTCGATTTAACCCATGCGCGCAGCCAACTGGCGGATGACAGCACCCACCAGGGGCAATCGCTGCGTTTTCTGTACGCAAAATCACTGAATAATGTCGGCACCAACTTCCAGTTACTGGGATATCGCTATTCGACCCGGGGGTTTTATACCCTCGACGACGTGGCGTATCGCAATATGGAAGGTTACGAGTACGAATACGACAGCGAAGGCAATCGCCATAAAGTGCCGGTGGTCCAGAGCTATCACAATCTGAGCTACAGCAAAAAAGGCCGTTTTCAGATCAACATCTCGCAGAATCTCGGAGATTACGGATCGCTGTATGTCTCAGGCAGTCAGCAAACTTACTGGAATACGTCCGATACCAACACCTGGTATCAGCTCGGCTACGCCAGCGGCTGGCAGGGGATTAGCTATTCGCTCTCCTGGTCGTGGAACGAATCGGTAGGGATTGCCGACACCGACAGGATTCTGGCCTTCAATATGTCGGTGCCGTTT
Organism: Citrobacter freundii; assembly: GCF_029717145.1. Classification (NCBI taxonomy): domain Bacteria; kingdom Pseudomonadati; phylum Pseudomonadota; class Gammaproteobacteria; order Enterobacterales; family Enterobacteriaceae; genus Citrobacter; species Citrobacter freundii. Next base: position 3,470,449 of record NZ_CP099222.1, on the reverse strand, counting down.
AGCCTGTTGACCGGGCGACGCTACACGCGCGATAACGCGCTTGATCGCACCTATGCCACCTTCAACGCTAACCGCAATAGCAACGGACAAAACAGCTGGCAGAGCGGGATTGGCGGGACGTTGCTTGACGGGCGCAACCTGAGCTACAGCGTAAACCAGGGGCACAGCAGCACCAACGGTTACAGCGGTAGCGCCAGCGCAAACTGGCAGGCGACCTATGGCACGCTGGGTATGGGATACAACTACGACCGCGACCAGCATGACTATAACTGGCAGCTCTCCGGCGGCGTGATTGGGCATGCGGACGGAATCACCCTGAGCCAGCCGCTGGGCGATACCAATGTGCTGATCAAAGCACCAGGCGCCGAGGGCGTAAGGATAGAGAACCAGACCGGGGTGCAGACCGACTGGCGTGGCTACGCGGTCATGCCGTACGCCACCGTCTATCGCTATAACCGTGTGGCGCTGGATACCAATTCAATGAACAACCATACCGATGTGGAAAATAACGTCAGCAGCGTAGTACCGACACAGGGGGCGCTGGTAAGAGCGGCGTTTGATACACGTATCGGCGTGCGCGCGTTAATTACGGCGCAACAGGCGGGTAAACCGGTGCCGTTTGGCTCCATTGTGCGTGAAACCGCCAGCGGCGTAACCAGCATGGTGGGAGACGATGGACAAATCTACCTGAGCGGTTTGCCGCTAAAAGGTGAGTTGCTGATCCAGTGGGGCGAAGGCGCGAACGCGCGCTGTACGGCGCACTATGCCTTGCCTGAGGAGAGCCTGAAACAGGCGGTAACGCTCACCAATGTGACCTGCGAACGCCCGTCGGCATGAAAGGAATAATACGATGAAACGACAAACTGGTTGGTTACTCGGGAGCGCTTTACTGCTGCTGGCAAATTCGTCATGGGCCACGGTCTGCCAGAATTCGAACGGCACGCCGACGGATGTGTTTTACGATCTGTCGAACGTCTTTAACAGCAGTAATAACCGCCCCGGTCAGGTCGTGACGTTGCCGGAAAAGTCCGGCTGGGTTGGGGTTAATGCGACCTGTCCTGCGGGGACGACGGTAAATTACACCTACCGCAGCTACGTGACGGAACTCCCGGTGCAAAGTACGGAAGGGGGCTTTCAGTATTTGAAGCTGAATGATTACCTGTTGGGGGCTATGAGTATCACCGACAGCTATGCCGGGCTGTTTTATCCTCCACGTAACGATATTCGTATGGGAACTCACCCAAACGTACCTAAGCAGAAACCCTTTGGCGTCATGGATTCAAAGCTGGTATTCAAATTAAAAGTGATCCGCTCATTTATTAACATGGTACCGATCCCCCGCCAAACGATGTTCAGGGTCTATGTCACGACCAGCATCGGCGATGCCCTGAGTGTGCCGGTATACACCATCAGCTACAGCGGCAAGGTCGAGGTGCCGCAAAACTGCGAAGTGAATGCCGGACAGGTTGTCGAGTTTGATTTTGGTGATATCGGGGCGTCGTTGTTTAGCAAAGCTGGGGCTGGAAATCGGCCAGAAGGCGTTAATCCGCAGACTAAAACGATGGCCATAAAATGTACCAATGTTGCCGCGCAGGCCTACCTGACCATGCGCGTGGAGGCTGAAAAATCTTCGGGGCAAATGATGGTGTCGGACAACGCCGATTTAGGCTTTATTGTTGCCGACAGCAGCGGCGTACCGCTAACACCTAACAACCTGTCCAGCACCATTCCGTTTCGCCTGGATGATAACGCCGCGGCGAGCGTCAGTATCCGGGCGTGGCCGGTTAGCGTGACGGGCAATAAACCGGCGGAAGGGCCATTTACTGCCCGTGGATATCTGCGAGTAGATTATGACTAAGAGGCGCGCAATGGTCATTCGCATACTGTTGGTGGTTGCTGCCGCGCTGTCGTTTACCTCGCTAAGTAGGGCGGATACGTCGTTGGGTGAGATCAATATTGAGTTGCGCGGTAATGTAGTGGACTTTACCTGTGCCGTGATTGCCAGCGACAGTAATAAATACGTGGACCTCGGTACCTGGCCGACAAAGCAGTTAAAAACCAGTGGTGATACCACCCAACCGGTTCCTTTTTCGCTAAAGCTGGAAGGCTGCCCGCCTGGGTCGGCGTCAATCACCTTTTCCGGTACGCCGGCAGCGGGTACCACGCTACTGGCGCTGGATAATACGGCGATGGCGCAAAAGGTGGCGATTGAACTGCATGACAGCGATCGTACACGGTTGCCGCTCGAACAGGCGAGCCAGACGGTGAGTATTGACGAAAATGGCAATGCCACACTGACCTTTTTCGCCAACTATATTGCCTTAGCGGATGGGGTCCAGCCCGGACTTGCCAGGGCTGATGCGACGTTTATGATCAACTATAACTGACCACTCACTCCCGAATGTCATCTCGTCGGGAGTGGGGTTACATTAATTCATGCATTTTCGCGTAATCGATCAGCTCGACAATGGTATGCAAACCAAGTTTGGAGTAGATATTGGCTTTGTGCGCACTGATCGTTTTATTGCTGAGTAATAACTGCTCTGCAATTTCTTTATTGGATAACCCATTTGCCAGATAACGTAGCACCGTGACCTCGCGATTGGAAAGCGGCATGTCATTCAGCTCTCCTTTACGTATATTAATGTTATTAATAAAGTTAAGCGTATCTGACGGGAAAAAAGAATAACCGGATAAGATCATTTTTACCGCATTGTAGATATCATTCAGGTCCTTGCGTTTACTGACAAAACCATTTGCACCTGCCCGGATAGCGCGTCCGGCGTAAAAAGATTCTGATTTTGAGGACAGAAACAGAACCCGCGTCTTTTCCTGCAGTGATTTAATTCTCTTGAGTAGGGTAAATCCATCGGCACCAGGCAGTTCAATGTCCAGAATGACGAGATCGACAGGATAGGTGCGCAGGTGATCAATTGCTGTACGACTGTCGTCAGTTTTCAGTACCACTTCGATATTACTATTTTTTTCGAGCAGCACTTCTATCGACATTCTGACAATAGGGTGTTCGTCCATAATGATAACGGATGCTGGTTTCATTGTTGTATGCCTCAAACTGTTCGTGTATCTTGCGATTTTGATAAAACATCAGGCGTTATTAATATTGTCAAATAGCCAAGGGTTGTTCTGCGAGAAGAACCGAATAAATAAGACTTCATCCTTGTTTATTCAGCCGTTCTTGGTAAGAACAATGAGTGTGTGGAATATCCATTTCACACCAGGAAAAATTTACAATTAATCATTAAACAGTAGGGATTATACCTACTCTACTCATTCGGAAAAGTCTTGCGGTAAGTAACTTCTTAATGGCTGTTACGATATCCTGAAAGAACCCAATATGCTTACGATTGTTAGTATTATTTTCCTTCTGTTTTAATTATGGCAGATTGAAAGTTTTTTTAAAATACTAAAAACAACACAACAGGCTGATTGTTTAGGTTTTGTTAAGGAGGTCTTAGATGGCCATTACGACGTAATGCACAGAGTTCGTAGGGTTAAGTGCTTTGCACGCCGCAGGCATAATACCAGGATTAGTTGTAAATATTAAATTTATGTAAAAATTACATGGGGCGTCTCAGTGATAAATAAGTAATTTCCTAAAAAATCTTATTTCACAAAGGGTTATGGTGTTAAATTAAATGATGAGAGGTAGCGTTAAGACGGTGTATCAGATGCAAAAAACGTTGGCGGTGTGGCAATCCGAGGTACGTAATCAGTTGATTCAGACGATAGATAACCCGGTGGTAAGGCCGGTTTTGTATGCAGGCAATCTTTTTTAAGGATTCACCTTGCAATAGTAATGAAACCATCTCCCAGTCAGCCAGGTTTAAACGCGAAGAATGAATATTATTTAGATTTGGCGATAATAAAGCGTGACGTATGTCTGCAAGGCGCTGACGGCGGGGGAGAACATAAAAAGGACCGGTCATGGCAATAAATTTACCCAGACTTTCGTCATTATCGTTGAGTAATAAAAAAATCTGTATGTCATTACGCTGTTTAACCAGCAGGCGTAACTGTTGGATCGTCTCGAAATACGAGAATGGCAATCCTTCCATATCAATCACTAACTGACTGGATTCAGGGGATTGCAGACTGTCGAGCGCCGACTCAAAATTCTGGAAAACAGCCGTACGGGTACCTGAAAATAAATAGCGGTTCAGTGTAAATGCGAGATAGTAATCAGTGGTGATAATTGCCTGAGATACAGTGTCTCCCGGTAATGTATAATTGATTTTTTGTGCCAGATACTCAAGCCGGTCAAATACCTGCGGCGCACAGTGATGATATTGATGGGTACAGTGAGTGTTTTGTAAACGGCGATGTCGTTCCCGACGTAGTACGCTGCGCATCCTTCCTGTTTTCCTTTCCGTTTTATTTCTCCTGCCCTGGATAAATGGCGGGCCATAAATACCCCTGCCCCAAATTTGCGCCGGCTCGCTGGGCAATTTCCTTGTGCGTTTGGGTTTCAATCCCTTCGACAATCACCTGATTTGCGATTGCTTGTCCTTTCTTAATGATCTGCTGGAGCCTGCTGGGTTTTTTACTCAGTGTCCAAAAGGTATTTTTATCCAGTTTAATGCCTGACAGGTGCCAATTAGCCTCAATGAATGCGATGAGTAATTCTTCATTGACGTCATCCATCCAGATAGGGGTGCCTGACGCTTCAACATGCTGCATAGCGTTATACGCCACATGGCGTTGAGCAACATTGAGCAAAAGGAATGTAGCAGGGTCCTGTATTTCGATGACAAGGTTAGGTGGATACGTAACATCACGCCAATGAAATGACGTCCAGTTCAGAAAGGCCTTCATCGGCAGGTTCAGTGAATAAACGTAGCCGGGCTGATAATGTACGATGTTGGCTATTTGGCGATAAAACAGGCTTTGTTGTTGTGCGAAAGAAAGCTGGCGAAAATAGTTCTCGCTATTCATTTTTCGCGGGAGGTGGGTCAGGACTTCAAAGCCGTATCGGTGCGAAGTCGATAACTCGACAATGGGTTCTAATTTCAGTGTTGAAAGTAGAACGTTAGCATCATTTTTTATTGAAGGATGTGCGTACTCATATTTATCGTTGCACAATAACAGGCTCGGCATCATGATATTCTCCCACGCGGAGCAAATATTACCGAGAGTGTTTTATTTTTACCCCGGAAATAACACATAGGCATTATTGTGGCAGCATAGAAATGGGGGCAGTAGGCGCATATACTTAATTGCACATGAGACATTTCTCATAAAGTTTCCAGCGCATAAGAAACGGTTCAATTTTGTAGAAAACTCAGGTTAACCCGAATGTATCTTAAGAATTGTTGTTCATTTTTCACCTGCAGTTTTCTCATAATACTCCGACGCGTTACCTTCGCTTCTACCTCACTGAGTGCAAGAAGCTGTGCGGTTTCGGCGGAGGTATATCCGCTGGCGAGGAACATTAAAAACTGACGCTCTGCAATGGAAAAGTTGCGGGTGGTGCAGTAGTGACAGATGGTGGCAGGGACGCTGGAACGGAGTGCGCGTTTTTGCAAAATGAGTACCATTTTTTTGCCGATCTCTTCGACATCATCTTCGCGATAAATCAGCGGTAGCATGTACAGGCAGGGCCTGAACATCAGCTTATCTTTATCGCATTTGCTGCAAATAATGACCCGATGTTGGTGACGGGTGTGGCGGGGAATTTCGTAACAGCCCGCGCTGAGCCACTCTTCATCCAGCGATAAAAAGGCGATGTCTGCACGATCGATATCGTCGACAGGCAAGAAGCAAATCTCCTGACGCCACTGATTCGTCAGACGAGTAATGATGATTTTCAGACCATGTTCGAAGTGACTATTTTCGTCTTTGATGGCGATACTTAACATTGAAGGGATCCTAAACCGCAGGGAAGGGTGTAGGAGAATGTTAAGCAAAATCATTAATTTTCTAAATACATTTAACCTTAAACCGGGCTTTACGGCGCCTCAGTTGTTACCAGGTGATTTCCTGGATACCCGTGGACGAGCAGAAAAAACCACCATTCGTACACTTCGCAAGCAACCAGAACAAAAGGCATTGACTCAGCAGGCGCTGACCGTATAATTCACGCGTTTCATCCGCATGAAGTTTTCACTTCGCAATGCGCCCTTAGCTCAGTTGGATAGAGCAACGGCCTTCTAAGCCGTAGGTCGTAGGTTCGAATCCTACAGGGCGTACCATTTTACAGCATTCCTCTCTAATCATCCCTGTCGTATTCGCATTGCAACAAACCACCTTTCGCTCCGTATTTGACTTTTTCTGCGAGACTCAGGAAATCCGAAACGAATAAGAACGGGAGCTGATTCGCTCCCGTATGTATGGTCTTTTGTCGGCATGTCACCGCACTACAAGCACCGGGCATTTTGCGTGGCGCACCACGGCGGAGGCCGTTGAACCCAGCAGATAAGTGCTAAAACCCGGCTTATGCGAACCGATGATGACGAGTTCTGCATCTACCGCTTCCGCTAACTTTAAGATCTGATCTTTAGGCGGGCCGTAAACGACGTGCAGTTCCGTCCTGCCGGCAGGAATGTTGAATTGTTTAACAATCTCTTGCAGCTTTTCGGTGGCCTTAGCTTGAATGCCGCTTCTGTCCGGGAATTCATTGGAGTAGGCCAGTCCCAGTGATGCGTAGAATGGGACAGTAGGGATAACGGCTAAAAAATGGACCTTTGCGGTTTTTGCGTGCGCCTCGACCTGTGGGATCACCTGACGCGTTACATCGGTTTCAGAGATATCAATCGGCACCAGAATAGAACGATACATATTCACCACCTCTTGTTTGTTATACCGCTAATTTGAGTGTAGTGAAGGCTATTTCTGTATGATAAGTGACCAGATCAAGGTTGTGTGTATCAATCAATATTGATGTGAATAATGTGATGAATGTTCAATATCATTTTGACGATCTTTATGTTCATATTCGCTGTGCTCACTCAGCCAGAACAATCACATCTCCCGTTGCTGGCGCGTCTGTTCCGGGCAGCCAAAAACGTCCCCACGAACCGGTGCAATGACAGCCGAGCAACTTTTCGGGCTTTTGTTGACGGAGAAACCGACGCGTTTTCCACAATTTTTGCGGCGACGCCGCGCGTAAATGAAAGCCGCCGATCAGGGCGTAGATCCTGGTGATACCCGTAATGTTTTGACAATGGCGGACGATGTTCTCTATTCCTCGATGCCCGCAGCCGGTAATAATGATCAGTCCACGCTCAGACTGATAAATCAATACGCCTTCGTCGGTGATGTAATCCGGTTGGGGTGTTTGCTCCTGAATAACGCCGTAAGCCTGTGGCGTCGGCACGTTTATTTCTCCGGACCACAGAAAGCGCTCACTAATCGGGAATGGCTCGCGGGTATAGGTCATATGCAGGCGAGAGTAATCATTCTCGCGTGATAATTTTTTGATTTTTTGGCTATATCCGGCAACGGTGATTGCAGAATAACGCTCGCAGGCAATGTGTGGATGGCAGATGACGTGCGTATTATCCGCCAGCCACGGCACGCCGCCACAGTGATCATAATGCCCGTGCGAGAGTACCACGGCGGTAAGTTGAGACAGGTCAACGCCCATTCTCGCGGCATTCAGCTTAAAGCTGTCATCCGGCCCGGTATCAAACAAAACAGAGGTTGTTTCATCCTGGACGAGCAGGCTTAACCCAGGGGCTGCCTGCAATGATTTGTCAGCACCGGCAGCGCGTGTGTTTTCAAGCAATACCGTAAGGGTTAAAGCCATACCAGACTCCGGCGTTAAAGCATCATACTGTAACGCACAGAAGGTAAGAGCGCTGTGATCTCAGCGCTCTTCGGGGCTACTCAGCGGCGATAGTACTGGTCGTTGTCGTCGTCATGGCGGTGGTGATGTCGCCAGGCGTGCTGGTTTTCTCTGTCTTCCTGCTCCTGGCGTTTATGCTCTTTATCGCGTTTGGATTCACGATTCTTGTGGTTAGCAATCGCCGTGGCAACCGCTGCAGCGCCTACACCTGCGGCTGCGGCAGACAGGTACGGATGCTCAGCACAGCCTGCCAGGCTGGCCATGATTACCAGTGCAGATATCAGTTTTTTCATTGTGGTGTCATCCGTTATTCACGCACAATCTTGCCAGCGTTACCGGCGTCGCTATCGTTCCAGCTTCCGCGGCCGTTCGCTTTCAGGGTGTAAGTGGCATATCCCACGCGGAAGGTCATCGTATCTTTATAGGTATTCACATCGCGTACTTCATTGCCGTTGATGTAAACGCCGGAATCTTCTACGTGAATATCAACGCTGCGTTGACCGTTTTCAAATTTAGCCACGTAATTACCGGTGAACTTACCGTCGATACCGGCCTGGTCATGATTATCCTGATTACCGCTGTTCTGGCGGTCTTCATCATGACGATGATGGCGCTGATGATGGTTTTCCGCATTGTCGATAAACCCGTGATCGCGGTTCCACTCATAGGATTTATTCACATCGCAACCGTTGAGTTCACTCATTTGTGTACAGCCTGAGCGTTCATATTTTTTCTGCATCGCCGGGGTAATGGCGCATGCAGTTGTCGCGGTTGTCAGACCCAGAACAAAGATGGCCAGCAGACGTTTATTCATTCTGTTACTCACTATCATCATTAAATTTATTTATAGGAATATTGATTTTATTGCTGTCATGTTTATGACGAAGAAAGTTTCCCATTAAATATTAACGGTGAATACCAGGGGGATTCCTAATTTATATTTTCTGAGGGCGTTAAATTATGGTGGTATACAACATAATACGTAGGTATTTTACGTATTGTATACAATTCATTTATTATTCTGGAGGTTGTTTAATTTTTGATGTGCGATTTAATGGAATATTAATATTGACATTAATCGAGGAGAGAAAGAATGAAGGAGGTAATGAGAAATGCAGACTTATTGAACAATAAGCCTGCGTGTGTGACTCAGTCAATGCTGGCAATGCTTTGTTCTACAAGATTTTCCAGTTTTTTTAGTGCCTGAATAGCATGCGTATCCAGCCCGTATTTCTCCAGCGTTTCGACCGGATGAAAACCGACCCAAACCAGCCCGTCCGGTTGCTGGCTAATTAATACTCTGAAGGGTAAGTCGAGCGCTAATTCTGGATGCTGCAACATTAGAGCAGTACCCCCTTTGGGGTTACCAAAAATAAGTACCGTAGTGGGTGGAAGTATTAACTCCACCTCGGCAGCAGCTTTGGCATGATCAAACTCGCCAAATAAAACAAGGCCATGTGATTTTATGTTGGCCAGCAGGCGCTGACGTGTTTGCTGAAAATCAAAGGCGCTGAATAGCTTATTCATGGAATTTCCATCCGTAATGGGAGAGTGGTGTTATTCATCCAGAATAGTACATGAGTTATCCCTATGCGGGGATCTGTTGGCGATGTTTTTCTGCCTGTTGCTGATGTGAAAACGCATGACCGTTATTCATTGACTCATGTACAACCATTGCTTTTTCATGCTCATCCATTTGTGAAAATGACGGCGCAACGGCCTTAGTGGACTGACTATTACGTGCTTGCGTCTGATGTGCCTGCACCATTTTCTGATGGGCAGGGGCATCGCTATTATTCATCATTTCATGGGCCATCGCCGCCTGTTGATGGGTATCAACACTTTCTGCGGCATTCACGCCAGCTGAGATAAAAAATGCAATAGAAAAAAAAGAAGACATCTTGTTCATCATATTTCTCCAGTATGGGTTTACGGAAGAAATGATAATAAGCAGGCGCGCTCAGCGAGGTGACAGAATTATGACGGTTACGTCAGAGAATCAATAAAAATGCCAGCAGGTCAGCGGATGGCACATTCGTGCCACCCTGCAGGGCTAATTTGCGTGTTTTGGCAGTGTCAGAATAAAGCGGGTAGCGCGGGTGTCAGAGGTGACCGCCACCTTTCCCTGATGGGCCGCGACAATTGATTTCACAATCGCCAGGCCAATGCCGCTCCCTTCACCTTTACGCTGTCGTGATGGGTCTACGCGATAGAAACGGTCGAACAGTCGCGGCAGATGCTCCGCGGCGATGGGCGTGCCGGGATTCTCAACAATAATGTGTACCTGTTCGTCCGCCTCTTTTACCCGTACGGTCACCGACTGGCCCTTGGGAGTGTAACGCATGGCGTTCGACAGCAAATTGCTCAGGGCTCTGCGCAGCATTAACGGATCGCCAGACACCCAGCATGCGCGGCCCTCAAAGCGTAAACTTACCTCGCGCTCTTCTGCCCACGCCTCGAAAAAGTCAAACACCTTACCGACCTCATCCGCCAGGTTGAGTGCCGTCTTTTCCGGGATCAATTGATTATTGTCCGCCTGTGCCAGGAACAGCATGTCGCTCACCATCTTCGACATTCGGCCAAACTCTTCGAGATTGGAATAGAGCACATCTTCCAGCTCTTTCTGGCTACGGGGCTGGCTAAGTGCGATTTCCGTTTGGGTGACCAGATTGGTGATGGGGGTGCGGATCTCATGGGCAATATCCGCTGAGAAATTAGACTGGCGTTTAAACACATCCTCGATGCGTTCGATCATATGGTTAAACGACCCGACCAGCTGCTCCAGCTCTATCGGTACGGCCTGGGGATCGAGGCGGACATCGAGATTCTTGGAGGTAATGTTCTGGATACGGCGACTGACGTTACGGATCGGTTCATGACCTTTATAGACGGCGAACAATACGATGAAAATAATCATCATGCTGATCAGCGACGCCGTCATAATTAGCTTGTTTTTCAGATCGTTAATATAGTGCAGATGAAAGTCTATCGATAACGCCATATACAGCGTCCAGGCCGGTTTGCCGTCCGCTAACTGGCCTACCGGCAAACGAATCATGCGCCAGTTGGAGGGCGTGTTTTCTCCGTGATCGTGATTTTGCGTGCGTAGCATGGGGCCGGAGATTAAAAAGACATTATTATTACCGGCGTTTTTATCCGGTTTCGCATGGGTAATAAACTGACGCAGATCCGGCGCACCAGGTGAATGGAAAATGGCTTTTTGGTTAGCATCTTCCAGTGAAATAATAACGTTAGAGTAACCGGAAACCACGTTTTTTAAGATTTCCAGCCGCCGGGATTCCGGTTCGTTGGGTTGATTAAGGATCCGTTCCAGCGTGGTGCTGATCTCTCTTAAATCGTTGATATCCTGCTCGGCAAAATGGACTTTCACCGAGTGGATCATTATCCAGGCGAAGGCGAAAAACGAAGCGATGGTTGCCAGGCTGATAAAAAAGGTCAGTCGCGTGGCCAGCGAAAAAGGGCGCTGCAGGCGTTTAATAGCCATCCGGTACCTCAAGCATATATCCCACACCGCGTACGGTCTGAATCAGCTTCGGTTCAAAGTCATTATCAATTTTGGCACGCAGGCGCTTCACGGCGACGTCAATCGCATTGGTGTCGCTGTCAAAATTCATGTCCCAGACCTGTGAGGCAATCAGCGAGCGGGGTAATACTTCCCCTTGATGGCGCAGGAAAAACTCGAGCAGCGTAAATTCTTTGCTGGTAAGGGTAATGCGGGTGCCACTGCGGGTGACTTTTCGGCTGACCAGATCAACCATTAAATCCGCAACCTGAAACTGACTTTCGACAATCACTGCCGCGCCACGGCGCAGCAGCGTTCTGACCCGAGCCAGCAGTTCGGCAAAGGCGAAGGGTTTCACCAGATAATCATCCGCCCCCAGTTCCAGGCCTTTGACCCGGTGTTCAATCGTGCCCAGCGCGGTGAGGAGAAGAATCGGCATGCCTTTGTTAGCGCTGCGCAACATACGCACGATATCCCAACCGTTCACGTCAGGCAGCATGATGTCGAGGATGATCAGGTCATAATCGCCGGTCATGGCCAGGTGATACCCGTTCAGGCCGTTATCCGCCAAATCGACAACAAAACCGGCTTCCGTCAGGCCCTTCGTCAGGTATTCGCCGGTTTTTTTCTCATCTTCGACGACCAAAATCTTCATCACATTCTCCTTCACCCACTGGCTGTGCGGGTTTCAATTCTAGAGAAGCGGGATCGGATAGCAATGAGTTATTGGGAAAATGACAGCTTTGTCATTTTCCTGTCACCGCTTAAACAGAGTCGATTCGGTAAGGTGCACGGTAATAAATTCACATTCCAGTCCGGTTTGGACGAAAAGAACTATGTGCAAATTTAAGCTTCTTACTCTCAGCGTTGTTTTTATTCTGGCCGGTTGTTCGCTGGCGCCGGAGTATCAGCGTCCGGCAATGCCGATACCGCAGCAATTTTCGTTGAGCCAGAATGCGCTGGTACCGGCACCACAGGGATACCAGGATACGGGCTGGCGCACCTTTTTCGTTGATGATCAGGTGAAAACGCTGATTGGCGAGGCGTTGCTGAATAACCGTGATCTGCGCATGGCCACCCTCAAGGTTCAGGAAGCACGAGCACAATATGGGGTGACGGACGCAGACCGCTATCCGCAGCTTAATGCTGGCTCCAGCGGTACCTATAGCGGCAAATTTAAAGGCGAAACCAGCACGCAGAAAGAATTTGAGGCCGGGCTGAATCTCAGTTTCGATTTGGATTTCTTCGGTCGCCTGAAAAATATGAGTGAAGCCGAACGACAGAATTTCTTTGCCAGTGAAGAAGCGCGTCGGGCGGTGCATATCTTGTTAATTTCCAACGTCTCGCAAAGTTATTTCAACCAGCGACTGGCTTACGCGCAGCTGAAAATTGCCGAAGAGACGCTGCAAAACTATCAGCGTTCATACGCTTTTGTTGAGAAACAACTGTTAACCGGTAGCACCAACGTGCTGGCGCTGGAACAGGCGCGGGGCGTAATTGAAAGCACGCGCGCCGATATTGCCAAACGTAAAGGCGAACTGGCGCAGGCGAATAATGCGCTGCAACTGTTGCTTGGCACCTACGGGAAATTACCGGATGACCGGGCACGCAGCCACGGTGATATCAACGCGGTGACGCTACCGCCGTCGCTGCCATCGCAAATACTGCTTCAGCGACCGGATATTTTAGAAGCCGAGCATGCATTAATGGCGGCAAATGCCAACATCGGTGCTGCACGGGCGGCCTTTTTCCCGTCCATTACCCTCACCAGTTCGCTATCGGGTAGCAGCAGTGACCTCTCCAGCTTATTTAATGCCGCCAGCGGCATGTGGAATTTCGTACCCAAAATCGATATTCCGATTTTTAACGCCGGACGTAATCAGTCAAACCTCGATTTGGCCGAAATTCGTCAGCAGCAGTCGGTGGTGAATTACGAACAAAAAATCCAGAACGCGTTTAAAGAAGTGGCGGATGCGCTGGTGTTGCGCCAAAGCCTGGCAGATCAAATTACCGCTCAGCAGCGCTATCTGGACTCTTTGCAAATCACGCTGCAACGCGCCAGAGCGCTCTATCAACATGGTGCGGTGAGTTATATCGAAGTACTGGATGCAGAGCGTTCTTTATTCGCTACCCGGCAATCACTGCTCGATCTTAATTACGACCAGCAGGTTAATGAAATTAAGCTGTTTGCTGCCTTAGGCGGCGGCTGGGTTGAATGATATTTAATTATAAATTCTCAGGAGTATATGACATGAAAAGTACCGCTAAAGCCGCTTTGTTTACTGTGTTGTCTGTGGTCATGTTTAACGCTCAGGCCAATGAGCATCAGCATGGCGAGATGATGAATATGCAGCCCGCTACCCAGCAGGAGCAAGTCATCAGCGCCACGGGCGTGATTGAATCTATTGATATGGCGAGCAAAAAAATCACCATCAAGCACGAACCTATTCCGGCGGTGAACTGGCCTGCGATGACCATGCGATTTACGCTGGTCCCGGAAACGAAGGCTGATGATATTAAGCCCGGCGATAAGGTCGCCTTTACCTTTGTTCAACAGGGAAATCTCTCTGTATTACGTGATATTCACGTCAGTCAATAACGCAGTCGCAGGTCTCTTTTATTCTCACCCGTTTTCTCTGAACGCGGGTGAGACACTCGCGCAATGGAAATCACTATGGCGTCTTTAAATATTAAAAATACCGCGCTTATTCTTGCCAGCATGATTGTCGGTGGGGTTATTGCCGTCGGTATCTATCCTTATTTGTCATCAGCAAACGTCCCGACTGACAGTGGCCCCGATGCGCAAAAAGAAGCGCGTAAAGTCCTGTTCTGGTATGACCCGATGTATCCGAATACCCGTTTTGATAAGCCGGGTAAATCGCCGTTTATGGATATGGATCTGATCCCGAAATATGCCGATGAAGAGACCGCGAGCGACGCCGCCGCAGGGGTGCGAATCGATCCGACGCAAACCCAAAATCTGGGGCTAAAAACCGAGGCCGTACGTCGTGGACCGCTGCAGTATGCACAAACGTTCCCGGCCAACGTTAGCTATAACGAATATCAGTTTGTGATTGTGCAAGCCCGCTCAGCGGGATTTATCGAAAAAGTGTATCCGCTGACCGTTGGCGATAAAATTAAGCAAGGCGCGCCGCTGATTGATCTGACCATCCCCGACTGGGTTGAAGCGCAGAGCGAATATCTTCTGCTGCGCGAGACCGGCGGTACCGCCACTCAAGTCGACGGTATTCTCGAAAGATTGCGTCTGGCCGGGATGCCCGAACAGGACATCCAGCGCTTAAAATCGACGCGGAAAATTCAAACCCGCTTCACCCTGCGCGCGCCCATCGATGGGGTGATCACCGCCTTTGATTTGCGCACCGGCATGAACATTTCGAAAGATAACGTGGTAGCAAAAATTCAGGGCATGGATCCGGTGTGGGTCAGCGCATCGGTCCCGGAGTCTATCGCCTGGCTGATTAAAGACGCCTCGCAGTTTGCGATTACCGTACCCGCCTGGCCGGATAAAACATTCACCATCAGCAAGTGGAGTATTTTGCCGAGCGTGGATGCCACGACGCGTACCCTCCAGTTACGTTTGCAGGTCGAAAACCCTGACGAGGCACTCAAGCCGGGGATGAATGCTTACCTCAAGCTGAAAACACAAAGTGAGCCGATGCTGCTGATCCCGTCCAAAGCGCTGATTGATACGGGCAGCGAGCAGCGGGTGATCACCGTGGATAACGACGGACGCTTTGTGCCGAAGCAGGTTGCCGTATTCCATGAATCTCAGGGGCTAACGGCTATCCGCTCCGGTCTGACGGAAGGTGAGAAGGTGGTCTCCAGCGGCCTGTTCCTGATTGATTCCGAGGCGAATATCGCCGGGGCGTTGGACCGCATGCGCGCCCGGAAGAGTGGGACGCCAGACGCCGCGGCTATGCCCGCAATGCCGACCCCGGCGACCCATTCACACTGAGGATATAACACATGATTGAATGGATTATTCGCCGCTCAGTGGCTAACCGTTTTCTGGTGATGATGGGGGCGTTGTTCCTCAGTATTTGGGGAACATGGACCATTATCAACACCCCAGTAGATGCACTGCCGGATCTCTCTGATGTGCAGGTGATTATTAAAACCAGCTATCCGGGACAAGCGCCACAAATCGTTGAGAATCAGGTCACTTATCCTCTGACCACCACCATGCTGTCGGTGCCTGGTGCGAAAACGGTGCGCGGTTTCTCGCAGTTTGGTGACTCTTACGTGTATGTCATTTTTGAAGACGGCACCGACCCTTACTGGGCACGCTCCCGCGTACTGGAATATCTCAACCAGGTGCAGGGAAAACTGCCCGCAGGCGTCAGCGCGGAAATGGGGCCGGATGCCACCGGCGTCGGCTGGATCTTTGAATATGCGCTGGTGGACCGCAGCGGCAAACACGATTTGGCCGAGCTGCGTTCTCTGCAGGACTGGTTTTTAAAGTATGAGCTGAAAACGATTCCCAATGTCGCAGAAGTGGCGTCGGTAGGCGGTGTGGTCAAAGAGTACCAGGTGGTTATCGACCCGATGAAGCTGACGCAATACGGTATCAGCCTGGCTGAGGTGAAATCGGCGCTGGATGCGTCTAACCAGGAGGCGGGTGGCTCATCCGTGGAGATGGCGGAAGCGGAATACATGGTGCGTGCCAGCGGGTATCTGCAAACCCTCGATGACTTCAATACTATTGTGCTGAAATCCGGGGCTGACGGTGTGCCGGTTTACCTGCGCGATGTTGCCCGCGTGCAAATTGGACCGGAAATGCGCCGTGGCATCGCTGAACTGAATGGTGAAGGCGAAGTGGCGGGCGGCGTGGTGATCCTGCGCTCGGGTAAAAATGCACGTGACGTAATCTCCGCCGTCAAAGCCAAACTTGAGACGCTGAAAAGCAGCCTGCCGGAAGGCGTTGAGGTAGTTACAACATACGATCGCAGTCAGCTTATCGACCGCGCGATTGATAACCTGAGCTACAAGTTGCTGGAAGAGTTTATCGTTGTGGCGCTGGTGTGTGCGCTGTTCCTGTGGCATATCCGCTCGGCGCTGGTCGCCATTATTTCCCTGCCGCTAGGGCTGTGTATTGCGTTTATTGTGATGCATTTCCAGGGACTGAACGCCAACATTATGTCGCTTGGCGGCATCGCCATTGCTGTAGGGGCGATGGTTGATGCCGCGATTGTGATGATTGAGAACGCGCATAAGCGGCTGGAAGAGTGGGCGCATCAGCATCCGGGAGAAAAGCTGGATAACGCCACGCGCTGGCAGGTGATCACAAACGCCTCGGTGGAAGTGGGACCGGCGCTATTCATCAGTTTGCTGATTATTACCCTGTCGTTTATCCCTATTTTCACCCTTGAGGGGCAGGAAGGGCGACTGTTTGGCCCGCTGGCGTTCACCAAAACCTATGCCATGGCTGGGGCCGCATTGCTGGCGATTGTGGTGATCCCAATCCTGATGGGATTCTGGATCCGCGGCACGATCCCGGCGGAAAGCAGTAACCCGCTTAACCGTTTTCTGATCCGCATTTATCATCCGCTGTTGCTGAAGGTGCTGCACTGGCCGAAGGCCACCCTGCTGGTGGCGGTGTTGTCGATCCTGACGGTTATTTTCCCGCTCAATAAAGTCGGCGGCGAGTTCTTACCGCAGATCAACGAAGGTGACCTGCTGTATATGCCGTCGACCCTGCCGGGGATCTCGGCGGCGCAGGCGGCGGATATGCTGCAAAAAACCGACAAGCTGATCATGACCGTGCCGGAAGTGGCGCGGGTATTTGGTAAAACCGGTAAGGCCGAAACCGCCACCGATTCCGCGCCGCTGGAAATGGTTGAAACCACCATCCAGTTGAAACCGCAGGATCAGTGGCGTCCGGGGATGACGATGGACAAAATCATCGAGGAACTGGATAAAACGGTCCGGCTGCCGGGCCTGGCAAACCTGTGGGTACCGCCGATTCGTAACCGCATCGACATGCTGTCTACCGGGATCAAAAGTCCAATCGGGATTAAGGTCTCAGGTACCGTGCTGGCGGACATTGACGCCACGGCGGAGCAAATCGAAGAGGTGGCGAGGACCGTGCCGGGTGTCGCGTCTGCGCTGGCGGAACGTCTGGAAGGCGGGCGCTATCTCAGCGTCGATATTCAACGTGAAAAAGCCGCGCGTTATGGCATGACCGTAGGTGATGTACAGCTGTTCATTACCTCGGCAGTCGGCGGCGCGATGGTGGGCGAAACGGTGGAAGGGATTGCCCGCTATCCGATCAATCTTCGCTACCCGCAAAGCTATCGCGACAGTCCGGAAGCGTTACGGCAATTGCCGGTCCTGACGCCCATGAAGCAACAAATCACGCTGGCGGATGTGGCGGATGTGAAGGTTGTTTCAGGTCCGTCGATGTTGAAAACCGAGAACGCACGCCCGACCAGTTGGATCTACATCGATGCCCGCGATCGTGACATGGTCTCGGTAGTAAACGATCTGAAAAAAGCGATTGCCGAAAACGTCCAGCTAAAACCGGGGACCAGTGTGGCGTTTTCGGGCCAGTTTGAGCTGCTTGAACGCGCCAGCCATAAGCTCAAACTGATGGTGCCGATGACGTTGATGATCATCTTCGTGCTGCTGTATCTGGCGTTCCGTCGTTTTGGTGAAGCGTTGCTGATTATCACCAGCGTGCCGTTTGCACTGGTGGGTGGGATCTGGTTCCTCTACTGGATGGGGTTCCATATGTCGGTGGCGACCGGCACTGGATTCATTGCGCTGGCAGGTGTTGCCGCCGAGTTTGGCGTGGTGATGTTGATGTATTTGCGTCACGCCATTGAGGCGGAGCCCGCGCTGGAAAATCCGCAGACCTTTACGGTGGCTAAGCTGGATGAGGCGCTGTATCACGGGGCGGTGCTTCGCGTGCGCCCCAAAGCGATGACCGTGGCGGTGATTATTGCCGGCCTGCTGCCGATTTTATGGGGCACCGGGGCCGGGTCGGAGGTGATGAGCCGGATTGCCGCCCCGATGATTGGCGGTATGATCACCGCGCCGCTGCTGTCGCTGTTTATCATTCCGGCGGCGTATAAGCTGATGTGGCTGCACCGCCATCGTTCGCAGAAATAACGCCTGAATAGCGTTGCGCCGGAGAACGTAATACGGCGCAACGCTATTTTTCCAGCGCCTTGACCCGCTTTCTGTACTCACCCGGCGTGCGGCCGTATTCACGCAGAAAGACTTTGTGAAACGATGATTCGCTGGCATAGCCCACCGCCTCAGCAATCACGATCAACGGCCGTGAATCACGCGCTAACATCTGGGCGGCGAATTGCAGACGCAATGTGGTTAAGACCGCGAGCGGCGTGGAGTTTGAGACTTCACGAAACAGTTGCGCGAAGCTGGCCCGCGACATATGCGCGCGCTGCGCCAGCTCTTCGACAGTCCACGGATGAGCGGGCAACTCCAGCATCAGGTTAGCGATAACCCCCAGTTTGGGATGCAGCAGCAGATTCAACATGTTTTTGCCCGGCGCGGCCCGTGTCAGCCACTCGCGTACAGCAAGGGTAAACAACGTGGCGCATTGCTGGCTGCATACCACCTCAGAACCTGGCAGCGTGCTCATTGATTCCCGTTGCAGCAGTTCAATCATGGCTCTCAGCCACTGACCAACAGGGCTATTTTCCTCGGGGGCCAGAATGAGCAATTCCGGCAGTGCGGTTAAAAAATAGCGTGAAGATGCCTGCAACCGTAGGCTTCCGCAGACGAGATGCGTTTGTTCCTCGCCTGACTGGCACAGCCTGTGGGCGGAGTTTTGTGCCAGCATAACCACTGCGCCAGGATGCAGCGTGTAGGACGAGCCGTCCGGGAGATCAAGCTGAGCCGCACCCTGAGTTACCGTATGCCAGCGAATAACCGACAGCTCTCCCGCCGCATGTGGCAACTGCCAGTCTCTGCTCAACAAGCAGTTTTTATCAATAGACCCCTGCGGGTCATTAAGCGTTAATAATCGGCTAAGCGCGTCCATAAAGACTCCTGAACAATTTTATACCCTTGGGGAGATATCGCCATTATCGCTATAATTTTATATTAAATTAATACCATCAGATGGTTAGTTGGTAATATGGTTTGTGCTTTCACAAATTTGCATGGTTCACTTTAGACGATTTGACATAAATAAGCGCGTTATGGATACGCTGTTCATGTTCGTCAGTCCTTATACTTCGGGTTAACAAATGAACAGTGATTTTGCAAAGAGGCAGTATGAATCAGTATCAGGCGATCATTATTGGTTTTGGCAAAGCAGGTAAAACGCTGGCGGCGACGTTGGCAAAAGCAGACTGGAAGGTGGCGATTATTGAGCAGTCCAACACCATGTATGGCGGGACATGTATCAATATCGGCTGTATACCCACTAAAACGCTGGTGCATGATGCCGAAATGCAGCATGACTTTGTCGCCGCAATGCAACGCAAAACAGACGTTGTTCGC
Organism: Citrobacter freundii; assembly: GCF_029717145.1. Lineage (NCBI taxonomy): Bacteria > Pseudomonadati > Pseudomonadota > Gammaproteobacteria > Enterobacterales > Enterobacteriaceae > Citrobacter > Citrobacter freundii. The sequence goes on along the minus strand of NZ_CP099222.1, from coordinate 3,450,629 downwards.
TTTCTGCGTGATAAAAATTTCCATAACCTTGCCGGTCTGGACAATGTCGATGTGATTGAAGGGCGCGCTGAGTTTGTTGACAACCATACTGTGCGGGTCATCCAGGCGACCGGCACGCGTGAACTTCGCGGCGAGAAGATTTTCATTAATACCGGTGCGCAGTCGACGATGCCTGATATTAAAGGATTATCCAGCACACTTGGCGTATTCGACAGCACTGGATTGCTGAATCTGGCGCAGCGTCCTCAGCGGTTGGGGATTTTGGGCGGCGGGTACATTGGCGTGGAATTCGCGTCCATGTTTGCCAATTTTGGAAGCAAGGTCACTATCTTTGAAGCCGCGCCGCTATTTTTACCGCGTGAAGACCGGGATGTCGCTGATGCCATTGCCCGCATTTTGCGCGACAAAGGTGTCGAGCTGATTCTGAATGCCAATGTACACTCTGTATCGTCCCAGGACGGTGCGGTACAGATACAGATGCCAGAAGAGACGCATTCGGTGGACGCGCTACTGATCGCCTCGGGGCGTAAACCGGCAACGGAAGCACTGCAACTGAAAAATGCTGGCGTGGACGTCAACGAGCGGGGCGGAATTATCGTGAATAGATATCTGCGCACCTCGGCAGATAATATCTGGGCCATGGGCGACGTGACTGGCGGATTGCAATTTACCTATATCTCGCTGGATGATTTCCGCATTGTGCGCGACAGTTTATTGGGCGATGGGTTGCGCAACACCGGCGACCGCCAGAATGTGCCGTATTCCGTGTTTATGACACCGCCGCTTTCTCGCGTGGGGATGAGTGAAGCGCAGGCCAGAGCCAGCGGGGCGGAGGTTCAGGTCGTGATGTTACCCGTTACGGCGATCCCGCGGGCTCGGGTGATGGATGATACGCGCGGTATGCTCAAAGCCGTGGTTGATGTGAATAACCAACGGATATTAGGTGTCTCGCTATTGTGTGTAGATTCACATGAAATAATTAATATCGTTAAAACCGTTATGGATGCCGGGTTACCCTATACCGTTTTACGTGACCAAATATTTACCCACCCGAGCATGAGCGAATCATTGAACGATCTATTCGCATTAGTTAAATAATAAAACGCTGTGTCTGCCTTTTTGCCCCACCCGTGTGGGGCTTTTTTTATGCGTGTAGCACAGTACCTAAATAATACGTATGAACAGTTATTCTGGCGTTACGGATGGCAATAAATAGAATGTGTGAGTTTATTATATTAACACTGAATTGACTGGTTAATGGAAATAGAAATGAATATGTTGAAAGCAACTTTACTGATGACCTCTTTACTGACTGCACCTGTCACGTTTTCCGCGCTGGCGCAGTCGCCAACCGAAATTGCCCACGTTAGCGTGTCAGCCGTCTCCGCCGCGCCTTCTGTGATTGAGGAGGCCATTGCAAAGCTGGCGCAGGAGAAACAGGCATCATCGTGGAAAATCACCTCAATGCGTATTGACAGCAGCACTTACGCTACGGCGATTTTGTACAAGTAAGGGCGGTTAGTATGGAAAAATATCTTCGCTTACTGGGCAAGGCCGATCGCATCGGATTAGCCCTGATTCGCCTGAGCATCGCCATTGTGTTTATCTGGATTGGATTATTAAAATTCGTTCCATACGAAGCCGACAGTATTACGCCATTCGTGGCCAACAGTCCGCTAATGTCATTTTTTTATGAACATCCGCAAGAGTATCAGCAGCATTTGACGCATGAAGGGGAATTTAAACCGCAGGAGCGGGAATGGCAAGCAGCGAATAATACCTACAGCTTCTCTAATGGACTGGGCGTAGTTGAGATAATTATTGCCTTGTTGGTGCTGGCAAATCCGCTCAGCCGCAGGTTGGGATTAATCGGCGGGATTCTGGCATTCGCCACACCGATTGTCACCCTGTCGTTTTTAATCACCACGCCGGAAGCATGGGTTATGCCGCTAGGCGATCTGCACCACGGTTTCCCGTATTTATCGGGGGCCGGGCGGCTAGTGTTAAAAGATACATTAATGCTGGCGGGGGCAGTAATGATTATTGCGGATTCAGCTCGGACCCTCGTTAAGCAGCAGTACTGATTTTCTCACGTTGTACCCTCTGTAAGATAGTATGCCACTAGAGTTTAATACGGTAATTACCGGAGCCAGCATGATGCTGGCTTTTTTTTGCCATAAGCTAAATTCGTTATCCCCAAACCCCTGCTGAAAACGTCTTGTTATTCTTTTTTGTTATGCTTGTTGCGCAACTTAGCGTGGTTTTAGACTTCACTTCAGCTAGAATTAACCCGTATCAAACGATTTTACATATCAATAAAACATTAAAGATAGTTAAAAACTTAAATTTTTATCAACAGTTTGACATGGAATCCACTAAGGTAATTAAGCGCCAGGAGTGGATGCTGATTTCGTGTTTTTGTCTGCGAACAAGACCGGAACATTTCTTAAATATGGAAATAAGGGTTTGAGAATGAGCTTTGGATTAGCAAAGGACAACAAGTTTGAAATCATAGCGATCCTGCGCGAAGAGTTGCACAAGAAGACTAAACTGGAAGTCTTATGTGAAAACAACAGCGTTATCACACAGTTAGAAAAGATTGATTTCGAGCGCTTTGTGCTTTCTCCGCACAAAGACATCGTTCCTGAAAAGGTCCAATACTTCATCCTGCACAGTGATAGCGGGATTGTTAAATTTAGCGCCAGATACGAACAGGCGTCCGCAGGTGATGCGCAAGCAGGGTTGTCGTACCTTATCCCGGATATGATTTTCTTTGCGCAACAGCGACAAAATCAGCGTTTCTCCTTCCTCAAGGGCTATGATTTTTTCTGTTCTGGTCGTTACAAAAACGGCGAAAATTACTCACTGAAGGTTAAAAATATTTCTCAGGGGGGCTGCGCATTAATCGTTAAGGATGTGAATGCACGATTCCTTTATAAAGATGCGGTTATTAAAGGTGCCGCCCTGGATTTTGATGTGTTTGGCAGTTTACTGCTTGATCTCAAAGTGATTGATGTCGTCATGATCAATGAGTTTGATGATGATAATCAGTTGTACTCCTGCTACCAGATATCGTGCGAGTTTGACTATAAGAACCGTCGTGAAGAGGCGGAAGTCGAGAAAATAATCATCAAATTTTTAATGAGTAATAAGATTCGAAGTTTATAAGGAACGGTGAACAGGATGTTGATGTGCGGCACTGATAATTTTGTGGGCAGCGGTATGTTCGCCTATCTGACAAGTAAACATGTCCCTATCAAAACATTCCCGTTTGAGGATATGTTGCAGCAATCATCATTGTGCCAACATCAAACAATGGTTTTTAATATCATTAACAATGAACAACCGTGTTCTGCAATTGTGCAGTTTTTGAATAAAAACCGATTTAAATTTTATAATAACGTTATTGTCATTGTCGCTGACAGTTTGGTGGCGAAATTATGTGTTGAGTTATTATATGTGGAAAAGACCATTGTCCTGACGGAAAAATCATCACTGCGTGATTTTGGACAACTGGCTACGCTGGCGGTCGGGAAATGGAATCCCCGGCTGTATCGGTCGCAGAAAAGACTCACGGAAAGAGAACAGCAGATCCTCAATCTGTTGGTAAGTGGTTATACTGCCAGAGAAATTTCTGAATTAGTCAGTTTGAATTATAAAACGATTCAAGCGCACAAGATGCGGGTCGTTACGAAACTGGGGCTGGCCAATACCTCTGATTTAAATAAATTAATTATTAGGTTTACCCATAGCTTGTCTTTTTTACCCTGATCTGAATATTCTTTTCTGATGTGAAATACGTAAAAGTAGATACAATTTGGGAGTGATTTCGACTGGTTTTTGTTGTGGTGATGGGGGGGAAGGGGTGTGTTAGATTCCAGTGATGTGCTAACGGCGCTTGAAAAAGCATTCAATACCAGTCAGCTTTATATGGTTTATCAACCTATTTTTAACTTACAAACCCACACTATTAGTGGGTTTGAAGCGTTAATGCGTTGGAATAGCCCACAGATGGGTATGATCTCCCCTGATGTTTTTATTACGGTGCTGGAAAATAGCGGCAATATATTTTCCATAGAGGAGATGGTAAGCAACCCTCCATGGGACATTGCCGCCTCCTGGCCAGATCCTCTTTCTCTCTCTGTTAATATTTCTGCCCTTGAATTCTGCGATCCACTGCTCCCACAACGTGTCAGACAAAATCTCGCCGCCAGTGGACTACCTGCTCATCGATGCCAAATAGAGATCACGGAAACGTCGCCGCTGTGCGACAGCCAGATAGCCGCTAAAAACATGACAGAACTGAAGGCGATTGGGGTTAAGCTGGCGCTTGATGATTTTGGTACCGGGCACGCGAACCTTAATTATCTGCTGAAGTATCCGTTTGATACCTTAAAGATTGATAAAGAATTTGTTGCAGGCATCGAGCCCGATACCCGATCGGCAAAGATCGTTGAGGGTATTATTTCATTAGCGCACAATTTTGGCATTGAAGTGCTGGCTGAAGGGGTAGAAACCCATGCCCAGTTAGAACGTTTGACGCTGATTGGCTGCGATAAAATTCAGGGTTTTTTCATCTCTCCTCCGGTGATGGCCGAAGACATTCCCGCACTGTTAACCCAATTTAGCCGTTAATCACTCTCTCCCTGGGCTATAACGCCTTTTCCTGATGGAGGCGCACGCGCGTTATCCGGACAACCCCCGGACAACCGATGTTGATTCCCTCGCGCATAAAAAAGCCCTCTGTAATAACAGAGGGCTGGCTACGTTTACGTTAGATTAAAACGATTTCTTAAAGCCAATAGATGCATTCACCGGGGCTTCAATCTGCGACTTACTGCTGCCGTTGCTGAATTGCGTACCCAATTCACCGTAGACCTGCACATTCCGGTCAATAGACCAGCTCAGTCCGGCGGCGACTTCGGTGCTGGAGTACTGCTGTGACGATTCCAGCGTAGTGGTGGCAACCGCATTGCTAAACTGCGTCTTGTCTTTTGAACCCAGACCCTGCCAGACGTTCACCCGGCCGTAAGGCTGGAATTTGCCGTGGTTGGTATCATAGTCTGCGACCAGACGCACACCCAGACGCGCGGTAAACGAATCGGCGGTATCCATCTTGACCTTCGTTTGGGTGACGCCATCCAACGTACTGTTATCGAAGTTGCTGTACTGATAGATCAACTGCGCCTGAGGCTCCAGACTCCAGGCGCTGGCGCCTAAGCGGAATGACTTGCCCACTTCCGTTGAGGCCGTCAGCGTATTGCCTTTCACCGTGTGCGAGCCGTTATTTCCGGATGCCGACAGACGGGATTTATGGTTACCGTACTGCAGGACGTTGTCGACATACATTCCGTCATCCGAGAACCAAGTGGCATAACCGCCAACGTAAAACGCGTTGTCATCGATATTACCGCCTTTGCCATCGCTGCCAGTTTTGGTGCCTTTAACACTGCTGTCGATGTCGAGCACGCTGGCATACATCCCGGCTTTCCAGCTTTCATTGGCGTACATATCGACGCCGACCTGGATGCCCATGGTATGTGAACTGGTTTGTGTCCCTGTCGCATCATCCAGTTTGGTTTTGCCGGAGTAACCAATCATTCTGGCCCACGCGCGGTTATCTTCATCAATACCCGGTTTCACCTCGTCACCCATACGCTGGTGCATGTTACCCAGCAGGCTGATGTCACCCTGGCGAACGACGCTGGCGAGGCCGGAGTACAGCATGGTTTCCGGACGGTATTCGCTTCTCAGATACCAGTTTTCACCCTGACCTTGCGCGTTACCGGCGTGCAGTTGGTACTCAAATGCACCCGCAGCCATGCGTTCAGCGGCAAGATGGAAGGCGTCTCGCGAGGTCTGCGCGGTGGTGGTGGCGCCATTCAGCGCGGTGACCACTTCGATGCCGTCACCCACGGTAGGCGCGCCGAGGCCGGAGCCGTCAACATCAAGCAACGTTTTCCCGCTGGCTTTACCGCCGTCGATAATCAGGCGATCGGCAATACCCGCGCCGCGACCATTCTGCGTGGCTGCCATGTTGATAGTGCCTTTCTCGCCGGTGTAGTCTCCTTTGACGGTTAAGGTTGTACCAATTTGCTGACCGATAAGCGACACATCGCCGCCGTTACTCAGCCCGGCTACCGTCTGGTTGTAGCCTTGGGTGTTAAGCGTAGTGTCCGCAACCACATAGTGGTGCGACGCCGCGCTCAGGGTGTTGGTATCACCCGCTTGCAGCACGCCGTGGGTAATCAGCGTTGCGCCGCTGTAGCTGTTTTTACCCTGCAACTCGGTGGTGCCGTTGCCGGTCTGGTGCAGTTGACCTTTGCCGCTGATATCACCGGTTAATGCCAGGGTATCAGCGCGATTGACGCTGAGTACGCCATTATCAACGATATCACCCTGAATGCTGCCGATATCGCCGCCGGTGCCGAGTTGTAATACGCCCTGGTTGATGGTGGTACCGCCGGTGTAGGTGTTATCCAGCGTCAGGGTGAGTGAACCTTTGCCGGTTTTAATCAACTGACCATGACCTTCGACTTCGGTCAGCAGGGATACATCGTGCCCGTTGGTGTCGAACGTCCCGCCACCGGATTCCAGCGTTACCTGACGTGCGGTATCGAACGCGTCGCCATATTTCAGCGTACCACCATTAAAGGTGATGCCAGTATCTGCTGCGCCAAGGTTGGTATCACCGGCTACCTGAAGCGTACCTGAAGTGATAGTGGTGCCACCGCTGTAGGTATTGTCGCCCGTGAGGATCAGCGTACCAAGATCGCCTTTATTCAGGCCGCCGGTGCCACGGATCACGCTGTCAATGGTGGCGGTGTAGTTAACGCCGTCTACCGTACCATCGCCAACGCGGATCAGCGTATTGGCGGTATCGGTGGTGATAGCCTCCCCGCCGACGCGATAGCCGTCGGTGGCGAACTGTGCACCGCTGATGATGACGTCGCCTTTGCTGTTATCGACCGTCACATTGCCTGCCTCGCCCTGGAAGACGGCAAACGCGGCATCGGTAAATGGCGCGTTCAGCGCGCCTTCTGGCGTGGATTCATCGGTGGTCCAGTTGTCATTCCCCTGGCTGGATTGCCAGATCCCGTCGCCACCGTTAATCACGCCGTTGTTTTTCAGGTTGCCGTTCTCACCGCCGGTGCCGTCCCAGAAGCGCAGCGTCAGCCCGGCATGGTTGACCAGGTTTACCTGATTTTTAACCGAGGTTTGTACATACAGGCTGTCCGCGGCTTCCGGTGCGTTAGCAATATCCATCACGTTATTGGTCAACGTGCCGGTATAGTTGATCACGCGATAAACCCCAACGTCAAAACTGCCGTTCGGTGAGGTCTCGATGTTGAGCTTGCCGTCAAGCGTCAGATCGCCGTTGACATCAATCAGATCGTTGAAAGCTCCGCCTGGGGTATAGGCCTGACCAAACTGATAATCTAGCTGTGCGTTATCGCTTAGCGTCAGCGAACCGGTGGTCAGTTTACCGACGCTGTTGATGGCCGCACCGGCGGTAATGTGACCGTTATCCTGCACATCCACCGCGCCGCCGATAATGCCGTTACCGCCGAGCGTAGCGCCGGTTTTCACCGTGACCTGGCCGGTTGCGGCAGACTGATTACCGTTGACCAGCAGCACGCCCTGGTCAACATCCGTGATGCCGGTCCAGGTGTTGTCGCCGGTCAGGGTCAGCGTACCGTCGCCGATTTTCACCAGGCTGCCGTCGTTGCCGCTGATAACGCCGCTGATAGTGTCAGCCAGATTTAGATTACCCAGCGACAGTTGCTTGTTACCCAGCTCGACATTACCCGCACCGGACAGTGAACCGATGGAGGTGGCGCTGTTGACTGCGCTGACATCCACCAGGCCGTCCGCCAGGTTTTTGACCACCGTATTTTCCGCCATCGCGTTATCAGCCGCGGTCATCAGGCCGCTGTTGTTTACCGTGGCATTGCCGCCGCTGGCGTTGTCTTCCAGTGCCAGGGTGCTGTCTTTCGCTACGTTGACCGTCGCGTTAGCGGCGGTGGCTTTATCGCGTAATACTGCTTTCGCTTTACCTGTCAGATTCAGGTTGGCGCTGGCGGCAGTGACGGTATCGGCCAGCGTTAACAGACTGTCGGCGATGTTCATGGTCAGCGATGTCAGGCTGGTGTCTGCACCATTGATATTCAGCGTTGCTCCGTTATTGACGTTAACAGTGCTGCTTTCATTGCTGCCGAACGCCCCGGTTTTACTGACGTTAACCGTCACATTATTGCTATTTCCGGTCCCGGCAATTTCGGTTTCCCCTTGGTAGCTGTTGGCGCGGTCAAGCGTTAAGGTGCTGCCCGCATCGCTTGAGCTACTGGTCACTTTCAGCTTGCCATCTCCGGTAATATCGCCGGTTGGGGTGAAATGGTGCGAATTGAGATCAAACACCGCCGCGTTAGCATTGGCGCCCAGCTCGATGGTACGGTCGCTGGTCAAATCAGCGCCCAGTTGCAGCGTGGAGGCGTTATTGATGACCAAATCCGTGCCACTCTGGCCGAGGTTGCTGTCGGCGGAGATTTGCAAGGTGCCGCCGTCAATACGCGTGCCGCCGCGATATTCGTTATCACCGCTGAGGATTAGACGGCCGAGGTCGGTTTTCACCAGCGTCAGCCGATCGCGGGCGCTGGCCTCGCGAAGGATAGATTCAATGGTCGCGGTATAGTTTTGTCCCGCGCCACCCGCCCCGACGCGCAGCAGCAGTTCACCGGTGCCCGGCGTTTGACCCGCATGTGTGGCCGTTTCGGTGGTGGCATAAGCGTTGAGCGCATCGCCTTTCACGACATAGCCGTCGGCGTCAAACTGTGCTCCGGAGAAATTGACGTCACCTTTGGCGTCATCCACGGTGACGGTACCGCCTTTGGTGGTAAACACGGCGAAGGATTTCTGCGCCCACGGCGCGTTGCCCTCGCCGGTGGCCGTTGTCCAGTTGTTGTCGCCCTGATCGCCAATCGCCATCCATTTGCCATCGCCGCCGTCAATCTTGCTGTCGCCTTCAATGCCCGATTTACCGTGACTTTGGTTGACGGTTGCGCCGTCCCAGAATTGCAGCGTGACGCCGTTGGCGTTGACCAGGTTGACCTGTTTGTCGATAGAGGTCTGGACAAAAATGTTGTTCTTATCCTGACTGTCTGGCACCGCGCCCAACTCCAGCGTCCGGTTATCCAGCGTGCCGCCGTAGTTATATATACGGTACACACCCGGTCCAAAATTACCGCCCTGAGACGTGGTGACGTCCAGCGTCCCGTCCAGTTGCAGGTTGCCGGTGACAGTAATCAGGTCATTCAGCGCGCCACCCGGCGTATAAGCCTGACCCAGCTCGAAGGCGGAGGTGGTTTTGCTGCCCAGTTGTAGGCCGCCGTTAATGGTTAACGTTCCTGTGCCGCCTTTGATGTCAGGATCACCTGCGCTAATGGTCGAGGCGTCGTTCATCAGCACATTGCCGCCGATAGTGCCGTTACCGCCAAGCGTGGACATGCCGCTGACGGTGGTTGCGCCCGTAGCCGCACTCTGATTACCGTTTACCAGCAGCGTACCGTGGGTGACGGTGGTGTCACCGGTATAGGTGTTTTTGCCCGCCAGGCGCGTAATGCCACCGCCGATTTGCTGCAGCGCGCCCGTACCTGCGATTACGCCGCTTAGCCGCACGTTGTTGGCGCGATTAATCGCCAGTATGCCGTGGTCAATAATGGCTGATTTTTTGTTGATTTCACCGGTGTCACCGCCGGAACCCAATTGCAGCGTGCCGTTCTTATCAATGGAGGTGGAACCGGTGTAGGTGTTGTTGGCGGTGAAGATCGTGGTCCCACCTGCCGCACGTTCAAATTTCCCGTCACCGCTAATGACACCGTTGTAAATTTGCGCGGCTGACGTATCACCCTGGGCGTCAAAGATAACCCTGCTGCTGGTGCCTTGGGTTTCCACGTCATAATTGCCAATGGTCGCGGCGGTGCTGGTGGACTCGACGTGGTCGCCGGTACGCAGCGTTGCGCCATCGTTTACGGCAATGGTTTTGCTCGCCAGACTCAGATTTTCAACGACGCGGACATCCGCGTTTGACCCGGTAATGGTCAGCGAGTTCCAGCCGGTGCCAATGTTGGTGCCGATGGTCTGGTTATCGCTGTTCAGGCTGCCAATTTTTGCACTGTCGCCGTGGGTGTTGGTGAAGGTGAGGGCGTTGCCCGTACCCGCAGCGGTAATGATATGGCGCGTTTTATCCAGTGATACATCGCCGATATTGGCCGTATTGTTACCGCCGGTGCCGGCGAAATTCACCTCGCCCGCAAAGGTGCCGCTTTGCCAGTTAAAGGTGTCCTTACCTTCACCGGTGTTGATCACGCCGCTGGTCACACCGCCGCTGATATCAATGGTGTCATCGCCTTTACCAGACTGAATGGCTACGGCCGTGTCGTTGATGGCCTGCAGGGTGCCGGTGTTGGTGATTTCTTTATTTCTGTCACCGCTGGCATCAATCACCGGTGCGCTGGTGCTGGCAGAGATAATTTTGCCGCTATTGCTGACGGTGCTGACGTTCTTCGCGATGATCGCAGAACTGCCTGCGCTATCACGTACATTGATATCGGCATTGGTGGTGACTTTACCATCTGTGTTGGCGCGGATACCGCTACCTTCAGCCTTAAGGACCTCAATGGTATAGCCTTTGCCTATGCTCAGGTCGCCCGATGTTTCGCCGCCATTACGTTGTTCAAAGGCGAAGCCGGTACCTTTCCCGTGAACGTTGAGGATATTTCCCTCGCTGTCACGATCGGTCATGGTGAGCGCCACGCTGGTGCGGATCCCCGCGCCATCGTTGGAGTCAATGGTCACGTTGCGCAGCAGGATATTGTTGTTGTTGGCATCGTTTTGAATGCCTGCGCCAGTTCCATCGGCGCGGATCATCACGCTTTGCGCGGACAGCGCACCGGCTTTATCGGCGAGGCGAATACCGTCAGCGGAACCGTTGGTGGTAATACTGTCACCGGAAATGCCATTAATCAGTAAACTGGCACCTTCAGTCAGTAGAACACCGGCAGTACCATCATCGACCAGGATTTGGCCCAGTTTATTAATCTGCGCACTGGCTCCCGAAGCCCGAACACCGATACCGTTACTGACATGCAGGGCATTGTCGGAATTGTTGGTGAAACGCCCGCCTTACTGTACATCAACACCGATGCTGTCGGTGCTGGCTAGATCGATAATGGCGTTGGCACCAAGGGTCAGATTGCCGAGATTTCTTGCCACATAGGCAATAACCTCGTTACCGCCAGTTTCAGAGGTGATCTTCGCGTTTGAGGTGAGGGTAGTTTCAGTCGGGTTACCTTGCTCGTCGTCGCCATTCAACTGATGCGCCTGACCGTCAACAATCCCGGCAATGGTTCTTTCACCGGTTAAATTGATGGTGGTTTTATCGCTGATGTTACCTGTTGCGCCGCCTTCAATCAGCAGGGCTGCGGAATCGGAGCCTTTCACGCTAAACGTGGCTTCGCCGGTGTCTACACTACTGCCTGCGCCGGTGGCGAGGACGCCGACGGAGTTTTTGCCGCTTAAGGTCAGGTCGAGATTGGAACTCGAATTATCTTTCGGGTTGGTCGTATTACCTGCAAGTTTTGCACCATTAGCGATACGAAAAATAGTGGTGTTAGCCTGACCGTTGTCATTCATCACCGCCTGACCAATGTTGGCGGTAGCCCCTTTGCCATACAGGTAATAACCAATCTGGTTGGTGCTGTTGAATAGTGGACTGCTCAGGGTGTCGACATTCGCGATGGCGTTATCACGCACGTGCACGCCGATGTTCCCGGCTTTGTTAAGTGTGATAGCGGAATCGACGTTGACCGTCGCCTGACCATTAACGCCACCCTCAGCCCAGATAGCGTAGTTACGGTTACCCACACCGCCGGTACCGTCTACCACAATAGAGCCTGAGTCGCTGGTGGTCACCAGGGCATTTTTTTTCGTCGCGCTGACGTGAATGCCGACGTTGTTGGTGCCATTGACGTTGATCTTGCCGTCATTGCGAATGATCTGACCATTTTCAGCGCCACTGTCACGAACAGTGATGCCGTAGTTCTTGATATTCCCTCCACGACCATCGCCATTGACCACAATATTGCCGGTATTCAGCACGTTGCCTGTCGCGTTGCCGATCAAGATCCCCGCAGCGTTGCGTATGCCGACGCCCAGCGTGATGAGCCCCTTATTGATGACCTCGCTGGCACTTTTGGTCATGATCCCGGCGCTTGGGCTGGAACCGCCTGGCAGGGTGGCATCCAGGGACAGATCATTGGCGTCGCGGCCAAGATAAATAGAGGCATTCTGCGCGTTGGTAAAGGTCGCGTTGTCGGCGACTTCTACGCCAAAGGCGGTGCCTTTACCAAAGGATGCGCTGTTTTTGCTCCCGTCGACGATATTGATATCGCCGTTATTCACGCCCTGTGCAGTGTTGGACAGTTGCATGCCAATGGCCAGCGTCAGCGAGGTATCAGGATCATCTTTACTCCAGGGATCGGCGGCAGAGGCGGTACCGAAGTTATCGGTGGTGATGGCCTGGTTGATGGTGCCGTTGTTGGTAATGGTGCTGGCGCCTTGCCCCTGCATACCAAATGCGCCATAGCTGCTGACCTTTTGATTGCCGTCTTTATCAATAAACAACCCGGAGTTGATGGTGCCGTGGTTGGTAGCAGTGGCGTCTTTCGCCAGCATACCGATGGCCAGACTTTGCCCGCCGGAGGAACGCAATGCGTTCAGTTCGCCGAGGTTAGTGATAACCCCACCGTCAATGGCTTTCATTACGCCATTAATGCTGCCGTCAACGGCGATCATCGCACCTTGGTTCAGGGTGCCGGTAGTCCCAGCGCCGTTGGCATAGATGGCGTGCAGTTCACCACGCCCGGCGGTAGTGTTATTCGTATGCGACAGGCCGTCGGTCCAGACGTCATAATCCCAGGTGATAACGTCAGATTTTTTACCGGAACTAAGCACGTTTTCAATCAACTCGGCATACTTCGCTTGCGCAGCGGATACCGTCGTTATTTGGCTATTTTCGGCATCCAGCCACAGCTGGATCTGGCTGACTTTTTGTCCATCCGGTTTTTGTGCGGCGTCATCACTTTCGCCTAATAGCCAGCTATTGAACTCAGCCAGCTCCGCGGCCGTTGTAATCGAGAACGTTTTGGTACCTGTTTCGATAACCTCACCGGTGTCGTTATAACCGTAAGCCAGTAGCGTTACATCAGTGCCAAATACGGAGGTGATTTGTGAACCGTTAAATGTTTCCGTTGGTACAACCGGGGCAGCGTTGAATTTTATGTAGTTATCGGACTTCCAGTTCACCTGGCTGTTGGCACCCTGCGCTTGCAGCAGTGAGGAGTCCTTGGCCAGCAATTCGATGGTATTGGCCTTGTCACGTACGTTAAGCGTGTCGTTGCCAATATTCAGATTGGCGATGCCTCCGTTTGTCGCCAGAGCAATACCAAATTGCTTATAGATTTGCGTTTGCTGTGGATCATAAGTGTTCAACACCGCATCACCGATTTGTGATTCGGTGATAAAACCGGCTAATGCGCTGGTATCGAAGACTTTAATTGGCTCGGGTTCTCCCGGAAGCGCCGGATCAAAAACATCAAAATCTGTGCTCTGCGAAGGTTTCGCCGATTGAGTATGAGTCAGGTATTCTGCCAGTTGCTCCACGGTGGAGATCGTTTTGACATTCTGATCGGGGCTGGTGGCTTTTAGGGTGATTTTTCCGTTTTGCAGCAGCTCTCTGATGGTGGTTGACTCCACAACGCCGCTTTGACCTGGGGCAATCGTTGGGATTGCGCCGCTGATGTTGAGCGCCTGACCGGTAGAGTTATCTTCATATAAGAAGCCATAATTATGAATTCCCTCATTTACCTCAGCTGAAATACCTCTCTGATAGTCAGTATAAATATTGTGCTCACCTGTATCGATAATCGGTGCCGCAGATGCCAGCATTGAAGCACCGCTTAATGCACTGGCCGCCAGTACCGCGACAGTTTTACGCGAACTGCTTTTTTTCTTGCCTTTGGTTAATTCAGAAACGACAACCCAGATACCGAGTACCGCGTTCCAAATAATGCTGTAAACTTTATTCATATATAACCCTTATCTGCATTTTATATTGCATGCGTTATTACGTTGAGTTGTTGGCTATGGTTGGCACGCGGGAGTGCTACCTGGCAGGTCGATTTTTAAAAATGGGGATGCCTTCCGGGTTTCGCGGAATAAAAGACGAACTGAAAGTGAGTCCCTTTTAAAAAATAATCGTTATGGTCGTCCTTAAATAAGTCAGTTACGGCTGGCTATAGTGCGAGATGGTGTACTTGAGCCGGGTATTGGTTTTGCCAAGCTTTCTGGCAATGTTGCTTTTGTACGCCCCAATGGTTTTTTCACTTTTTTGCGATGCGCCGGCGATTTGAGTCAGCGTCCAACCGCGGGCCAACATCATCATGACGTTAAATTCGTTTGCGGTTATTTTGTTATGTACTGCTTTGATAGTGCGTGATTTTTTTATTTGAGTGATAGAGGTGAATGCGTGCAAAAGTTGATCAAGAGAGTCGTCTTGATCGAGAAAATGCATGTTCATCCCGCAAACGGTTTGAAAAAGTGAAAAAGTGGTTTCATCGGCAAGAACGATAATCATCGTCGCAGGGCGTAAGGCCATGTTGCGGATAACTCTGGCATATTTTAAAAAATCAGAATTGCCAGGATTAATAATGATGCAATCCAATTTATGAGAATGTATGTTGACGGCAGAAAGCGTCTGAGAGGAGTGGTACGTGATATCCGTAAATAATGCTGAACCACGTAAAATTTCTCGCATGCCAAGCCATGGGTAAAGTGAGTCACCCAAAAATATAGCTTTAGACATAACGATCTCCTTGAAATTTTGATGCAAGCAATCGCCTCTTTTTTTTATTAAAAAGAGTTCCTCGCGATGCGTGAAATGTTAATTAAAACGAATATCCCGTTCTGTGTTTTGAACGTATCCTTATTAATTTCGGTTTCAACAGATACTTTCTGTATTTATTAAAATCTTTAACTATTCTTAATGTTGATATTACACTTTGTTAAAATTTAAGATAAATCGTTTAAATCACCTCTGGGCAGATGATTGATAGATTTCGCTTATGAATCGAGAAAATTGCGGACTGGATAACCCTAGAGACACAGGGGATTCTGATAGGTGTGGCTAAGAAGGTCGCCAAAAAAGAGCGTAATTCAGTTGGATAGGGCTCATTTTTAGCACAATGAGAACGCTGTAAGATAATTCTTAACTTAAACCAGGCTGGCGCGGAGGGTGTATAGGGGAGGGATGAAAATATTGCCATATTCAAATTTATTTACGTCTTCATTTTGTTTTATGGTGTTATGTTCTTTGATTTTATAAGTTTCAAGGATTTAATTCTAAAATTGTCTTTTTGTGCTTAATTTGAAAATCACACGAAAGAATAGCGATTAGCTTGTTTTTTGTACGTCGTCGGCTTATCCGGCCAGCAGTTCTTGCTCGACCTGGCGTACCTGATCTTCCAGCGTATTGCGGATCTCGGTTAACGCCCGTTGTTGGTCGGCAAAGTAGGCTTCCTTATCTGTCACAGAGGCGGCGAGGCGCCAGGCGTTCTCAGCTTCCAGTTCGCTAATTTCATTGAGCAAGCTGCTAATTTGCTCTCTGAGCTGCTGTATCTTGCGGCGTAAATGTTGCAGATCGTTAAGGCGGTCGCTTGCCATCATCGGTTCGAGACCGTTTTGCAACTGGGTAAGCAGCGTACGAACGGCGGCCAGATCGGCATTTTGTCGCGCCTGATTCAACTGTACCATCATCTGGTGCGCTTTATCTTTCAGGTCATCCGCAACCACGTCCGGGTGGCACAGGCGACTGGCCTGCCGCCACAGGCGTTTTAGTTCATTGCGCTCATCATGAGAAAGTGTCCGTTCGCGGTTATAACGATGCTGCGCGTCCTGCTGTTGCTCCTGATATTCATCATATTCGTGACGGGCTTCTTCCTGCGCCTGGCGGGTGGCGCTGTCATCCTGGCGGGAAAAGTCGTTTTCCAGTTCGCGAATTTCCGCCAGCAGGGCGGTGATAAGCTCCGTTTGCTGCTGAATGCGCTGCCGGGTTTCCACTGATTCGCGCGAGTCTGAACGCTGGCTCATCCACTGCTGTTTGAGCTGCGCCAGTTGATCGACCGCCTGAGAAATAAAGTGCTGACAGGACTGATAATCTTTTTCCCGGCGTTTGCGCTCGGCTTCCTGCTTACGTTGCGCACTGGCGGCCAGATGTTTACGCAACTCGAGAATACGACTCATCAGCGGCCCAAGGTGCTGATGATACAAGTCGTTGAAGTCATCAAGGATTTGAATGCGTGCATTGCGTTTATCAATTAAGTCGCGCAACTGTGTTTCAAGTGCTTTTAGCTCAAGTTTGCTGGCAGCGATGCCGGGATCTTGCCACGTTGATACCGCTCGCTGTGATTGCAGCCAGCCGGTGATTTCATGCAGGGCATCGCTGAAGCGTCGTGCTTCAAGCGCCTGAACGATCGTCTTCGGTACGTCCGTCAACGTGTCATTTTTCAAATGCACTAGTTGCTGGAAAATGATCTCGTCATCTTCCAGTTCGATGGCACTTTTGATGATTTCAAGACGTTTAATGATCTTATTCATGACGGTCGCTGCCCGGCGTGGCTTAAAGCGCGTGACAGGAACCTGACCTGGGGAACGCGTTTAAAAATGTTGAAAAAACAGTAAGGTGCATTTTGTGGCCTGCGGTGCCTTTTCGTCCAGAATAATTCACGGTAATTATAAGAAAGCGGAGGTAGCGCGCGTCAGTCGCACTCTTCAAACCTCCGTTTCATCTTTTTTATTCACGAGCTAATTATTCTTGATTCAATAAAGATAATGCGTATAGTTCTCATTCTCTTTTGTTATTAACCATTTCCGTACACTCTGGTAAGGATCCCCGCAATGAAAAAAACAACATCCGCTCTGGCATTGCTGATTGCCGCAGCGCTAAGTGGCTGTGCCGCACATTCAACGCCAGCCAGTCGTACGGCGGTACAGGAAAAAGCGGTGACGCCAGCTGCTACTGATGTCCAGCAGCGTGCGTTGGCTGATGGTCTGTATGAAATGGCGCTGAGTCCGGCGGGCGATGCGCTGTATGTTGCCAGTGCGGAAGGATTTAAAGATGTCCAGGGCGGGGTGGTTTACAAACTGGATCCGAAAACGCTCAAGACGCTCGGTCTAAGCCATACCGATATGAAAAACTTTGGTATGGCGCTCTCGCCAGACGGTAAAACGGTGTACGTTACTAACTCACTGGACGGCGGCTTGAGCGCCCTGAATACCGCCGATGGTAAAGTGAAAAATCGTGTACTGTTCCCGGAACGTAATGCCGAAGGTTTCCCGTACGGTGCGCGCCAGGTGCTGCTGCATAATGGCCTGCTCTATATTGGCGCGGTGGCTGACCCGGCGGTAATTTGGGTGGTGGATGCCGAAACCCTGAAGCTGAAAACCCGTATCAAAAACACTGGTAAATGGATGACCGGTCTGCATTACTCTGACGTCACTCAGCGTATTTATGCCGCCAATGGCGGCGGCGAAATCCTGGTGATCAACCCGCGTAATCAGCGTATAGAGAAACGCTGGAAGCCGCTGGGTGAGAAACCTGCGCTGTTGCTGAATATGGCAGAAGACGCGCAAACGGGCCGTTTGTTTGTCACCGATAACTCGCAAGCGAAAACGACTCTGGTGCTGGATATCCACACCGGTAAATTGCTCAAGCAACTCGATGTTGGCGATTCGTTAGCGGTGAAATTCAATGCAAAGCGCAACGAAATCTATATTACCCAGCGCGATGCCGGGAAACTACTTAGCCTGAATGCAACCGACTACAGCGTGAAGAAAAGCTGGGATCTGCCGCCGAACCCGAATAGCCTGCTGCTCTCTGCGGATGGGCAAACGCTGTTTGTCACTGTGAAGCAGAAATTCAATAAAGACCACTCCACGGATGCACCCGATAACGTGGTGCGTATTGATCTGAATAAATAACAACAACGCGTTGGCTTCCGCTAACGCCCGTTGATTTGTGACTTTTTTCCTGCGCCTCGGTGCGTTGGGCAAGGATGCCCGGCGTATCCAAACGATTGCGCCTTGCGACAACCAGGTTGAAATGTTAAAAGAAGCCCCTTCAATATAAACGACACAGGGGTAGGGCGTGAAAAACGCGTCATCTGCATCCGACACCAGCGTGTCCGATGCCGCGTCAACGAGTGAGCCGACGCTTCAGCGGGGGTTGCAAAACCGCCATATTCAGTTAATTGCGCTGGGCGGCGCAATTGGTACGGGTCTGTTTCTGGGCATTGGCCCGGCGATTCAAATGGCAGGACCGGCGGTGCTGTTGGGCTATGGCGTAGCCGGAATCATCGCGTTTCTGATCATGCGCCAACTGGGCGAAATGGTGGTTGAAGAACCCGTTTCCGGATCGTTTGCCCACTTTGCCTATAAATACTGGGGACCGTTTGCCGGTTTTCTGTCTGGCTGGAACTACTGGGTGATGTTTGTGTTGGTCGGCATGGCTGAACTGACGGCGGCTGGGATCTACATGCAATACTGGCTTCCCGATGTGCCTACCTGGATTTGGGCCGCCGTATTCTTCGTGATCATCAATGCCATCAACCTGGTCAACGTGCGACTGTATGGCGAAACCGAGTTTTGGTTTGCATTGATCAAAGTGCTGGCGATTATTGGCATGATTGGCTTCGGCGTCTGGATGTTGTTTTCTGGTCACGGTGGCGAACAGGCAAGTATCGATAACCTCTGGCGCTATAACGGCTTTTTTGCCACCGGCTGGAACGGGCTGATCCTCTCGCTGGCGGTGATCATGTTCTCCTTTGGTGGACTGGAACTGATCGGTATTACTGCGGCAGAAGCGCAGGATCCGCAAAAAAGTATTCCGAAAGCGGTAAACCAGGTGGTGTATCGTATTCTGCTGTTTTACATCGGTTCACTGGTGGTGCTGCTGGCGCTATACCCATGGGTTGAAGTGAAATCAAACAGCAGCCCGTTTGTGATGATTTTCCATAATCTTGACAGCAACGTGGTGGCTTCCGCGCTGAACTTCGTTATTCTGGTGGCTTCTCTGTCGGTGTATAACAGCGGCGTGTACTCCAACAGCCGCATGCTGTTTGGCCTCTCCGTGCAGGGCAATGCACCGAAGTTCTTGACCCGCGTCAGCCGTCGCGGCGTACCGGTTAACTCTCTGGTGCTTTCCGGGGCGATCACCTCGCTGGTGGTGCTGATTAACTACGCGCTGCCGCAAAAGGCCTTCAGCCTGCTGATGGCGCTGGTCGTGGCGACGCTGCTGTTGAACTGGATCATGATTTGCCTGGCGCACCTGCGCTTTCGCGCGGCAATGCGTCGCAAAGGGCGTGACACTCAGTTTAAAGCGCTGCTGTACCCGGCCGGAAACTACCTGTGTATTGCGTTCCTCGGCATGATTCTGGTGCTGATGTGCACCATGGATGAGATGCGTCTGTCGGCGATGCTGCTACCGGCATGGATCCTGTTCCTGTTTGTGGCCTTCAAACTGCTGCGCCGTAAAGCCCGCTAATCCCTTACCGATCTCATCCTTTGCGATGAGATCGGTCACTCCCTGAACTTTATCGTGATTGATCTCCCAGTTCTGTTCTTACTGACAGGATCTTTATTTTGTAATCGATTACTTTTCATTTGAACCTATTTGTAATCGATTACTTTTTTAAGGGTGGGGCAAAAAATGGTGTCGACAACCGAGAGTAGTGGAAAACAGAGCGTACAGTACCGGCTGCTGGTGCCGCGGCTGTCGCTGATGATGTTCTTACAGTTCTTTATCTGGGGAAGTTGGTCCGTCACGCTGGGGCTGGTGATGAGCCAGCACAACATGTCGCTGCTGATTGGCGATGCGTTTTCCGCCGGACCGATAGCCTCAATCTTGTCGCCGTTTGTCTTAGGTATGCTGGTGGATCGCTTTTTTGCCTCGCAAAAAGTGATGGCGGTGATGCACCTCGCCGGGGCGGCGATCCTGTGGTTTGTGCCGCAGGCGCTGGTAGCGCAGAACGGTGCGCTGCTGATTGGCCTGCTGTTTGGCTACACGCTGTGCTACATGCCGACGCTGGCGCTGACCAATAATATTGCGTTTCACAGCCTGTCGGATAAAGACAAAACCTTCCCGGTAGTGCGGGTATTTGGCACCATAGGCTGGATTGTTGCGGGGATCTTTATCGGCGTGACCGGTATTTCGGATACCACCGGCATCTTTACGCTGGCGGCGGTTATCTCTGTGGTTCTGGCGCTCTACAGCCTGACGCTGCCAAACACGCCTGCGCCCGCGAAAGGGTTGCCGGTAAAAGTCCGCGATCTGTTTTGCGCCGATGCTTTCGCCTTACTCAAAACCCGTCATTTCTTCGTCTTCTCACTCTGCGCTACGTTAATCTCGGTACCACTGGGGACCTACTACGCGTACACCGCATCGTTTCTGGCGGATGCGGGCGTTGGGGATGTCAGTACCGCGATGTCGTTCGGTCAGATGTCCGAAATCTTCTTCATGCTGGTGATCCCATTCCTGTTCAGACGGTTGGGCGTGAAATACATGTTACTGATCGGCATGTGTGCCTGGTTTGTGCGCTACGCCTTCTTTGCGCTGGGCATCAGCGAAGAAGGGCGCATCCTGCTGTATCTCGGTATTTTGCTGCACGGAGTGTGTTACGACTTCTTCTTTGTGGTCGGCTTTATCTACACCGACCGTATTGCCGGGGAAAAGGTGAAAGGTCAGGCGCAAAGCATGATCGTAATGTTTACCTACGGGATCGGTATGCTGCTGGGCTCGCAAATTTCCGGTGCGCTGTATAACCGTCTGGTGGCGGGGCAGGCAGTACCTGAGTCATGGATCCCGTTCTGGTGGATCCCGGCGGTTGCAGCGGCGGTGATTGCCGTGATTTTCCTTTTCTCTTTCAAGTATGACGAGAAAGAGCAGGCGTAATATTCAGGAGGGGTTATGAGAACCATTAAGGGACCGGGGATTTTTCTGGCGCAGTTTATCGGCGGACAATCCCCGTTCAATACCCTGGACGGGCTGGCGCAGTGGGCAGCGGGTCTGGGCTACAAAGCCATACAGATGCCGTGTAATCATGCGTCGCTGTTCGATGTTGAACAGGCCGCTGTTAGCCAGACTTACTGCGATGATATTCGCGGAATGCTGGCGCAGCACGGACTGACGATCAGCGAATTATCCACCCATCTCGAAGGCCAACTGGTTGCCGTTCATCCCACCTACGATGACGCTTTTGATGGTTTTGCGCCGCAGGCGGTACGCGGCAACCCTCAGGCCCGACAGGCGTGGGCGACGCGGACGTTACACCAGGCTGCGGCAGCCTCGCAAAAACTGGGGTTGACGGCGCACGCCACGTTTTCCGGATCGCTGGCGTGGCCCTATTTTTACCCCTGGCCGCCGCATAATGCGCAGCGTTTTGCCGAGGCATTTCAGGAACTGGCTGACCGTTGGCGGCCGATTCTCGACGGTTTTGATGAGCAGGGGGTTGATGTCTGTTTTGAAATTCATCCCGGCGAAGATCTGCACGATGGCATCACGTTCGAGCGTTTTCTTGCGCTGGTGGATAATCATCCGCGCTGCAATATGCTCTACGATCCCAGCCATCTGCTGTTGCAGCAGATGGACTATCTCGGATTCATCGACGCCTATCACTCGCGCATAAAAGCGTTTCATGTCAAGGATGCGGAGTATCGAGCCAGCAGCCGCAGCGGCGTCTACGGCGGTTACCAGCCGTGGATCGACCGCGCTGGACGCTTCCGCTCATTAGGCGACGGGCAGGTTGATTTCAAAACGATTTTCAGCAAGCTCACACAATATGATTATCCCGGCTGGGCGGTACTGGAGTGGGAATGCTGCCTGAAAGACGCAGAAACCGGCGCCCGCGAAGGCCGTGAGTTTATTCAGCGGCATATTATTCCGGTTTCATCCCACGCATTTGATGATTTCGCCGCAGGCGATGAGGTACGCAAATGATCCAGGTTGGCATTATTGGCAGCGGGTTTATTGGGCCTGCGCATATTGAGGCGCTGCGTCGACTGGGGAATGTGCAGGTGGTGGCACTCTGCGACAGTTCGCTGGCGGTGGCTCAGGCGCGGGCCAGCGTGCTACAGGTGCCTCATGCCTATGGCAGTGTGGAAGCGCTGTTGGCGCACCCGGGGCTACAGGTGGTCCACAACTGTACGCCGAATCATCTGCATGCCGACATCAACCGGCAGATACTGCGTGCCGGGCTGCACGTATTTTCTGAAAAACCGCTGTGCATGACCCCCGAAGAGGCCCATGAACTGGTGACGCTGGCGGAGCAGGCGGGGGTCGTGCACGGCGTGAGTTTTGTCTATCGCCAGTTTGCGATGGTGCAACAGGCGGCCAGCATGGTACGCAATGGCAGCGTTGGACGTCTGTTTGCCGTGCAGGGCAGCTATTTACAGGACTGGATGCTGCTGGAGACCGACTACAACTGGCGGGTTGATGCGGCGTTGGGCGGCGGCTCGCGGGCGGTGGCCGATATTGGCTCGCACTGGTGCGACACGGTGCAGTTTGTCACCGGTAAACGCATTGTTGAGGTGATGGCCGATCTCGCGATCGTCTGGCCCACGCGGAAAGCGGACGTGGCCGGTGGTGCGACGTTTAATTCGCAGACGGTTGGTCGGCAGTTGGAGGATAAACCGGTGACCACCGAAGACCGCGGGTCGGTGCTGGTGCGGTTAGACGACGGCAGCAAAGGCTGCTTTAGCGTCTCGCAGGTTAGCGCCGGGCGCAAAAACCATCTTAGCTTTGAGATTAGCGGCAGCCAGTGTGCGTTGAGTTGGGATCAGGAAACGCCGCAGCAACTGTGGGTGGGCCACCGCCAGCAGGCGAACCAGATCCTGACGGACGATCCGGGGCTAATGAATGCCGATGTCGCCGCCAGCGCGCATTTCCCTGGTGGGCATATTGAGGGCTGGCCGGATGCGTTTAAAAATATGATGCTGCAGTTCTATCAGGCCGTACAGACAGGCCAAATGCCCGCGCCACAGGCCCGACGTTTTGCCTCGTTCAAGGATGGCGCAGACGTGATGTACATCATTGATGCGATTATAAAAAGCCATCAACAGCAGCGCTGGGTGTCGGTACAGCGTTAAACCGGTCCGGTTCGCCGGGCGGTGATTTTATGGTAGCCTCAGCACAAAGCGTAAAACGCAGGATGTGTCGTCGTTATGTCTATTCAAAAAATCGCCCAGCTTGCCGGTGTGTCGGTAGCGACGGTATCACGTGTGCTGAATAACAGTGAGTCCGTCAAGGCCAAAAACCGTGAACGTGTGCTGCAGGCTATTAAGGAAAGTAATTACCAGCCCAACCTGCTGGCTCGTCAACTGCGCACGGCGCGAAGCTCGATGATCCTCGTAATGGTCTCCAACATTGCCAACCCGTTTTGTGCCGAGGTGGTGAAAGGTATTGAGGAGGAGGCGGAGAAAAATGGCTATCGCATTCTGCTGTGTAATTCCGGTTCGGATACAGCGCGTTCGAAGTCAGCGCTGAAGCTGCTGTCAGGTAAAATTGTTGATGGCATCATCACCATGGATGCCTTCTCAAAATTACCGGAACTGACCACCCTGATTGGCGATGCTCCGTGGGTGCAGTGTGCGGAATATGCCGATAAAGGTGCGGTTTCCTGTGTGGGCATTAACGATGTAGACGCCGCGCAGTCGGTGATATCGCATCTGGTAGACAAGGGCTATCGGCGTATTGCGCTGATCAACCATGACCTGAGCTATAAATACGCCCGTTTGCGTGAACGCGGCTACAAGGCGGCGCTGCATGCGTTATCGCTGGAGTATCAGGCAGTGGAGTACGCCCGTGAGTTAAGTTCCAGCGCCGGGATCGCTGCGATGGAAAACCTGCTGGCGGCGGAGGTGAAACCCGACGCGGTGTTTGCGGTATCGGACACGCTGGCAGCCGGCGCGATGCGTGCTATTAGCAACGCCGGGTTACAGATCCCGCAGGATATCGCCGTGGTGGGCTTTGACGGTACGGAATTGGCTGAAATGGTCTCCCCACAGCTTTCAACTATTGAGCAACCTTCGCGTGATATTGGCCGCAAGGCGGTGGGGTTATTACTGAATAAAATCGATAACCCCGATGCCCCAACAGAAAGGGTGATGATGGACTGGCGCTATATTGCGCGCGCCAGTAGCTAAAGATTAACGCTGAAACGCCCCTGATAGGGCGCGAATATCATTCCCGGTCGGCGACTGATGAATACGTAATCCGAACTCTTCGACCACAGCAAAAATATGGTCGAAGATGTCAGCCTGAATACTTTCATATTCCAGCCACACCACTGTATTAGTAAAAGCATAAATCTCAATCGGCAACCCGTGGTCGTCCGGAGCTAACTGGCGCACCATTAACGTCATATCTTTGCGAATGCGCGGATGGTGACGTAAATATTCGTTCAGGTAGGCGCGAAACGTCCCGATATTGGTCATCCGGCGATGATTCAAGACGGATTCAGGCGCATCTAATTGCTGGTTCCACTCGTTAATTTCCTGAAGGCGCGTGGTCAAATACGGTTTCAGCAGATGCGCTTTATGCAATCGCTGGCGCTCATCTTCATCGAGAAAACGAATGCTGGTGGCATCGATGCTGATACTGCGCTTAATTCGCCGACCGCCGGACGCTGACATGCCGCTCCAGTTTTTAAACGAGTCAGAGACCAGCGACCAGGTGGGAATGGTGGTGATGGTATTATCCCAGTTGCGTACTTTGACGGTGGTTAAACCAATATCGATCACCGCACCATCTGCGCCGTATTTCGGCATTTCCAGCCAGTCGCCCAGTTTGAGCATATCGTTGGCCGAAAGCTGTATTCCGGCTACCAGACCGAGGATCGGGTCTTTAAACACCAGCATTAAGACCGCCGCCATGGCACCCAGACCGCTTATCAGGATGGCGGGTGATTGACCAATCAGCAGTGAAATCATCAGAATGCCGACGAGAATCGCGCCGATTAACTTGATGCCCTGAAAGATGCCTTTCAGCGGCAACTGCGAGGCGGCGGGGAGTTTTTGCGACAGATTAAGAATAACGTCGAGCAGAGAAAAGACCGACAGCAGGGCGTACATCATGATCCACAGCTGGGCGCAGGTGACTAATATCTCTGCGGCTTCGCTGCCTTTTTGTAGCCAGAGTGCGGCCTGTATATTGACGATGATACCTTGCAGCGTAAACGCCAGGCGGTGAAATAGCTTGTTCTGCGTGATGATTTGCAGCCACAGGCGGGAGCTGGCGTTGGCGCGTTTTTCAAATGCGCGTAGTACCACCCAGTGCAAAATAACGTGAACAATAATGGCGGTGATAAAAATAATGCCAAAAATCATCACCAGCGAAGTGGTGTGATTCATTTCAATGCCGAGGTCTTCTACCTGAGATATCAATTCCTGCATAACGTCTCCTTAATAAACAGCGGTCTATGATGACCGCTGTGTGGAGGTTATGCAAATGTGAGGATCAGACTTCCGTCAGGGTAGTTTCCTGCGGCAGACGTGATTTTGGCAGCGCGGCGTTGAAGTCTTCTACGCTGTGGTGGCCCACCGGGACGATAACCACGCTGGTGAATCCTTTATCTTGCAGACCAAATTCTGCATCGAGAACCGCGGCATCAAAGCCTTCGATGGGTACCGCATCGAGATCCATTGCAGCCACGCCTAACAGGAAGTTACCGACGTTCAGGTACACCTGTTTTGCCATCCAGTGCGCATCATCTTTGAGCTCTTTGCGGTGCAGATCGGCAAAGAAGGTTCGGCCTTTGTGGTTGGCGGCTTTGGCTTCCGGCGTGGCGAAACGACCATCGACTTCTTCTTGATCCACTACACGTTCCAGCCAAGCATCGTCCATCGCTGTTTTGGCGCAGAACACTACGACGTGGGACGCGTCGAGGATTTTACGTTCGTTGAACACAAAACCGCCGGCGGCGGCTTTGGCTACGCGCGCTTTGCCTTCGTCAGTGCTGGCCACGATAAAATGCCACGGCTGCGAGTTGGTGCTGGACGGACTGAACTGCAGCAGCGTTTTTAATTTTTCTGCCTGCTCAGCGGTCAGTTTTTTGGTCGGATCGAATGCCTTGGTGGAGTAGCGTTTTAAGGCGACAGAAACAATATCCATAAAAACTCCTGGTCGTTTTTCTTACCCTGCGGGTGCGTTTTGTTTCAGCAGGGTACAGGGAAAGCGGCAAAAAGATAAGACAGAAAAAGGCATAAACACTTATCGGGGTTAGCGATAAATCAGACGGGACGCAGGCGTTTTTGATCCCGCTTAGGCAGGCCGTCCACCACCCGATGCCACGAGTCATTCACCAGGTCTGCCAGTAAGGACTCGGTAATATCGTCACCGGGATAAACTGAAATCCAGTGCTTTTTATTCATGTGGTAACCGGGTTCGATACTGGGGTAGATCTGCTGATTGAGCAGCGACTTTTGCGGGTCTGACTTCAGGTTGACCAGCGGGCGTCCGTGATGCTCTGAGACCAGCATAAAAATCTTGCCGCCGACCTTAAATACGTCGTATTCCGGGCCAAACGGCCAGCAGTGTTCGGTAAACGGCAGTTCAAGCGCAAGGCGTTTTGCGCACACATGTAATGTCTGACCGTCCATTATTTTTCCTCGCGGGTGAGGGCGCGCCACATGGTTTCAAACCCCATGGCAATGTATTCATCGGCGCGGGCAGGGGTGCGGGTAGCAAATTCCATTGTGGTTTCAGCCAGTGACAGAAAAAACGCGTCACCAAAGGCGCGATACTCGTCGGACATAAACTCCGGGCGCACCGAGCGATGACAAAAATCACGCAGTTCGGGGAACATATCCTCAGCCCGTTGCTCGGTTTCTTTGGTGATTTTCTCGCTGACGGCAAGCTGACGGATGGCGCGATGTCCGGCGGTGTGATGCAGGCCCCAGCTAATGTAGCTATTCCAGATGAAGTGAATCATGGTTTTGGCATCGGTCACTGAACGGTCCAGATTGGCCATCATTGACTGGCACATATCGTGCTTTAAATGGAGGTAAAGTTCGTTGATGAGGTCATCTTTTGTCGCGAAATAGCGAAACAAAGTTCCCTCAGCAACGCCTGCATTGCGGGCAATGACGGCGGTAGAGGCCGCAATGCCGGACTGCGCAAATGCTATGGTTGCTGCTTCCAGTAATGCCAATTTTTTATCTTCACTCTTCGGACGAGCCACTACACTTTACCCTTAAGCCTGTTAAAAACACGATTGAATCACGGCCTTCGCAGCACCGCAACGGTGAATGTCAAAGATTGAAAATCATCTTGACGGCGAACTTGCGATTTCTATAATGAGTGCTTACTCACTCATAATCAAGAGTCAGTCGCGCAAACCAGCGGAAAGGGGCGCGTTTAAGGTCAGGATATGAGGCGTCTCACCGTTTGTGTGGTTGTTATTATGCTCATTGCTGCAGCTGCAAGTTTACCGTTTGTACTCAATGCCGGATTCGGTCAGGCGCCGCAAGGGGCACAACTGAGTGAGGTTGAACAGTCACCGCACTATCGTGACGGACAGTTTCATAATCAGGTGCCCACGCTGGGTTACACCGGCAACAAAAGCATGCTGGCAGCCTGGTGGGAATTTCTGGTCGCGAAGCGCGAAAATGCCCGCCCTGCGCAACCATTGCCGCTGGTGGCAACCGAACTCGCGCGTCTGTCACCGCAGCAGGATACTCTCGTCTGGCTGGGTCATTCCTCGTGGTATTTGCAGCTGGCGGGTCAACGCATTCTGATCGACCCGGTATTGAGCAACTACGCTGCGCCGTTTTCATTTCTGAATAAAGCCTTTGCCGGGGAGTATCCGTGGACGGCTCAAAACATGCCCGAAATCGATCTGCTCATCATCTCGCACGACCACTATGACCATCTGGATCTTGCCACCATAAAGGCGTTGATGCCGAAGATTAAGCGGGTGATTACGCCGCTTGGCGTCGGGTCGCATCTGCGGTACTGGGGAATGAACAGCGAGATAATTGAAGAGCGGGACTGGAATCAGTCCGTCAGAGTGACGGACTCACTGATTGTGCATGTCCTGCCGGCACGGCATTTTTCAGGGCGCGGCATCAAGCGTAACCAGACCCTGTGGGCCAGCTTTATGTTGGAAACGCCAGAGCAAAATATTTATTACAGTGGAGACTCCGGCTACGGGCCGCATTTTAAAGCGATTGGCGAACAGTTCGGCACGGTCGATGTGGCGATTATGGAGAACGGTCAATATGACCAGGACTGGAAGTTCATTCATATGATGCCGGAAGAGACCGCGCAGGCATCCGCCGATCTCCATGCCAAAGCCGTTGTGCCCGGTCATGCCGGTCGTTTTGTACTGGCGAAACATAGCTGGGACGATCCCTACAAGCGTCTGGCGCTGGCCAGCCGTCTCAAAGATTACCGTCTGCTGACGCCGATGCTGGGTGAGCCGGTAGTACTGTCCGAACCGGACCAACCGTTCACGGCCTGGTGGCAGCCAGCGGCTCAATGAAAAAAGGGAGATAACGATGACGATTTCTGCACAAGTTATCGAGACGATTGTCGAATGGATTGATGATAATTTGAATCAACCATTGCGCATTGATGATATTGCCCGCCACGCGGGATATTCAAAATGGCATCTGCAGCGTCTGTTTATGCAGTATAAAGGCGAGAGCCTTGGGCGCTACATTCGCGAGCGTAAGCTGCTGCTGGCGGCGCGTGATTTGCGTGATACCGACCAGAAAGTGTACGATATCTGCCTGAAGTACGGCTTCGATTCGCAACAAACCTTTACGCGTATCTTCACCCGTACGTTCAGCCAGCCACCTGGGGCGTACCGCAAAGAAAACCACAGCCGTACGCATTAACGACGAAAGGTTCTCGCGGGGCTAATCCGCCAGCGAGAACCAGCGTCGCCAGATAAAACGCAGAATAAAATACTCAATCACCCCAAGCAGTAAAAACCACAAGCAAAATAGCAACGTATAAAACTGGTTAAGATCCATCAAATGTAAAGTGGCGACGAGTTTTTGCGCCAGCACCAGGCCAAGCGAAGGCGCGGGCAGCAGCAGGCAGGACAGAAAGGCCAACAGCAGGATCCCGGCGGCGGTCATCAGTGATTCAAGCGGGTGTTTCATAACATTGTTAAACTTGAGTTAAAAGACCATTGTCCGGGATCTCCCGTGCTAACGCAAACCCCTCGCTTAACGCCCCGCCCAGATCTCACAATGTTTTTTCACCAGTCCGCTTAGCGATCCGCCATCGGCCACAAAATCACGCATGCGCTGTGCTTCGTTGTGCCCATTTTTTACCTGCTGGTGTAAGGCGTCAATGGCACTGGCGGCACCCACTTTATCCGCCGAGGGGGCGACAAGCTCCAGCAATCGAAGTGTGTCATCCGCCAGTCGGTGATGAGTGCCGGTATGCACGTCGGTAACGATCCCCTCCAGACCAAAGCGGCAGGCCTGAAAACGGTTAAATTTATACAGCAGGTAATCACGCTCCTGATGTTTGAAGGGACGCTCTTTCAACAACCAGTGGGCCGTAGCCTGAATGAGCCCGGCCATGTTGATCGCATGCTCGAGGGTGAGCGGGGTGTCCATTACGCGAACTTCTACCGTGCCAAAGTGCGGACTGGGGCGGATGTCCCAGTGCAAATCCTTAATGCTGTCAACGAGGCTGGTGTAGGCCAGTCGACGAAATAATCCCTCAAACTCCTGCCAGTTGTTAACCCACGGCATCGGACCGTTATCGGGAAATCCTGAGAAGATATTGAGTCGAGCACAGGCAAATCGCGTATCGGCTTCTTGCATATACGGTGAGGCGGCAGAGAGCGCAATAAAATGCGGCACAAAGCGTGACAGGCCGTGCAGCAGGTAAATGGCGTCGTCGCCGTGGGTACAACCTATGTGAACATGCTGGCCAAACACCGTTGCCTGCTGGATGAGATAACCAAAGTTCTCCAGGTTGCGCCGGTAGCGCTCGTCATCGCACACCTCCTGACGCCGCCATGTCTGAAACGGGTGAGTGCCGCCGCCGCAGATGTCGAGGTGATACTCCGCCGCGGTCTGCAGGATTGTCTGCTGCATGGCGGAAAACTCTGCTGCCGCTTGATCAATATTACGACAGACGCCGGTTGCCATCTCCAGCATACTTTCGGTGATATCGTGCTTCACTTCTCCGGCGGTGAGCTGCGGTTTTACGGTGTCAATCAGTCGGGAAGAGTCCTGGCTCAGGTCATAGCCTGGCGGATTAACCACCTGCATTTCCAGCTCAATGCCCAATGTAAACGGTTCGGAGACATGAAAGTCGGGTAGTGACATAGCGTTCCCTCGAGCGTTGATTTTTAATCAGTATTTACTCGTCGTCTTTCGAGCCGCAGGTGCGTTGACAGCGCTTGCTCATCTTGGTCACTTACTTTAGTAAGCTCCCAGGAATTTGCAGTCTTGTCGCCTTCCTGCAACTCGAAATCCTTAGAGTATAGAAGGACTGGCGGTTTTCCGTACGATAAGGGAAATCCACATCCTGCGCTTTGAACGCAAAATGACAGGTGCTATAACTGTTTTTTGCTTTCACAACGGGGGTGAGCAGTGCCGGAAATTAATCTGTATGGACAGACGGTAGGCGATGCCCTGCCGGACTGGAATGGGGCGTCAGTGCTGCCTCGGGTTGTGCTGGAAGGGCGATATTGCCGTCTTGAGGTGCTGGATGCAGACAGCCATGCCGCCGATTTATTTGACGCCTATGCGCAAGCGCCGGACGAACGTGACTGGACCTGGCTTGCCAGCGAGCGGCCGACGAGCGTTGCGGTAGCGGCCCACTGGGTAAAAGGAAAATCTACTGACGCCGGGTTGGTTCCCTACGCGGTTATCGATTTGCGCTCGGGGCGCGCCGTCGGGCTGGTGTGCTTTATGGCGATGGACCGCGAGAACGGCTCGGTCGAAATTGGTCATGTAACCTGGTCGCCGCGGATGAAAAATACGGTGCTGGGGACGGAAACCGTCTGGCTGCTGCTGCGTCAGGCATTTGCCCTCGGGTATCGTCGTGTGGAGTGGAAATGTGACTCGCTGAACGATGCGTCGCGACGGGCGGCAGAACGCTTAGGTTTTGTTTTTGAAGGACGTTTTCGCCAGAAAATTGTGCGCAAGGGCCGTAACCGCGACAGCGACTGGCTATCGATGATTGACGGTGAATGGCCACAACGTGATGCCGTTTTACAACGCTGGCTGGCCGCGGAAAACTTTGATGCGCAGGGTCAGCAGCGTCAGTCGCTGGCTGCGTGTCGGCAGGGATAACGCCGTCATCCGCCATAACCGTTCAGACAGATTATTAGCAACGGCTATACTCTTTCGCGAAACGGTTCAACGGAGAACGTACCATGAAATCAGGTAGCCGATTAGGGTTATCCGGCAAGGCCTTAGTCCAACCCGCCGCAGTCGCCATGGCGGCGAGTCTTTTCAGCGCGGCTGTCAGCGCCGACGCGTTGCAGGAGCAGCAACAGCGCTATCAGCAACGTTGGCAACAGGAACATGGGCGGACACCTGAGTGGAACAGTGGAGGTCTACGATCCCGTAGCCCGGCATCTGGCGACGGCAACCGGCAACACGGTGGTGTCGGTCGACTATCGGCGGTCACCGGAAAACCCGTATCCGGCGGGTCTCTCCGATGCCAAAGCCGCTGTTGAAAGTGTCTATTCAGTGCTCGAGCGTCAGCACATTCCCTATCAGCGTCAACTGACCCTTGTCGGTGACAGCGGTGGCGGTGCTTTCAGCGCAACGCTCGCCGAGTCGCTTTCCCGTCATCAGCCGGGGCTGATTAATCGGCTGGTGCTGATCTACCCGAGTCTGGATTACACGTTAGACTGGCCGTCCGTGAAGGAAAATGGCACAGGGAAACTGCTCGATGAAAGCAAAATACGCTGGTACTTCCAGCAGTATTTCCAGAATGATGAAGATCGTAAACTGGCATCGCCGCTCTATTTTCCATTGCGTAAAGATTTTCCGGCCACATTACTCTTTAGCGGCGGGCTGGATCCGTTGCGCGATGAGAATTTTGCCTTTGTTGCCAAACTGCAGGCTGAGGGCATTCCCGTACAGCACGTTCACTTTCCGGGGATGACCCATGCCTATCTGATGCTGGAAGATAAAGTCCCGCAGGAAGCGCAGGCCACGTATCAGGCGATTGGTGAGTTTGTTAAAAAGTAGCGTCACACAGGGTAATGACGCTGTTATCGCGAGAGGCCCAGCGCACGTTGACGTTCAATCCGCCGAGGTTTGCCGAAAATGATGGCATGATTTGCACCGTTAAGTGCGTGGCGGTGAGGGCGATGATTTTGGCGCTGGCAAAGCCCGGCAGTCCGCGAGTTTGCGCACTGAACGCTTTATATACGCTCTCTTTGGCGGAGAACGCCAGGGTTAAGGCGAGCGGAAAGGGGACCGGGCAACCTTGCAAAACCTGTTGTTCATGGTGGTCGATAATGCTGTCAGCCAGTTCGGCAGCGGTGTCGGGTGTAAAAATAGCGTCAATGTCTAGCCCTATGGGGCGCGGCGAGACAACTGCTAACGCGGTCGAGGCGCTATGGCTGATGCTGCCAAACAGACCCGGTGGCCACAGCGGTTGGCGGCGTTCGCCGATGCCGGGCACGGCTTTACTGCCATATTCTCTCAGCGCATGGACGGCGGCAATACGCCCCGCTAAATGCTCCGCTTGTCGTTTACGCCCGCAGGCTGCGAGCTGAGCGTAATGAGGAAGCCACAGCAGATCGTGTTCATGCAGGCTGTCGGGGGCAAATTCAACGAGATGCAGCGTATGGCTGGCGAAGGACAGTGGAATGTGGGTTGTGTGCATGATGGCTCACGAATTCCCTCTCCTCGATGGAGGAGAGGGAAAAACGTTATCAGAAGTGCGTGTTAACGCTCATATACCAGGTGCGGCCCGGTTCGTTATAGGTGTACGCGCCTGCGCCCGCCATATAGTCGCCAGTTTTGATATCGCTGGTGGTTTGGGCATTACCTTCGCGCCACAGACGTTTGTCAAAGACGTTATCCACACCGCCGGTCAGGCTGACGGTTTTG
Source organism: Citrobacter freundii (assembly GCF_029717145.1). Classification (NCBI taxonomy): domain Bacteria; kingdom Pseudomonadati; phylum Pseudomonadota; class Gammaproteobacteria; order Enterobacterales; family Enterobacteriaceae; genus Citrobacter; species Citrobacter freundii. The sequence goes on along the minus strand of NZ_CP099222.1, from coordinate 3,417,419 downwards.
GTCACATCCCAGGTCGCGCTCAGACCGACAATGCTGTACGGGCTGACTTCCTGAGCTGAACTGCCGGTGACCGGTTTACCCTGATAATCGTATTTCTTCGGCTGCTGTTTGCCATACCAGGTGAAGGTGGACTGCAAGGACAGATCCTCGCGTGCCTGCCAGCTCAGCGTGGAGTTCAGTGTATACTCAGGAATAATCGACAGGCGTTCGCCGGTCTCTTTATTCTTACTCTGCAGCATGTAGGTGATGTTGTTGGTCCAGTTGACGGTCTCGCTCACCGGCACGTTCAACGTCCCTTCCAGGCCTTCTACCACCGCTTTAGGCACGTTTTCCCACTGATAAATATCGGTGTAGGTTGTTGTTGTTTTACCGGTAGTCGGGTTTTTCTTGGTAATTGATGTTCTGCTTTGCGGTACAGTTCCCGCCTCGATCTTGTTACGATAATCGTTGCGGAACCAGGTAACGCCAGCCAGCCAGCCGTCACGTTTGAACTCCAGACCAATCTCTTTGTTGATACTGGTTTCGGCTTTCAGGTCATCGTTACCCATCATGTAGCAGCCAATACCGCTGGCAGAACCGGTGGCATAGCACCCCTGGCCTTTGCTGTACAAAATATAATTCGGGTTAGTCTGGTACAGGCTCGGCGCTTTATAGGCCCGCGCGATGCCCATTTTCAGGGTAAAGTCGTCGCCCAGACCCTGAGACAGGTTCAGCGACGGACTCCAGTTATCGCCCACGATACTGTGGTGATCGAAACGCAGGCCCGGCGTTAGCATGGTGCTGTCGGTCAGCTCCATGTTGTTTTCAGCAAACAGGGAGAAGATCTCTGCGTCTGAATAGGGGCTGCGATCGGTGCTGCTGGCGCCGGGTATGTTTCCGCCCATAAAGGTCTGGGTATTGGACGTCATATCTTTCATACGCTGCTGGTTCCACTCGGTACCAAGCGTCAGGTTCTGATTAACCCACAAATCGAATGGAATGCTGATTTCGCTGTGCAGGGTGACATCTGCCAGGTCAGTGTCGGTAAATTGATTACTGTTAAACAGCCCTTCAAGACCGCCTGCCAGACCTTCACCCAAACGAGAGTTACGGGTGTGTTCGTATTGCGCCCAGTTGCTGGTGGTAATGCCGTTGTCCCAGCCGCCATTCCATGTCAGCGCATAATTCTGGCGGTACATACGGTTGGTTTCTTTACCGTAGTATTTTTTTACCAGCCCACTGGTTTTGTTATCGTTGTTAGTATTCTGGGTATCGCCAGCGTACAGATTGCCCTGACGGCTGTAACCCGCTTCAAATTCCAGCGATTGCATTGGCGCAAAATCCCAACGCAGCAGGCCGTTGATGTCTTTGTTTTTTACCCCTTCACGACCCGCGGGCATGGTATCGGCGTATGACCCCGTACGTGCAGATTGATGACCCTCGTTGATGTCCCAGGCATCGGCCTGCGTTTTATCAAGATTACCGTTCAGTCGGAAGCTGAAATCTCCGCCCAGTGGGCCATTCAGACTAAAGTTGGTGCGTTTGGTGGCGCCTTCTTCTTTGTGTTCCGGGGCGTTGAAATAGGTATTCCAGGACCCATGCCACTCGTTGCTGCCTTTTTTAGTGATGATATTCACCACACCACCTGCAGCGCCGTTGCCGTAACGCGCCGCAGCAGGACCACGCAGCACTTCAATGCGCTCAATCATTTCCGGTGCAACCCAGGCGGTATCGCCACGGGTATCACGCTCACCGCGCCAGCCCTGACGTACGGAGTTGCGGCTGGTGACCGGCTTGCCGTCGATCAGAATCAGGGTGTTTTCTGGCCCCATGCCGCGAATATCAATCTGACGGTTGTTGCCGCGCTGGCCGCTGGTTGAGTTACCGGTCAGGTTAACGCCAGGCATGGTACGGATGATTTCCGCCACATCGCGCGCGGGAGGATTCTTACGGATTTCATCAGCGGTGATGGTGGAAACACCTGGCGCCTGCAGGTTCTGCTGGGCGGCGGTAACGACGATGGTATCTTCATGCGAGACGGCGGTGCTATCGGTTTTATCTTCTGCCATGGCTGGCAGCGCTATCCCGTAAATCCCTAAATTGACCAATAAGGCCAGTGAATGAATCTTGTTGTTCATTGTATGTCCTGCTTTCTTTTAGCCACGTGAACCAATGTGCCGTTGTGGGGCATTTGGCCTGATGTCGCCCGCTCCTGCGAAAACCATCCGTTCCAGAAAAAGTTCGCAGCGCCAGGTCGGTTTATGAGTGGTGAAAAACTGTACGCGCTTCCCACAGCGCGACAATACGCTATTGCAAATGCAAATAGTTATCAATAATATTATCAATATATTTCACGATTAGATTTAAAATTGCACAATAAACATGGGGTTATGACGGTGACGGCGTTAATGATGGGAAGCGAGGCGTGGTGGCAGTCAAAAAATGGCCCGGAATGGGTGCGTGAGGACAGCGGCGATTACCGCGTGACGTTTTGGTGGCGTGACCCGCAGGGAACGGAAAAACACTCAACAATTCGTCGCGTGTGGGTCTACATTACCGGCGTGACCGACCACCATCAAAATGCCGTTCCCCAGTCGATGCAACGTATTGACGGTACAGATGTTTGGTGCTGGAGCATTACCCTGAACGCCCGCTGGCGCGGCAGTTACTGTTTCATCCCTTCTGCACGAGACGACATTTTTGCCACGTTGAACGCAGGCGACACTCCGGACAGAACGTTACTACGCGAAGGCTGGCGACAGCTGCTGCCGCAGGCCATCGCCGATCCCCTCAATCCTCAAAGCTGGCAAGGCGGGCGCGGGCATGCGGTCTCAGCGCTGGAAATGCCCGACGCCCCCGTTCAGCCTGGCTGGGACAGTCCCCAACCTCCGGATTCACCAGCGCTTTGCTTGCAATGGCACAGCGAAAGGTTAGGTAATACGCGCCGCGTGTGGGTGTTTACCACAGGCGAGGCAAATCCCGGGGAACGTCCGCTGGCAGTCCTGCTGGACGGACAGTTTTGGGCGCACAGCATGCCGGTCTGGCCCGCGCTGACCTCACTGACCCAGCGACATCAGCTCCCCCCTGCCGTTTATCTCCTAATTGATGCCATCGATACGCCTCATCGCAGTCGCGAGCTGCCGTGCAATGCCGATTTCTGGCTGGCGGTACAACAGGAGTTACTGCCGCTGGTGAACGCGACTGCCGCGTTCAGTGACGATCCGCAGCGCACGGTCGTCGCCGGGCAAAGCTTTGGGGGATTGTCCTCGCTGTATGCCGGTCTGAACTGGCCGGAACGTTTTGGCTGCGTGCTCAGTCAGTCCGGATCTTACTGGTGGCCGCATCGCGCAGGGCATCAGGATGGGATCGTGATTGAACAACTGAGGGCAGGAACGTTGAGCGCGCAGGGGCTGCGTATTGTTCTGGAAGCCGGAATTCGTGAACCGATTATTTTTCGCGCCAATCAGGCGCTCTTCGCACAGTTACCGCATGCACCACGGTCTATTTTCTGGCGTCAGGTTGAAGGTGGACACGACGCGCTTTGCTGGCGCGGCGGCTTAATGCACGGGCTGATGACGCTCTGGCAGCCGCTCACCGACACGATTTAACCGGACGATGTTCCACGACAGGAGTTGAGTATGGAATTCAGTAACCCTTTCGATAACCCGCAGGGGCAGTTTTACATTCTGCAAAACCCCCAACGTCAGTTTAGCCTTTGGCCGCAGCAGTGCTCGCTTCCTGCTGGCTGGGCCATCGCATGCGAACCGCAATCCCAGGAAGCCTGCCAGCAATGGCTTGCGGAAAACTGGACCACGCTAACACCTGCAAATTATGCCGATGTACAGGAGGCAGAATGACTCAGCGCTTACCGTTAGTCGCGGCCCAGCCGGGGATCTGGATGGCGGAAAAACTCTCCACGTTGCCTTCAGCATGGAGCGTCGCGCACTACGTGGAATTAACCGGGGAACTGAACGCACCGCTGCTGGCGAAAGCGGTTGTCGTCGGTCTGGGGCATGCTGATACCCTGCGTATGCGGTTTTGCGAAGACAACGGCGAGGTTTGGCAGTGGGTTGATCCAACGTTCACTTTTACGCAACCCGAGATTATCGATGTCCGTGACATGGCCAGTCCGCACGACGCCGCTCGGGCGTTGATGCAGGCTGACTTGCAGCAAGACATTCGTGCCGATGGCGCAAAACCCCTGGTCTGCCATCAACTTATTCAAGTGGCAGATAACCGTTGGTACTGGTATCAGCGCTATCATCATTTGCTGGTGGATGGTTTCAGTTTTCCTGCCATCACCCGCCAGATAGCCGCCATTTACCGCGCATGGCAGCACGGCGAACCGACGCCGGAATCACCTTTTACCCCTTTTGCCGAGGTGGTGGAAGAGTATCAGCAGTATCGCCAAAGCGAGGCGTATCAGCGTGACGGCGCATTCTGGGCCGGGCAGCGAGAGCAGTTGCCGCCACCGGCTTCGCTGTCGGGCAAACCCCTGCCGGGCCGGGCGACCAGCGCGGATATTATTCGCATGCAGTTGACCGCCCCCGACGGCGTATTCCGCCAGCTTGCCGCGCGCATGCCTGACATTCAGCGTGCGGATTTAGCACTGGCGCTGATGGCACTATGGTTGGGGCGTTTATGCAGCCGGATGGATTATGCCGCCGGGTTTATTTTCATGCGCCGCATGGGATCGGCGGCGCTAACGGCAACCGGGCCGGTGTTGAATGTGCTGCCATTCGGTGTGCATCTTGATGCCGCGGAAAGCCTACCTGAACTGGCGAAACGACTGGCCGGGCAGCTCAAGAAGATGCGTCGTCATCAGCGTTATGATGCGGAGCAAATTGTGCGCGACGGCGGCCGAGCAGCCGGTGAAGAGGCGCTGTTTGGTCCGGTACTGAACGTGAAAATCTTTGACTACCAGCTGGATCTTCCCGGCATCCAGGCGCAAACCCATACGCTGGCGACCGGGCCGGTTAACGATCTGGAACTGGCGCTGTTCCCGGATGAAAACGGCGGTCTGAGCATTGAAATTCTCGCCAATAAACAGCGTTATGATGAGGCGACGCTGGCGCAACATGCGTCGCGTTTAACCGCGCTGATGGGCCAGTTTGCCGACAACCCGGCGCTGCGCTGCGGCGATGCCGATATGTTGTTGCCGTCAGAGCAAGAACAGCTGGCGCAAATAAACGAGACGGCGATTGATATTCCGTTCACCACGCTCAGCGCGCTGGTGGCGGAACAGGCCGCGAAAACACCGGATGCGCCGGCGCTGGCCGACGCCCGCTATCAGTTCAGCTACCGCGAAATGCGTGAGCAGGTTGTTGCACTGGCGCAGGTGCTGCGTGAACGCGGCGTGCGACCAGGCGACAGCGTTGCCGTGGCCTTACCGCGCTCTGTGTTCCTGACGCTCGCATTACACGGCGTTGTGGAAGCGGGTGCCGCCTGGCTGCCGCTGGATACCGGCTATCCGGACGATCGTCTGCGGATGATGCTGGAAGACGCACGTCCTACGTTGTTGATCACTACCGAAGAACAGCTGTCCCGCTTTCGCGATATTCCTGGGCTGGACAGTGTGTGCTATAACGCGCCGCTGCCAACGGAAAATAGCGTCCCGCTGGCGTTATCGCGTCCAGAGCATACCGCTTACATCATCTTTACCTCGGGTTCGACCGGCAGACCAAAGGGGGTGATGGTGGGGCAAACCGCCATCGTTAACCGCCTGTTGTGGATGCAAAATCACTATCCGCTGACCGCCGATGATGTGGTGGCGCAAAAAACGCCATGCAGTTTTGATGTCTCGGTGTGGGAGTTTTTCTGGCCGTTTATGGCGGGCGCAAAGCTGGTGATGGCGGAGCCTGAGGCGCATCGTGACCCGCTGGCGATGCAGCAGTTCTTTGCACAATATGGCGTGACCACCACGCACTTTGTACCGTCGATGCTGGCGGCGTTTGTTGCCTCGCTGACGCCGGAGACGGCGCGGGAAAGCTGCGCTACGCTGAAGCAGGTGTTCTGCAGCGGCGAAGCCCTGCCAGCAGAACTGTGCCGCGAGTGGGAACTGCTGACCCACGCACCGCTGCACAATTTGTACGGCCCGACCGAAGCGGCGGTGGATGTCAGCTGGTATCCGGCATGCGGAGATGCGCTTGCCGCCGTGACCGGTAACAGCGTGCCGATTGGCTATCCGGTCTGGAATACGGGCCTGCGGATCCTTGATGCCATGATGCGCCCGGTGCCCGTCGGCGTGGCGGGCGATCTGTACCTGACAGGGATCCAACTGGCGCAGGGGTATCTGGGTCGCCCGGACCTGACGGCAAGCCGTTTTATTGCCGATCCGTTTGCGTCCGGTGAACGCATGTACCGTACCGGGGACGTGGCGCGCTGGCTGGATAATGGTGCGGTGGAATACCTCGGGCGCAGCGATGACCAGCTAAAAATCCGCGGGCAGCGCATTGAACTGGGTGAGATTGATCGGGTAATGCAGACGCTACCGGATGTCGAGCATGCCGTGGCCCATGCCTGCGTATTCAATCAGGCGGTAGCTACCGGCGGCGATGCGCGCCAGCTGGTCGGGTATCTGGTGTCGCATTCGGGGTTACCGCTGGATATTCCCGCACTACAGGCGAGACTGCGTGAAACGCTGCCTGCGCATATGGTGCCGTCCGTGTTATTGCAGCTGGCGGAGTTACCGCTCAGCGCCAACGGTAAGCTGGATCGTAAAGCCTTACCGATGCCGCAGTTGACGCCGCGCACGGCAGGACGCGCGCCATACCCGGGCACGGAGACCACCATTGCCGAGGCCTTTTCCGCGCTGCTGGGCTGTGAAGTTAATGATGTAGCAGCAGACTTTTTCGCGCTCGGCGGTCATTCGTTACTGGCGATGAAGCTGGCGGCGCAGTTGAGCCGCGTATTTGAACGTCAGGTGACGCCAGGGCAGGTGATGGTTGCTTCCACCGTTGAACAACTCAGTACGCTGTTGGACAGCAACGATGACGCACAGTCACAGCAACTGGGGTTTGAAGCGCTGCTACCGCTGCGCACCAGCCACGGCCCAACGCTGTTCTGTTTCCATCCGGCGTCCGGCTTTGCCTGGCAGTTTAGCGTGTTATCACGCTATTTGAACCCTGAGTGGTCAATTACTGGCATTCAGTCGCCACGGCCCAGTGGGCCGATGCAGACGGCAGCAAATCTCGATGAGGTCTGTGAATACCATCTTAAAACGTTGCTGGAGCAGCAGCCTCACGGCCCCTACTATTTACTGGGGTATTCGCTGGGCGGCACGCTGGCGCAGGGTATTGCGGCACGCTTGCAGGCCAGGGGAGAGAAGGTTGCATTCCTGGGGTTGCTGGATACCTGGCCGCCGGAAACGCAAAACTGGCAGGAAAAAGAGGCCAATGGGTTGGATCCTGCCGTATTGGCGGAAATCGAACGCGAACGCGAGGCGTTTCTGGCGGCGCAGCAGGGCAATGCGTCCGACACGCTGTTTAGCACCATTGAGGGTAACTATGCCGATGCGGTGCGTCTGTTAACCACCGCGCACAGCGTGCCTTTTGACGGTCACGCCACGCTGTTTGTCGCTGAGCGTACCTTAGCGCCGGGTGTCAGCCCTGAACATAGCTGGTCGCCGTGGATAGCCAGTCTGGATATCTACCGTCAGGACTGCGCGCACGTTGATATTATTTCGCCGTCGGCGTTTGAGAAGATTGGGCCGATCATAAACAGGTTGATCGCTCCGCCTGCGTAGCCGGGAATACTCACTATTGGTTTATTTGAATAACCCCATAATGTAAATTAAATGTTATGGGGTTGTTTTGTTTATGCTGGTGGGTGGAGACCATAAAACTTAATAAATTCTGAATATAATATCTGGCAGGTTATTAGGCGCAAAGAGTGTTTCGGATAATTCTTATTAGCTGGTAGACTTTGTCTACGGGAAGAAGTTTCTTTTGGCCAGAAATTCAGGTTACACAACATGTCATCATTAAAAATAAAGAAAGATAATGATTCAGAATTAGCTGCGTATCCGCAGACTACGCTAAGCGGTAATGAAATTGATTTATTCAACCTGCTCGAGATTTTGTGGCGCGCCAGGAACAAGATTATTGCTACCGTCTTCGCGTTTGCCTGTGTGGGGTTTCTGGTGTCTTTTCTGCTTCCGCAAAAATGGACCAGTGAGGCAATTGTTACCCCAGCTGAACCCGTGCAGTGGCAGGGACTTGAGAATGCGTTGACCAAGTTGCGTGTGCTGGACATGGATATTAGCGTTAACCGTGGTGATGTATTTAACCTGTTTATCAAGAAATTTCAATCGCCATCGCTGCTGGAAGAGTACCTGCGCTCTTCACCTTATGTGATGGATCAGCTGAAAGGCGCTGATATAGACGAAATGGATTTGCATCGGGCGATAGTACGCCTCAGTGAAAAAATGAAAGCGGTTGATGCAAATCAGGGTAAGAAGAATGAAACCTCGCTGTATACCGCGTGGACGCTAAGCTTTACCGCACCGCTGGCTGAAGAAGCGCAGGCCGTGCTGGCAGGGTATATCCAGTTTATTTCTGACCGTGTTGTGAAAGAAACGCTGGAGAATATTCGCAATAAACTGGCCATCAAAACCAGCTTTGAGAAAGAACGACTGGCGATGGACCGAATCAGACTGAAGAATCAATTGGATGCAAACATTCAGAGATTGAATTATTCACTCGAAATTGCGAATGCGGCTGGGATCAAAAAACCGGTTTACAGTAATGGACAAGCCGTGAAGGACGATCCTGATTTCTCTATTTCGCTGGGTGCGGATGGCATTGCGCGTAAATTAGAAATCGAAAAATCAGTAACCGATGTAGCAGAGATCAACGGTGAATTGCGTAACCGCCAGTATCACGTTGAACAGCTCTTGGCGATGAATGTCAGTGACGTCAAATTCTCACCGTTTAAATATCAACTTGCCTCGTCGCTGCCAGTGAAAAAAGACGGCCCCGCGAAATCCATGATCGTTATTCTGGCGGCGCTGTTGGGTGGAATGGTGGCGTGCGGTGGGGTTCTGCTGAATTATGCCATGCTATCGCGTAAACGTGATATTGCGATCCTTGGGCAGCAACTGGTGTGATTTATTATTGTATGGCGACGAACACGTCGCCATACAATAAATAACGTTATTTCTGACGCCCGAGAGGCACCACCAGCGGCGTTCCGGCCACCGGATCGTCAATAATCATGCAGCGCAGTCCGTAGATCTTTTCGATAAGCTGCGGCGTAACAATTTCCTTCGGCGCACCCTCGGCAATAATCTTCCCTTCACGAAGCGCGATTAAATGCGTGGCATAACGGCAGGCCTGGTTCAGATCGTGCAGCACGGCGGCCAGCGTATAGCCCTTCTCGCGGTTTAACTCGCTGAGCAGTTCCAGCAGATCTATTTGATGACTGATATCCAGCCAGGTGGTCGGCTCGTCGAGCAGCATGATTGACGTTTCCTGCGCCAACACCATGGCGATCCACGCTCGCTGGCGCTGTCCGCCGGAAAGCGTATCTACGCTTTGTGCTGCCAGGTGGGTGATCCCGGTAGCTTTCATGGCGTTCATCACCGCGTCTTCATCTTCTTTACGCCAGCGGGTGAACAGCGGCTGATGCGGATAACGGCCTCTGGCAACAAGCTCTTGTACGGTAATATCGCCCGGCGTAGTGGCGTTTTGCGCCAGCAGGCCAATGCGGCGCGCCACCTCTTTACTGGCGTAATGTTGAATATGTTCGCCATCCAGCCACACCTTGCCGTGCGCCGGCGTCATCAGACGGCTCAATGTGCGTAGCAGCGTTGATTTCCCGCAGCCGTTGGGGCCAATAATGGCGGTGAAGTGACCGTCGGGGATCGACACGTCGAGGTTTTCTGCCACGGTAAACTTGCCATACCCTAGCGTTAACTGGTCGCCACGCAAACGGGCTACTGATTCGGTCATTTTTTGCGGGACTCCTGAATTAACAAGACGATAAGATAAATACCGCCGAGGCTTACGGTGACAACGCCGACCGGAAGCTGATAAGGCAAAAATAGCTGCTGGGCGCATAAATCGGCCGTCAGCAGTAACAGTGCGCCGCACAGCGCTGACTGGGTTAATCCCCAGCGAGCAGTGCCGCTAAGGCGACGGGCAATATGCGGTGCGACAAGGGCAATAAACGAGATAGGTCCCGCCAGCGCGGTGGCAGCGGCGGTCAGTACTACCGCCACCAGCATCATCATTAAACGCGAACGTTCGACGCTGACGCCCAGCGCACAGGCGCTGTCATCACCCATTTCCAGCAAGCGCAGGCGGCGCACCAGCAGCGTGGCGCACACCAGCATCAGAATAATCAGCGGCGCGGATGGCCAGGTTTTCGCCCAAGTCAGACCATTGAGCGATCCGGCGTTCCACAGTCCGGCCGTCAGCGCGGTTTCTAAGGAGGCTTTCAGTAGCAGCCAGGTGTTAAACGCCACCAGCATGGCGCGAATGCCGATGCCGATGATAATCAGGCGGAACGTTTCTATACCGTTGCGCCAGGCCAGCGCCCAGACGACCAGCGAGGTCAGGACCCCGCCGAGCATGGCCGCCAGCGCAATGGCGGTAAGATGCTGGCCAAATAGCACCATCGCCACCAGCACGCCGCTCCAGGCGCCGGTATTGAAGCCCATCACGTCCGGGCTGCCCAGCGGGTTACGCATCAGTGACTGGAATATTGCGCCACTGACGCCCAGAGCCGCGCCAATCAGTAGTGCCATCAGCACGCGCGGTAAACGCCATTCCGTCACCACCAGCGTAATGTTGCGCGGTGCATCGCCCAGCAGGGCGGCAATGATCTGCTGCGTTTCCAGCGTCACAACGCCGCTACGCAGGCTCCATAATCCGACGGCGATACAGCCCACAACCAGCAGCAGGCAACTGATCATCAGTCGACGAGAAAGGTGCATCATGCGCCACCTCCACGCTGCTTACGGCGTACCAGAAAAATAAGCACCGGCGCGCCGATAAACGCACTGACCACCGATACGCGTAGCTCACCGGGCACAATCAGGCGACCGATAATATCGGCAATTAACAGCAGGGAAGGCGTTGCCAGTAAGGTGACGGGCAGCGACCAGCGGTGATCGGCTCCCACCAGCCAGCGCGCCATATGCGGCATCATCAGGCCGATAAAAGCGATAGGGCCGACAATCGCGGTCGCGCTTCCGCACAGGACGGTGATTACCAGCAGACCGATAAACTGCGTACGGGCGACTTTACTGCCCAGCGCAGTGGCGGTATCCGTGCCCAGGCTCAGACTGTTCAGACCACGGCTGAGGAACAGGGCTACGGCTCCGGCGATCAGTACCGGGATCAGGACCACTTTCAGGGTTTGCAGACTGCGAATGTCCAGCGAACCGGCCTGCCAGAAACGCAGTTGATCGTAGACGTCAGGGTTGAGCAGGGCGATGCCGCTGGATAATCCCTCCAGTACTGCCCCCAGCGCCACGCCAGCCAGCGTCAGGCGAACCGGGCTGAGCTGACCACCCCCCTGGCTGCCGGTAAAGGCGACAATCAGCGACGCGGCTAGCGCCCCGGAAAAGGCCATCAGCAGTTGCTCTTGCGGGGAGGAGAAACCGAACAGCGAGGCCCCCAGCACAATGGCGAAGCTGGCACCAGAATTGACGCCAAGAATACCGGGGTCGGCCAGCGGATTCCGGGTCAGCGTTTGCATCAAGGCACCCGCCAGTCCCAGCGCGCCGCCTGCGAGCAATCCTGCTAGCGTACGCGGGAGCCGCGCGTCCAGCACAATGGTGCAATCAGCGCTATGACAACTGCCGGTGAGCGCATCCAGCACCACGGAGGCAGGGAGCGACCTGGCGCCAATAACCAGACTTAATACCGTGGTGACAACAAGTAATAACAACAGTCCGGGCACGGCAAAGGCGCGTGTCGCGGAAACAGAGCATGACATATCAACTATCCTTGATAATGATAGTAATTATCGTTATCGATCTTATTTAGGTATGTTAGCATGTGCAGCCATTGAATGGATATTGAAAAAGTACCTGGTAAGGCTCTGTAATGAATCGACAATCCTGGCTGCTCAATCTCAGCCTGCTAAAGACCCACCCTGCATTTCGCGCCGTTTTCCTTGCCCGTTTTATTTCCATCGTCTCTCTGGGACTACTCGGCGTGGCGGTGCCGGTACAGATCCAGATGATGACCCAGTCGACCTGGCAGGTTGGTTTGTCGGTAACGCTCACCGGCAGCGCGATGTTTATTGGCCTGATGATCGGCGGCGTGCTGGCCGACCGCTATGAGCGTAAAAAAGTGATCCTGCTGGCGCGTGGTACCTGCGGCATTGGCTTTATTGGTCTGTGTCTGAACGCGCTGCTCCCGGAACCGTCGCTGCTGGCAATTTATATCCTCGGTTTATGGGACGGCTTTTTTGCTTCATTGGGCGTTACGGCGCTGCTGGCGGCAACGCCGGCGCTGGTTGGGCGTGAGAACCTGATGCAGGCGGGGGCCATCACCATGCTGACGGTGCGCCTGGGATCGGTGATATCGCCGATGGTAGGTGGGGTACTGCTCGCCACCGGCGGCGTGGCCTGGAACTATGGTCTGGCGGCGGCAGGCACTTTTATTACCTTACTGCCGTTGTTGAGCCTTCCTGCGTTACCGCCGCCGCCCCAGCCACGTGAACACCCATTGAAATCCCTGCTGGCAGCATTTCGTTTCCTGCTTGCCAGTCCGCTGATTGGCGGCATTGCGCTGTTGGGCGGCCTGCTGACCATGGCCAGCGCTGTGCGCGTACTTTACCCGGCGCTGGCGATGAGCTGGCAGATGTCGAGCGCCCAGATTGGTCTGCTGTATGCGGCGATCCCGCTAGGTGCCGCCATCGGCGCATTGACCAGTGGGCAACTGGCGCACAGCGTGCGTCCTGGCTTGATTATGCTGACGTCGACCGTGGCGTCCTTCCTCGCAATTGGTCTGTTTGGACTGATGCCGGTCTGGCAATTGGGCGTGGTCTGCCTGGCGCTGTTTGGCTGGCTGAGCGCGGTGAGTTCTCTGTTGCAGTACACCCTGTTACAGACGCAGACGCCGGAAGCGATGCTCGGGCGCATTAACGGTTTGTGGACCGCACAGAACGTCACCGGTGATGCCATCGGCGCAGCGCTGTTAGGCGGTTTGGGTGCGATGATGACGCCGGTCGCGTCGGCAAGCGTCAGTGGATTCGGCCTGGCTATCGTTGGTCTGTTGCTGCTGTTGCTGTTGAGTGAGGTCCGTCGTTTTCGGCAGATGCCGGTGAATGCCGGATAAGGCGTAAACCTCATCCGGCACTAAAGATTAAAACAGTGCGGAGAGGCGTTGCAGCAGCAGCGTGGCGCTGTAGTAATCCAGACGGAAGGTTTCAGTGCCCAGTGCGTAGACGCGTTTATTCTGCACGGCAGGCAGGTGTGCCAACAGCGGGTTAGCGTAAATGGCGTCGGCATCTTTGCTGTCGCCCGCAAACAGGAACAGCGCCTCGCCGTTCAGTCCGGTTGCCAGATTCTCACCGCCAAGCTGCACAATGTCGTGACGTTTGCCCTGACTCTGGCTGGTATGCAGTCCGGCAGGCAGCGGTGCCAGCGTGAAACCGAGCTGCTCCATCAGTTGGCCCTGCGCAGACTCTGGCGTCCACAGGTTGGCGCTGTGCGCGGCGGCGGTGTACACCAGCGCGCTGACCGGCTGTGGCGGCAGGGTAATGCGCTGCTTAACCGCCTGCAACTGCTTATCAAACTCGGCAATGCGTGCCGCCGCCTGTTGTTCATGCCCGGTGATCTCACCTAACTGCGTCAGCAGCGACTGCCAGCTTTTGTCGTCGTAATTAATAATAAGCGTGGGGGCAATGGTGGACAGCTGATCGTACAGGGCGAGGGCAGAATCACCGCCGGTGGCGCTGATCAGAATCAGGTCCGGCATTTGTGCGGCAACGGCCTCGGCGCTCGGTTCGCCAATATACAGACGGCTCAGCTTGCGGGCTTTTGCCACCTCGCTCCACTGGCGTAAAAAACCCTGTGCGTCGCCGATGCGGTTATTCGGCGTGGTGGCCCCGCTGGCGATAATCGGCGCATCAATGGCCAGCAGCGACCCGGTCAGCGTCACGCTGGTGGAGACAATGCGCTGTGGCTTCTGTTCCAGCGTATGAGTCCCACGGCTGTCGGTTACCTGACGCGGCCAGTCAGCAGCATGGCTTAAAGAAATTCCTGAAAGAGACAGCCCAACCAATAAGAGCGCCATTCGGTAAAACGCGGGGAGTTGCACGAATAAGTTTCCTGTTATCAATATAGTTAATGCTTCTCATTTTCATTGTTAGCGGGCAGGGATGCAAGCCTAAGTCGCACATTGTGTGACGGCAAGAGTTGACATACCGGCGCTTTGCTTTTAGGTTAGCGACCGAAAATATAAATGATAATCATTATTAAAACCTTTATCATTTTTGGAGGATGATATGGATACGTCACTGGCCGAGGAAATACCGCAGACTATGGCAACACTTGCTCCCGACAGTTTTTTCTTTATGTCGCCGTACCGTAGCTTTACGACGTCAGGATGCTTTGCCCGCTATGCGGAACCGGCAGTTGATGGGGATTCACCGGACAGCCCGTTCCAGCAAAAAATGCACGCCCTGTTTGCCGATGCCAAATCGCAGGGTATCGCTAATCCCATCATGGTTGGGGCCATCCCCTTTGATACCCGCCAGCCATCGTCGCTGTTTATCCCCCGATCCTGGCAGAGCTTCTCCCGCACGGCGAAGCAACAATCGTCGCGCTACTTTACCGCGCATCAGTCACTGAGCGTCGTGGAACGTAAAGCGATTCCCGAGCAGGACGTATTTGAACACATGGTCGCCCAGGCGGCGGCCCGGACCGCCACCCCGGAAGTGGACAAAGTGGTGTTGTCGCGGCTGATCGATATCACCGCCGACGCCAACATTGACAGCGGTGCGCTGCTGGAGCGTCTGGTGGCGCAAAATCCGGCAAGTTATAACTTCCATGTGCCGATCGAAGATGGCGGCGTATTGATCGGCGCCAGTCCGGAGTTGCTGTTACGTAAAGACGGTGACCATTTCAGTTCATTGCCACTGGCGGGTTCGGCGCGGCGTCAGCCGGATGACGTGTTGGACAGAGAAGCCGGGATCCGCCTGCTGGCCTCCGAGAAAGACCGCCATGAACACGATCTCGTGACGCAGGCTATGAAAACGGTACTGCGCGATCGCAGTCGTGAACTGCAACTGCCGTCTTCTCCTCAACTGGTCACCACACCCACGCTCTGGCATCTCGGTACGCCATTTGAAGGTCAAGCTAACGCGCAGGAAAACGCCCTGACGCTGGCCTGCCTGCTGCATCCGACGCCAGCGCTGAGCGGTTTTCCACATCACGTTGCGCAGAAACTGATTGCCGAGCTGGAGCCGTTCGAGCGCGAACTGTTTGGCGGCATTGTCGGCTGGTGTGACGCGCAGGGCAATGGCGAGTGGGTGGTGACGATCCGCTGCGCGAAGCTGTTGCGTAATCAGGTGCGTTTCTTCGCCGGTGCCGGCATTGTGCCTGCCTCTTCCCCGGTTGCTGAATGGCGTGAAACGGGTGCCAAGCTTTCGACCATGTTGAATGTTTTTGGACTGCATTAAGAGCCTTATTGACCAGGCCTCTAAGGAGCGATAATGAGTATTCCTTTCACCCGTTGGCCGGAAGAATTTGCCCGCCGTTACCGTGAAAAAGGCTACTGGCAGGATCTGCCGCTGACCGACATTCTGACCCGTCATGCCGACAGTGACCATACGGCGGTGATTGATGGAGCGCGGCATCTGAGCTACCGCCAGCTTAACCAGGCAGCGGACAATCTTGCCAGCAGCCTGCGTCGTCAGGGCATTAAACCCGGTGAAACCGCGCTGGTGCAGTTGGGCAATGTGGCGGAGCTGTATATCACCTTCTTTGCGCTGCTCAAGCTGGGCGTGGCTCCGGTTTTTGGGTTGTACAGCCATCAACGCACTGAGCTCAACGCCTACGCGACGCAAATCAAACCGGTGCTGCTGATTGCTGACCGCGCACATGCGCTGTTTGCTGCGGATGACTTCCTGAACGCATTTGTGAGTGATCACAGCTCGCTACGCGTGGTGCTGCTGCTCAATGACGAGGGTGAACACAACCTGCAAAATGCGATAAGCCAGCCTGCTCACGATTTTACCGCCACGCCATCGCCTGCCGATGAAGTGGCGTATTTCCAACTTTCCGGTGGCACCACCGGGACGCCGAAGCTGATCCCGCGTACCCATAACGATTATTACTACAGCGTGCGGCGCAGCAACGAAATTTGCCATTTTACCGAAGAAACGCGCTATCTGTGTGCGATCCCGGCCGCGCATAACTACGCCATGAGCTCACCGGGCGCGCTGGGCGTGTTCCTCGCCGGTGGAACCGTGGTGCTGGCGACGGACCCGAGCGCCACGCTGTGCTTCCCGCTGATTGAGAAGCATCAGGTTAACGTCACGGCGCTGGTTCCCCCGGCGGTAAGCCTGTGGCTGCAGGCGATTGCAGAATGGGGCAGTCATGCGCAACTGGCATCGCTGAAACTGTTGCAGGTCGGTGGGGCGAGGCTTTCTGCTTCGCTTGCCGCCCGTATTCCGGCAGAGATCGGCTGTCAGTTACAGCAGGTCTTCGGCATGGCGGAAGGGCTGGTGAACTACACCCGTCTGGACGACAGTCCTGAGCGAATCATCAATACCCAGGGACGCCCGATGTGCCCGGATGACGAGGTCTGGGTGGCCGATGCCGACGGTAATCCTTTGCCGCAGGGTGAGACCGGACGCCTGATGACGCGCGGGCCGTATACCTTCCGCGGCTATTTCAACAGCCCTGAACACAACGCCAGCGCCTTTGATGCCAACGGGTTCTACTGCTCAGGCGACCTGATCGCCATCGATCATGATGGTTACATCACCGTACAAGGGCGCGAGAAGGATCAGATCAACCGGGGCGGGGAGAAGATCGCCGCCGAAGAGATAGAAAACCTGTTACTGCGCCACCCGGCGGTGGTTCATGCGGCGCTGGTCAGCGTGGATGATGAGCTGATGGGCGAGAAAAGCTGTGCCTGTCTGGTGGTGAAAGAACCGCTGCGCGCAGTTCAGGTGCGTCGTTTCCTGCGTGAGCAGGGCGTGGCGGAGTTCAAATTACCGGACCGCGTCGAGTGCGTGGCGTCGCTGCCGCTAACCCCGGTCGGGAAAGTGGATAAAAAACAATTACGTCAGTGGCTGGCATCACGTTCACTGGCCTGAAGGAGAAAAGAGATGGCAATTCCTAAACTGCAGGCTTATGCGCTGCCCACCGCGCTTGATGTTCCCGCCAATAAAGTTGACTGGGCGTTTGAACCCGAGCGTGCTGCGCTGCTGATCCACGACATGCAGGACTATTTTATCGGTTTTTGGGGCTATAACTGCCCGATGATGGAGCAGGTAGTGGCCAATATCGCCGCGCTGCGCCAGTACTGCAAAGCGCATAACATTCCGGTCTATTACACTGCCCAGCCGAAAGATCAAAGCGATGAAGACCGTGCCCTGTTGAACGATATGTGGGGACCGGGGCTGACGCGCTCGCCGGAACAGCAGAAGATTGTCGACGCGCTGGCCCCGGACGAAGCGGATACAATCCTGGTTAAATGGCGCTACAGCGCGTTTCATCGCTCCCCGCTGGAACAGATGCTGAAAGAAACCGGGCGTAATCAGCTGATTATTACCGGCGTCTACGCGCATATTGGCTGTATGACCACCGCAACCGACGCGTTCATGCGCGACATTAAGCCGTTTATGGTGGCCGATGCGTTGGCTGACTTTAGCCGCGATGAACACCTGATGTCGCTGAAATATGTTGCCGGACGCTCTGGTCGGGTAGTGATGACGCAGGAACTCTTGCCAACGCCGGTGCCTGCCAGTAAAGAGGCGCTACGCAGCGTAATTTTGCCATTGCTGGATGAATCCGATGAGCCGCTGGATGACGAAAATCTGATCGACTACGGTCTGGATTCGGTACGGATGATGGCGCTGGCCGCCCGCTGGCGTAAAGTGCATGGCGATATCGACTTCGTGATGCTGGCGAAAAATCCGACCATTGACGCCTGGTGGAAACTGCTTTCCCGCGAGGTGAAGTAATGGTTGGGTTTGATTTCACAGGCAAAACCGTCTGGGTCACCGGCGCAGGAAAAGGCATTGGTTACACCACGGCGCTGGCGTTTGTTGACGCGGGTGCGTGGGTGACCGGCTTCGATCTGGCGTTTGACGGTGAAGCTTATCCGTTTGCCACCGAGGTGATGAATGTGGCAGATGCCCGGCAGGTGGCGCAGGTGTGCGAGCGCTTGCTGGCGAACACCGAGCGGCTGGACGTGCTGGTCAACGCCGCCGGGATTTTACGTATGGGGCCAACCGACGCGCTGAGCGCTGAGGACTGGCAGCAGACCTTCGCTGTCAATGTGGGCGGCGCGTTCAATCTGTTTCAGCACACCATGGCGCAGTTTCGCTGCCAGCAGGGCGGGGCGATAGTCACCGTTGCATCGGATGCGGCACATACGCCACGCATCGGTATGAGCGCTTACGGCGCGTCAAAAGCCGCGCTGAAAAGCCTGGCATTGACCGTCGGTCTGGAACTGGCTACGAGTGGCGTGCGCTGTAATGTGGTTTCGCCGGGGTCGACCGACACCGATATGCAACGTACGCTGTGGGTCAGTGACGACGCCGAACAGCAGCGTATTCGCGGATTTGGCGAACAGTTTAAGCTCGGCATTCCGTTGGGTAAGATTGCTCGTCCGCAGGAAATCGCCAACACTGTCTTATTCCTCGCCTCCGATCTGGCCAGCCATATCACCTTGCAGGATATCGTGGTGGACGGCGGCTCGACGCTGGGAGCGTAATGATGATCTGGAAACGACACCTCACGCTCGATGAACTCAATGCCACCAGCCAGAACACGTTGGTGGCGCATTTAGGCGTGGTCTATACCCGGCTGGGCGATGACGTGTTGGAAGCTGAAATGCCGGTGGACCATCGTACCCATCAGCCGTTTGGTCTGCTGCACGGTGGCGCGTCGGCGGCACTGGCGGAAACGCTGGGATCGATGGCGGGCTACATGATGACCCGCGATGGACAATGTGTGGTCGGTACGGAACTCAATGCTACCCACCATCGTGCGGTATCGCAGGGAAAAGTGCGCGGCGTTTGTCAGCCGCTACATCTCGGGCGGCAGAACCAAAGCTGGGAGATCGTGATTTTTGATGAGCAAGGACGGCGCTGCTGTACCTGTCGCTTAGGCACGGCGGTGATGGGGTGACATTGCCGACATCGTAAAATGAAATTGCAGGCTTAACAGGTAAATGAAGTGATCTAGTTAACAATGCAATGTAAATAGTCAGTAGAGTCTCGGGTTTATGTAGTTGTCAGGTTGTTAAATTCAGGAAAGGTGTTATAGAAACAAAATGTAACATCTTTCTGGATCACGCAAACGGACAACAACCATGAATAAATCAGGGAAATACCTTCTCTGGACATTGCTCTCCGTTATCGGAGCATTTGCCCTGGGATATATTGCGTTAAACCGTGGTGAACAGATCAACGCGCTGTGGATTGTGGTGGCGTCGGTCTGTGTCTATCTTATTGCCTACCGTTTTTATGGCCTGTACATCGCGAAAAATGTGCTGGCACTGGACCCGACGCGTATGACGCCAGCCGTGCGGCATAACGACGGTCTGGATTACGTTCCTACCGATAAAAAAGTATTGTTTGGTCACCACTTTGCGGCGATTGCCGGAGCGGGTCCGTTAGTCGGACCGGTGCTGGCAGCGCAAATGGGCTACCTGCCGGGCATGATCTGGCTACTGGCCGGGGTGGTGCTGGCGGGCGCGGTGCAGGACTTTATGGTGTTGTTTGTCTCCACCCGTCGCGATGGCCGTTCCCTGGGCGAACTGGTGAAAGAAGAGATGGGCCCAACGGCGGGTGTGATTGCGCTGGTGGCCTGTTTTATGATCATGGTGATTATCCTCGCGGTGTTGGCGATGATCGTCGTGAAAGCGCTGACCCACAGCCCGTGGGGAACCTACACCGTAGCGTTTACCATCCCGCTGGCGATCTTTATGGGCATTTACCTGCGCTATCTGCGTCCGGGTCGCATTGGTGAGGTGTCGATTATCGGCCTGGTATTCCTGGTGTTTGCCATTATTTCCGGCGGCTGGGTGGCTGAAAGCCCAATCTGGGCACCGTACTTTGACTTTACCGGTGTACAGCTGACCTGGATGCTGGTGGGTTACGGCTTCGTGGCCGCCGTGCTGCCGGTGTGGCTGCTGCTGGCACCGCGTGACTACCTGTCTACCTTCCTGAAGATTGGTACTATTGTCGGTCTGGCGGTGGGCATTCTGATCATGCGTCCAACGCTGACCATGCCTGCGCTGACCAAATTCGTTGACGGCACCGGTCCGGTGTGGACGGGCAATCTGTTCCCATTCCTGTTTATTACCATTGCCTGCGGGGCGGTTTCTGGCTTCCATGCGCTGATTGCGTCCGGCACCACGCCGAAGATGCTGGCAAATGAAGGGCAGGCTTGTTTTATCGGCTACGGCGGGATGCTGATGGAGTCCTTTGTCGCCATCATGGCGCTGGTCTCTGCGTGTATCATCGATCCGGGCGTGTACTTTGCTATGAACAGCCCGATGGCGGTGCTGGCACCTGCAGGCACGGTGGATGTGGTCGCTTCTGCGGCGCAGGTGGTCAGTAGCTGGGGCTTTGCCATTACCCCGGATACCCTGCATCAAATCGCTAACGAAGTGGGCGAGCAATCCATTATTTCTCGTGCGGGCGGTGCGCCTACGCTGGCGGTAGGGATGGCGTACATTCTGCACGGTGCGCTGGGTGGCATGATGGATGTGTCGTTCTGGTATCACTTCGCTATTCTGTTCGAAGCCCTGTTTATTCTGACCGCGGTCGATGCCGGTACGCGTGCTGCACGCTTTATGTTGCAGGACCTGTTGGGCGTGGTGTCACCAGGCCTGAAGCGTACTGATTCACTGCCTGCGAACCTGTTGGCAACGGCGCTGTGCGTGCTGGCCTGGGGTTACTTCCTGCACCAGGGCGTGGTGGATCCATTAGGCGGTATCAACACCCTGTGGCCGCTGTTTGGTATCGCCAACCAGATGCTGGCTGGCATGGCGCTGATGCTGTGTGCGGTGGTACTGTTCAAGATGAAACGTCAGCGCTACGCATGGGTGGCGCTGGTGCCAACCGCCTGGCTGCTGATTTGTACTCTGACCGCCGGCTGGCAGAAAGCGTTTAGCCCGGATACCAAAATTGGCTTCCTGGCGATCGCCAACAAGTTCCAGGCGATGATCGACAGCGGTAACATTCCGGCGCAATACACCCAGTCGCAGCTTTCACAATTGGTGTTTAACAACCGTCTGGATGCTGGACTGACCATCTTCTTCATGGTGGTGGTGGTGGTTCTGGGTCTGTTCGCCATTAAAACGGCGAGGGCTGCGCTGAAAGAGGACAAACCGACGTCAAAAGAAACGCCGTACGAACCGATGCCAGAGAATGTCGAAGAGATCGTGGCGCAGGCGAAAGGCGCGCACTAATATTCTCATAACCCACAAGCCCTCTCCGCAGCGGGGAGGGCGTTTGCATGACAGGGAATGACTATGTTTGAAACACTCGCAAAAGCCGGGAAATATTTAGGTCAAACCGCCCGCCTGATGATTGGCGTGCCGGATTATGACAACTATGTTGAGCATATGCGCGTCACGCACCCGGAGCAGGCGCCGATGACCTACGAAGAATTCTTCCGTGAGCGTCAGGATGCGCGCTATGGGGGCAAAGGTGGGGCGAAGTGCTGTTGATTTTTTGCCGGATGGCGCTGACGCTTATCCGGCCTACAACACCGCATTGCGTAGGCCTGATAAGGCGAAGCCGCCATCAGGCAACCCACCATCAGGTAACCCACATCGCACTCACACCGTAAACGATTCCACCTTCTCAAACGCCGCGCGCAGGGTTTCTGGTGTTAACGTGACCGGCAGTGCGTGAATGGATTCCACCGGGCGCAATGTGTGCGCAATCACCTTATCGATCTCAGCACGGTTATTTATATCCACGTCTAACTGGGCCAACCGGGTGGGTAAATTGAAACGCTGGTAGGCTGAAGTGAGTTGAGCCAGTACATCGTCTTGCCCCAGCAGCGCACTCTGTACCAGGATGCCGTAGGCCACTTTGGTACCGTGTAAAAACGCCTCCGTCTGCGGGAGCACCGTCAGACCGTTATGCACCGAATGTGCCGCCGCCACGCGGGTGTAACGCTCGCCCAGACCGCCCACCATGCCGCCGCCGGCAATGATTGCATCCACCACATCACAAAACGCCTGACTCAGTTTCCCCTGCTTTTTATCAGCCAGCGCCTGCTCGCTGTATTCCAGCAGCACGTCGCGAATAGCCAGCGCGCCGTTAATCCCCAGGCGCACGGTCAGCGGCAACGTTTCGGGCTGCGGTGCCAGCACGACTGCTTCGTACCACTTCGCCAGCGTGTCGCCGATGCCCGCGAGTAAGTATTCCTCTGGTGCATTGAGGATTATCTGCGGCTCCACCAGCACCAGAAAGTTGGCGTCATCGAAAATGTCGAAGTGCAGCGCCTGACCGGCATCGTTGTACCACACGGAGAGCGGCGTCCAGGCCGCACAGGTCGCGGCAATGGTTGGGATCGCCACGAAAGGCAAACCGAGACGACGGGCCAGCGCTTTGGCGGTGTCGAGTAATGTGCCGCCGCCCACGCCAATCACCACGCTGCGGTGATCACCGGCATCTTCTGCCAGTTGCTGAACGTCTGTTTCGCTGCAATGACCGGTAAACAGCAGGTGCTTTGCCCCGTCACAATTAAATGCGCCAGGCAGATAGGGACGGGCAGCGGCGATAGCACGCTCACCATACACCCAGACGGCGCGCGACAGTATGTCGGCGGTGAAGAAATCATGCAGTCTGGACAGGCTGCCGGTATGGGAAAAGTAATTGGCCGGGCCGACGACGACGCGAATTTCGCTCTGACTCATGTTGTGTTGTCCTTTTGGCTGTCCTGTCCACGCAGGTTATTTTTATATGGACGTCTAAACGTCTTGATTGCCAAATACTAACATCGTGTTATAGTGGCTTCAACCACAACATCACACGTCAGGATAACAATAATGAGTAATAACTCGCTGATTGTGCAAAGCAAACTCCCCAATTTAGGCACTACCATATTCTCGCAAATGAGCGCCCTGGCACAGGAACATCAGGCGATTAACCTGTCGCAGGGATTCCCGGATTTTGACGGTCCGCACTATCTGCAAGAACGCCTGGCGTACCATGTAGCGCAAGGGGCGAACCAATATGCCCCCATGACAGGTGTGCAGTCGCTGCGTGAAGCCATCGCCGACAAAACCGCCGAGTTATACGGCTATAAACCGGATGCTGACAGTGAGGTTACGGTGACGGCGGGAGCGACGGAAGCATTGTACTCGGCGATTACGGCCTTAGTGCGACCCGGCGATGAGGTGATTTGTTTTGACCCGAGCTATGACAGCTATGCGCCCGCGGTGGCGCTATCTGGTGGCGTGGTTAAACGTATCGCGCTGCAGCCGCCGTCTTTTCGCGTGGACTGGCAGGCATTTACCGCGTTGTTGAGCGACAGGACCCGACTGGTGATCCTCAATACACCGCATAACCCCTCTGCCACCGTCTGGCAAAAAGCAGACTTTGATGCGCTGTGGCAGGCCATTAAAGCACGCGATATTTTTGTGGTAAGCGATGAAGTCTATGAACACATCTGCTTTGCCGCGCAAGGGCATGCCAGCGTGCTGGCACATCCGCAGCTGCGCGAGCGTGCGGTTGCGGTCTCATCATTCGGCAAAACCTACCATATGACCGGCTGGAAGGTCGGGTACTGTGTGGCACCAAAAAACATCAGCGTCGAATTACGTAAGGTACACCAGTATTTGACCTTCTCGGTCAATACGCCAGCGCAGTTGGCACTGGCGGATATGCTGCGGGCCGACCCAACGCATTACCGCGACCTGCCCGCGTTTTATCAGCGAAAACGTGATGTGCTGGTGAACGCACTCCGTGACAGTCGTTTGGACATTTTGCCCTGCGAAGGGACGTATTTTTTGCTGATCGATTACAGTGCCGTCTCGGATCTCGATGATGTGGCGTTTTGCCAGTGGCTGACCAAAGAGGTGGGGGTAGCAGCGATCCCTCTGTCAGTTTTTTGCGCCGATCCTTTCCCACACAAGTTGATTCGCCTGTGTTTTGCCAAGCAGGAATCGACGCTGTTGGCGGCAGCAGAACGCCTGGCCGCGCTGTAGTTACTTCACCGTCCAGGCTTTGGAGAATCGGCGGTCGGCGAACAATTCTTGCAGACCGTTGATTTGCTTGAGACGTAATACCTCATCACTGTCCATCCCGAGGTCTTTACCGATTTTTTCTTCACTCCAGCCGAGGAGTGATAATTCACGGACAATTTCAGACATGGCGTGGATTTGATGCCGTCCGCGAGCACGGTTGTGACGAATCGTTGCCGCCATGCGTTCATGGCGTTCACGCTGCAAGCAGGTGATGGGTAAATAACCTTTTAGTCGGGATCTCAGCGAGGGTTTGCTTTTGCCTAATTCATGTCGATGAAAACCATCAATGATTTCATATTCTTCTTCCGTTGAGTGAACCACAACGATGGGTTGGGTAAATCCATCCGCCTCGATGGATTTCAGCAGCAGTCTTTTCTCCGGCGGCGCCACGTTATTAGGGTTGTAGTCGTTAGGCGTAATATGATTACCTTCGACCCATAACACACAATCTACCGGCTCTTCGCGAAAAGGACTGACGCTGTGGATGGCTATTCTGAATTCATTTATGGCCTCAATTCGCTCTTTTTCGGGGAGTTCAGAAAGAAAACCGAGGAGCTCCTGTGTTAATCGTTGTTGCATAAAATCCCCCATTCCTGACGTTTTGTTTTCATGCGTTCGTTATAGCGTTGGTAGCTTTTTGACTTTGTTGGACTAAAAGAAAGCGCCCGACACCAGTAATCATTATTCAGCAGGACTTTGCAGATTCGTCGCCATGAGGGGATATCTTTGGACCCAATATCACCGTCTTGATTTTGCGGGATATCGGTCATACCTTTTTTCTTATACCACTGAATATAGACGGCGATTTTGTTGCGATAGTGCTCAGCTGTCTGTTCTGGCATGCTGTTTAGTAGCAGCATGGCGTACTCTTGCCAGCTTAAATGATCCGGTTTTAATATTTTCCGGTGTCCGTAAAAATGGTTGTCATGACCGGCATAAATACCCCCACTTTTAACGCCGCTCACGCGGGCGCACATGGCTGCCCATCGCTGCGGTTCAATAACGTGATAGAGCCAAAGGCCCTGGCGTTGTTCCGGGCCAAAGGGTTCGCAAATGCGCATGTATCGCGTCGGGACACCGGCCTGGTACATCAGGTTATACAAGGGGTTGCATGTCATATTTGTTTTAGCAAACCAGGTCCAGATATCGGCCGTTTTCCAATCATAGATGGGATAAATGTACCAGGTATGTCCCCCAGGCGCGGCGGTGGTCCAGGGTTTATCATCGGCAAAGCGCTGCTTATGTGAATTGGCAATCGCGACAAAGCGATTATATGACTCGTCGGCACGGATCCCGACCAGCATTGCGGCCGGCCGCTTTTCTGAAAACCAGTCAGCGAACTCGCGAACGAATTGTTCAAAGGTCATTCCGGTCTGATAGAAATGGAAGAACTCGGGATCGGTAATGGCATCTGCTGGCGGTTGGCGAACCCATTGCGTATTCGGCTCCCAGCACTGCCATTCCGGCTGAAATTGCGAGAGTGAATTTTGCGTGGTTAACGGCAAGGCGACCCAATAAAACCGTTCAATAACGTCGGAGTAATGTTCGCGCAATGCCTGCACATAGTCGATAGTGCAGGAAAACTGGGCCTCCCAGTCGATAAATAATACGTGAATTTTTTTATGCATCTGACGGGCCAGTGTGGCCGTCAGATGCAACATCACCCCTGAATCTTTGCCACCTGATAATGAAACACAAATGCGCGGCAGCGTTTCCAGCGTCCACGTAATGCGCTCCTGAGCGGCTTCAAGTACATTTTTACTTAGCGGTATTTTATAAACAGACATATCAAGCTCAGGTCGTAACTTTATTATTTTTATACATAATAAATGGTTGCAATAAGATATGCTAATTTACGGGTCACGCAACTTTTTTAAATATATTTACTTGGTATATGGGTTCCATTGATTCATATCGCGCATGTATTGAATTAAAAAATAAACGATGTTGGCTCATTCGCTAGCGGGTATAATTCTTTTTATATATTCAGCAAAGCCGCTGTTGTTAAGTGAGGCGCGATTATACATCAGAAAAAGTTCGGCTGACGGTATCTTTATACCAATATCTATTTCTTTTAGATTGAAAATAGGTGCGTAGTGCTCGAAAATGACTCTGGGAATAATACCGATGATATCAGTGCTGGAAATGACGTTGGTAATTGAAATAAGAGAGTCGCTGCTAAACCCTATATTACGATTGGCCATAAATTCGTTAGTTTTTGACTGGTACTCTTTCATACCCAGTTCTTCAGAGAGAAGAGAGGTAAACTGTTCTTCCAGTACTTTTTTAAGTGTGCTTGAAGCATTTATTCTGGGGTGGTTGCTACTGCAAACCAATACACCTTCGATGGTTTTGAACGGGGCGCAGATAATGGAACGATTGCGCACGGGTACAATAGTAGCGACCAGATCTGCTTTGCGATAAGCCAATATGTTTTCAGCCGTTTCTGCTGACATTAATATATCATGATGTTCAATTTCGACATCGGCATCCTCTCTCAGATAATGAATTAACTCTTTTATATTAAAACCGGTAACAAGTTGTGGGCAGTAAATGACAAACTTCTTTTTCAGGCTGGAGCTATGCATGATATTTATCGTTTGCTCCAGATTGTTAAGATTTTGCTCAAGATGATGGTGCAGGTTAATGCCTGTCACCGTAGGCGTGATCCCTTTACCAGACCGAATAAATAGAGGGTCATTAAACTGTGTGCGCAGTCTTTGCAACGACTGACTTACGGCGGATGGCGTGATATACAGCGTTTCGGCGGCCTTACTGATACTCAAATGTTGATAAATACACTCAAAAATAACCAATAGGTTGAGATCGAATTTTTTAAGGTCATAGAGGTTAGCCATATGTATATTCTCATTGTTATTTTATGTGGAAATATTTCATTTTTATATATTTGAATTGCAAGTTATTTCTTTTAAGAATCTTTTATACGCTTAATGAATAGTTAACTTAAACTAAAGTATCACAGTCAGTATTAATTTGACGAGTAGAAAATGCATCATGAGTGATTGAAATGAGAATGATAACAATCACTCATAATATTAGTTTTAGTTATTACCCATTATAATGTCCAGTTTTTCTTTATCCGGCAGCCCGACGGCCTGTTGTAATGTGTTGTCTTTGCTCATGTAGTAGATTGCCGGCGTGACGTTAGCGCCCAAGTCATCCATCAATTTTTGGTTGATATTCAATACCTTCAGCTGCTCGGAAGGGGGCGTCTCTGGCATTTTCAGCGTGAGTTTACCGCCAGAGGCCTCATAGTCATGCCATGTTTTAGCCGGATCTTTGCTGGCCAGAATTGCTGCGGCGGTTGCCGGACTCTCGGGCTTGATTACGCCGACCAACAATGTCCGGAGTTGTACTTTTCCTGAATCAACCCATGGACGTGCCTGTTGCCAAAATTGTTTGCAATATGGGCAGAAGGGATCGGCGAAAACATAGACAATAACCGGCGCGTCTTTTTTCCCGTCCAGAATCCACGACGCTTTTTCCATGCGCTGCCACATTTCACGGCCTGCAGGTGCATAGATTTCTTTTTCTATCAATGTATTACTGAGGTTTTCGCCTTTTTCATTATACATGTAGCCGGAAATGGCGTGTTTCCCGTCAGGCGTGACATAGATAGTCACTCCCATATCCTGGTATTTTCCCAGGTAACCTTTCATTCCACCTGGCGCGTCAAACGGCTTGAGGATGGTAATGCCCTGTTTTTCGATGGCTTTTACCGGGGCAGGGAGTTCTTCGGCGTGCACGACGGCAGGGAGCAAAGCGAAGAGTAATGTACGTTTAAACATTGATTTTCCTTATAAAATCAAAAGGAAAGGGGGCTGAATTGCAAAACCTATCACAGCCATAGGTAAGACCGACGGTCTGTCGATTGCCCTTTCTTGAGTGGGGTGATGTAATCCCAATCGCTGTTACAACCTTTGTTAAGGTAATGTAGAGCGCAACACTTAGCCAGTCCGCTGGCACTGAAGTTATCTGCGGGTAACTCGGGTAATGGGCTCCCTGCAAAGGGGGCCTTTTTACTTTTTGCTACGGTTTCACAACATTTTGTTGAGTCGGTTGTTAGTTAACGCTTATTGATTTGATAAAGGAAACGCATTAGCCCTGATGAAAGATTTTCGTTAACTTATCCCTCAACGAAAACACGGAGGAAGTACAGATGTCTTTGATTAATACCAAAATTAAACCTTTCAAAAACCAGGCGTTCAAAAACGGTGAGTTCATCGAAGTTACCGAGAAAGATATCGAAGGTCGTTGGAGTGTTTTCTTCTTCTACCCGGCTGATTTTACGTTCGTATGCCCGACTGAACTGGGCGACGTGGCAGACCATTACGAAGAACTGCAGAAGCTGGGCGTAGACGTTTACTCTGTATCTACCGATACCCACTTTACGCATAAAGCCTGGCACAGCAGCTCTGACACCATCGCCAAAATCAAATACGCGATGATCGGTGACCCGACTGGCGCCCTGACCCGTAACTTCGACAACATGCGTGAAGATGAAGGTCTGGCTGACCGTGCAACGTTCGTTGTTGACCCGCAGGGTATCATCCAGGCGATCGAAGTTACCGCTGAAGGTATCGGCCGCGATGCGTCTGACCTGCTGCGTAAAATTAAAGCCGCGCAGTATGTCGCTTCTCACCCTGGCGAAGTGTGCCCGGCGAAGTGGAAAGAGGGTGAAGCTACATTAGCGCCGTCCCTGGACCTGGTCGGTAAAATCTAAATTTCCGTCGTCTTTCACGTCATAGCCGTGTTGGCGTCGCCTGCTCACCCCGGTCACTTACTTCTGTAAGCTCCCGGGGATTACCAGGCTAGCCGCCTTGCTCTGACGCGAAATACTTAGGAAATTACGTCAGTCATGGGCGCAGGCGCGCCCATTTTATTCCAGCATCATGATGCAAGTTGCATTGATGCAGTCCCGTGAAATCGGCTTGCATGATGATGTTTTCAGAGAGGGAAGAACAATGCTCGACACAAATATGAAAACCCAGCTCAGGGCTTACCTTGAGAAACTGACCAAACCTGTTGAGCTGATTGCTACGCTGGATGACAGCGCTAAATCGGCAGAAATCAAGGAACTGCTAACTGAAATTGCTGAACTGTCAGAGAAAGTAACCTTTAAAGAAGACAACACGCTGGCAGTACGTAAGCCATCGTTTCTGATTACTAATCCAGGTTCTCACCAGGGACCGCGTTTTGCCGGTTCTCCACTGGGCCACGAGTTTACGTCTCTGGTTTTGGCGCTGCTGTGGACCGGTGGTCATCCGTCAAAAGAAGCGCAGTCTCTGCTGGAGCAGATCCGCGATCTCGATGGCGATTTTGAGTTTGAAACCTATTATTCACTGTCCTGCCACAACTGTCCTGACGTGGTGCAGGCGCTGAACCTGATGTCGGTGCTGAACCCGCGTATCAAGCATACGGCGATTGATGGCGGTACTTTCCAGAATGAGATTACCGATCGCAACGTGATGGGTGTTCCGGCCGTGTATATGAACGGCAAAGAGTTTGGTCAGGGGCGAATGACGCTGACGGAAATCGTCGCCAAAGTCGATACCGGTGCTGAGAAGCGCGCGGCAGAAGAGCTGAATAAACGTGATGCCTATGATGTGCTGATCGTCGGTTCGGGTCCTGCAGGGGCGGCGGCGGCAGTGTATTCCGCACGTAAAGGTATTCGTACCGGCTTGATGGGTGAACGCTTTGGCGGTCAGGTGCTGGATACCGTTGATATCGAAAACTATATCTCGGTGCCGAAAACCGAAGGTCAAAAGCTGGCAGGCGCGCTGAAAGCACATGTTGATGACTATGATGTTGATGTGATTGATAGCCAGAGCGCCAGCAAGTTGGTTCCTGCTGCGCAGGAAGGCGGCTTGCACCAGATTGAAACGGCCTCCGGCGCGGTGCTAAAAGCACGCAGCATTATTATTGCCACCGGTGCCAAATGGCGCAACATGAACGTACCGGGCGAAGATAAGTATCGGACCAAAGGCGTAACCTATTGCCCGCACTGTGATGGCCCACTGTTTAAAGGCAAACGCGTGGCGGTGATTGGCGGCGGTAACTCGGGCGTTGAAGCGGCTATCGATCTGGCCGGTATAGTTGAACATGTGACGCTGCTTGAGTTTGCGCCGGAAATGAAGGCTGATCAGGTTCTGCAAAATAAAGTGCGTAGCCTGAAAAACGTCGACATTATTCTGAATGCGCAAACTACTGAAGTGAAGGGTGACGGTAGCAAGGTGACCGGTCTGGAATACCGCGATCGCGTCAGCGGCGACGTCCACAATGTGGAACTGGCGGGTATTTTTGTGCAGATTGGCCTGCTGCCAAACACCAACTGGCTGGAAGGCGCCGTTGAGCGTAATCGCATGGGCGAAATCATTATTGATGCCAAATGTGAAACCAGCGTGAAAGGGGTTTTCGCTGCGGGTGACTGCACCACCGTGCCGTACAAACAGATAATCATAGCTACCGGCGAAGGTGCAAAAGCATCACTGAGCGCCTTTGATTACCTGATTCGCTCCACCGTACAATAAGAAAGAAAGTAAGACTCACCTGCAAAAGAAGGAAAATGCCTGAGGTCGCAAACGCGTTTCAGGCTTACCGATTCGATGAAATAACATCGATGCGGAATAAAAAGGGGCTACCGAAAGGTAGCCCCTTTTTTTAACGAACGACCAGCACCGGCAGGGTGGCGTGGCGGACTACGCTGGAGGCGTTAGAACCCAGCAGATGGGTGCTGATTGATGGGTTGCGCGATCCAATGACCACCACATCGGCGTTCAGCTCTTCGCCCAACTCGTTGACTACATCACGTACGCTACCAAAGCGAACGTGCTGTTTGATGCGAGAAGGATCAATACTGAAGTGACCGACCATCGTTTGCAGGCGGGTTTCCGCTTCGTGCTGCAGATGTTCCTCAAAACGGCGAACGTCAGCAGCAAAACGATGCAGGCTCAGGCTGGCGGAGCCAGGAAGCACATGCAGAAGATGGATAATCCCATTTTCCTGTGCCAGAAATTCTGCATGGCGAACAGCCTTGTCGCTTAGTTCCATTTCGAATACATCAACAGGCATTATGATTGTGTTGTACATAAACATTCTCCTTGTCATTACATGAACACATAACAGCATAGTATTAAAAATGATTCTGTCAGTCACGACACAGATTTATGTTTTGCGAGCAGGAAAGGGAAAGCAGCAATAATGTCAATGAGGGGCGGGGATATCATCGGAAAGAGGATGCGTAAGCATCCCCTGTAAGATAAAGCGAGTAGCTTTGCTATAACAGAGTTAGCGCAGGTAGTCGCCCGCAGCTTCAGGCTGGTACTCAAGTTCGATGACTTCGAGATGGGTTGATGTACCACCTGGTAGTTCCCAGTGGATCGTGTCGCCAACGCGCAGACCCAGAAGGGCAGCACCTACCGGGGCCATCACCGACAGTTGAGTACTGCTGTCGGTCATCGTGGCCGGATACACCAGGGTACGCACTCGGACTTCACCATCGCTCAGATTGCGGAATTTCACGCGGCTGTTCATGGTGACGACATCGTGCGGCATGGTTTCTGGAGAACACATTTGGGCGCGATCCAGCTCGGCGTTTAAGGCGTCAGCAATCGGTAAACCCGCAAACGCAGGTTGCTCCAACAGGCGGTCAATGCGCTCAGCATCGAGGTCGTTAATGATGATAGTTGGTCTGGACATTTATTACTCCATGTCGTCGATACTGCGGGTGCGCAGGTAAATAATCCCAAAAGAAAACCCTCACCGTCAGGCGGCAAGGGTTTAGCTTTTATGATGATACTGAGACTTACCCCAGGTTTGAAGTGATTTAGTTCACATTCAGGCGATCAATAACCGACTTTGTCGAGGATAAACTGCTTGCCGCAGTTTCCAGGATGCGCTTGCGGCAGGAACGATGCTGCAGAAAGCGGGGCATTAATGGTGGCTGCCTTGAGCGTAAACTGGATTTCAGTCAGGTAGGCTGGATTACCGTGACAGCTTAACTTCACTGCCTTCACGCTTTCTTTACCCCAGGTTTTCGCGACGGCGGCGTCAAATGCGTTGCGGCTGACGGTTTTTCCGTAATTGTCGGCAATAAATTTGCCGAGTTCGGTATTTTTTATCTCGCTATTCATTCGCACCATAGTGCCAAAGTACGCGTCAGGATCGAAACCAAAACAGGCGCCGTGCTTGGCATATTCGTAACGTTCGAGACACGATGTTCCGCCAGCGCCGGGCATCACAGCGCTCAGTTTTGCGGCGCTTTCCAGTGAAAGCCCCGTTTCTGGCGCGGCGCATTTGCGACTGGCACGAGCCTCCGGCAGGTTTGGTATAGGGCGCGTGGCGCAGCCAAAGCGCATCCACTGACGATTATCTACACCGCGGGCAGCAATCGATTTTGGCAGGCCAGGCCACAGACCGTGAACGGTCAGGAAATCTGCTTTATTTGCGGTTTCTTTTTGCAGGCGGCATTCGTCGGGTTCCTGACGATTACGTTCGTGTTGGCTCTGACAAAAACCGGTTTGCCAGGAGAGCGCCAGCACATAGCGATCAAAGTCACCGTACTGTTTTGCCTGAAGTTGTTCGGCCTGGGCCGCAGAAACCGGCAGCAGAAGTGCCGCCAGCAAAGAGCAATAACGCCATGTCGATGTCATGATGAATTCGGATACTTATATAATTTCTGAATGTCATCTATTAAATCATAAAAAAAGCCGCTCAGGTTTAGCTGAGCGGCATCATTTTCGTTACGCGTTTTTGCTAAGGACTAAGAAGTACGATTAGCTCCACATTGCCAGAATCGGCCAGCCGACCAGCAGAAGCATGGCGATATAGATAACGCCGAAGATGGCGCCCAGACGCCAGTAGTCTTTGGACTTCACATAACCACAGCCGTAGATGATCACGCCAGGGCCGGTGGCATACGGTGTCAGACAACCCATGATACCGATGGACAGCACCAGCAGAATACACAGATGCTCCATTGGCACGCCCGGGATCCCTTTACCGACCGCCAGAATTACTGGCAGCATGGTCGCGGTATGCGCAGACAGGCTGGCAAACAGGTAGTGAGCAAAGTAGAACACCAGCACTAGCACGATCACGGTCGCGTTAGGCGAGAAGCCTTCCAGGTGTGAGCTCATGGTGTTAGCGAACCAGTCGATAAAACCGGAACGGGTTAAGCCGTTGGCCATTACCACCAGGGTGGCAAGGTTGACCAGCGTGTTCCATGCGCTGTTATAGCGTGTAATGTCTTTCCACGGTACCACGTGCAGAGCCAACATCAGAGAAACCGCCAGCAGCCCCACGGCGGTGGCATCAATCAGCTTGCCGCCGAATACCCACAGACCCAGGCTCAGCAGCACCAGACCGATCAGGGTCATCTCTTTACGGGTCAGTTTACCCATGGTTTTCAGTTCGTCACCGGCCCATGCGGCAACTTCTGCACTGTGAGTGACTTCGGGTTTGTACAGAACGTAGGATAACCACGGCGCAACGATCAGCAAAATAATACCGACTGGCAGGAAGCTGAGGAACCATTGCAGCCAGCTGATCTGAATACCGGCAATTTTGTTAACGAATTCCAGACCCAGTACGTTTGGCGCAGCGCCGGTAACGAACATAGAGGAACTCAGGCTGGTACTGATCACCATCATCCACATCAGATAACCGCCGATACGGCGTGCTGATGGATCGTTAGGGAATGATTTAAACAGCGGCGGCAGGTTCTTGATAACCGGGAAAACGGTACCACCGGTACGCGCGGTGTTCGACGGTGTAAATGGCGCCAGCAGGATGTCGATTATAACAATCGCATAGCCCAGTGTCAGGGTACGTTTCCCCATGAACTTCACCAGGAACAGCGCGATACGACGACCCAGACCGGTGACTTCATAACCCAGTGCGAAGATGAACGCACCAAACACCAGCCAGACGGTGGTGCTGGAGAAGCCAGCCAGACCCCACTTCAGCGCCTGTTTGCCGGCGTGAAAGGTGGGGTCTGCCAGTTCTGTGGCATCAAACAGCAGGTAGTTGCTGCCGATCACGCAAATTGTCACGGCGATAAAGCTGATCGCTGTTGCCGGGATAGGCTCGAGGATCATACCGACAATCATGGCCACAAACACGGCAAAGTAGTGCCAGGCCTGCGGGGGCATTCCATCAGGAACGGGGATAAGAAACATGACACCCATGACGACCAGCGGGGCCAGTAACTTCCATATACTATCTTTTGATAAAGACATGAATGATTCTCCGGAAAGGATCTTTAATGGTGATAATGATGAACTTGTGAAATCTGAGCTAAGAACCAGGTGACAATCAGCAGATCGGCACAGCCTCCAGGACTGAGGTTGCGTTCAATGCACTGTTGGTCGAACTGGTGCAGGTAATTGAGATCGGCGGGGGTGCGAATTCCCCCTTGCTGCAATAATGTGGCAGATTGCTGCTGTAACCAGCGCAGACCTTCAGCGCCACCGCGGGAAGCTACGTTGGTATCGCCGTTGATTGCCATAAGCAGCAGTAAGGTATCGAGCAATGCCAGTTCAGGATCGCGACCCTGAGCCAGCAACGCGCGGTAGTGCGGTAACGCGTGGTGGATCACTAATGGATAGCCCGCTTCGGCTTCACCGCGAGCCCCGGTT
This sequence comes from Citrobacter freundii, assembly GCF_029717145.1. Taxonomy (NCBI): domain Bacteria; kingdom Pseudomonadati; phylum Pseudomonadota; class Gammaproteobacteria; order Enterobacterales; family Enterobacteriaceae; genus Citrobacter; species Citrobacter freundii. Next base: position 3,382,375 of record NZ_CP099222.1, on the reverse strand, counting down.
AATCCCAGTTGTTGATACAGACGTTGGCCAGCCGTGAGTTGTTGATTGTTCTGGCGCAGTTCGCGCTCGGTCAGGCCGCGGCAAAAGGCTGCTGCTGTAGAGCAAATGGTTTCAGGTGTGACGGTCTGGCTGAGCTGGTGCAGGCGACCAATGGCGGCGCACAGCAATCCCAGCGAAAAGATACTGCCTTTATGGGTGTTCACCCCGGCAGTGGCGCGAAACATCTCGGCCTCGCAGGCCATCCCCACCGGACGCAGTCCTTTCAGCACATCTTCAGGTACCAGTTGCGCGCTGAAGGCCCCGTATTCGACGAAACGCGGCAGCCAGGCGTGGATCGCCTCGGCGCTGCGGTGAAAGTCATCCAGCGCCATGTCTTTGTGCGCGCCGTTGTTAATACGATCCACCAGACCGGGTTTGGGAGACAGGTTGACTTCCGTCAGCATGGCACGCCACGCGAGCGTCGCGTACGCTTCTGGTAAATCCTGAGGAAGAACGGCGGATTTAGTCGATGTTGCGGGAATCGGCATCATGCAGCAGTTCCTCCATGCGAATAAGTAACTCGGAAAGCGTGTGGGTTTTACCCCGCGCGCAGTCGGCTGCGCTTTGCTCGCACAGCAGGCAGCGGCGGGCAGGGAGCGTGAAATGACGGCGAGACAGGATTTCTCCTTCCGGAGTCAGGACATCGAGGTCCCATAACCGTCCCAGCGGGTGTGAATGCTCAAGCTCTATGGTGGCGAGCTTGAGGTCGTGTGCCGGGGCCTCTATAGACAACAGACCTTCCGGCCCGCTGGCAGAAACCCGCGTAGATTGCTCCCTGACTATCCAGCCCGATTTTTCCGCCAGCGTGAGCAAGGCAGTGATACCGTGATTAAAAATGCGACGAGTGAGTTCGCTGTCTTTAATCGGACCCGGTGCGACCACGGTAAAAGAGACCAGTGGCGCGCAGTGGCGGGTGAGCCAGGCATGCTGCCGTGCTTGTCTCTCATCGCGGCTGGCGAGCAGCTCGGGAATAGAAACCGCGTGGCAGGTGGCATGTTCAGGGAGCAGGTGCATGGCTTATTCCTTCACCTGATGCACAACATCAATCACTGAACCGTCGCGGTAACGCACAACGGCAATCACCCGGTCGGTGAATTCGATGGCGCGTGGCTGACCGGTAAGCTGCTGTGCACGCTCGCGCAGCCAGTCGATGGAGACCACTTTCATCCCCGCTTCCTGCAAACGTTCAGCCAGTTCAGGACGTGCAGGGTTGACGGCGATACCGTGGTCAGTGACCAGGATGTCAATGCTGGAGCCAGGGGTGACGCAGGTCAGCACGTTATCAACCAGCGTCGGGATGCGACCGCGAACCAATGGGGCGACGATAATCGACAGTGCAGCACCGACAGCGGTATCGCAGTGGCCACCGGATGCGCCGCGCAGCACACCGTCGGAGCCGGTCAGCACGTTGACGTTGAAGTTCGTATCCACTTCCAGTGCGCTCAGCACTACGACATCCAGACGGTCAACCGATGCGCCTTTCGAACCCCAGTTAGCGTACTGGTTAGCGCTGATCTCAATATGGTTTGGATTGCGGGCCAGGGATTTTGCGGCGGCACTGTCGAAGCTCTGTACATCCAGCAGTTTGCGGATTAACCCTTTTTCATGCAGGTCAACGATGGTGGCAGTGATGCCGCCCAGTGCGAAGTCGGCGCGGATGTCGCGGCTGCGCATTTTGTCTTCCAGGAAGCGGGTTACGGCCAGCGAGGCGCCACCGGTACCGGTCTGCAAAGAGAAGCCCTCATTGAAGTAGCCGGAGTTGGCAATCACCTCTGCCGCGCTGCGGGCGATCAGCAGCTCACGCGGGTTGGTCGTCATGCGGGTTGCATCGGCGCCAATTTTGTCCGCATCACCGACCTGCTCGATCTGCACGATCAGATCCACCTGATCCTGGGTGATACTGGCAGGATTATGCGGGTAGCTCAGCAGTTGTTCGGTCAGCAGGACCACCTGTTTAGCGTTATCGGCATCGACACGGGCGTAGCCGAGTGAGCCACAGCAAGCTTTACCGGTGTAGCCGTTAGCATTACCAAATTGGTCGCAGGACGGTACGCCGAGGAAGGCTACGTCAATGCTTAACTCACCGCTTTGCACCAGGTGTACGCGACCGCCGTGAGAGTGGACCTGCACAGGTTCAGCCAGTAAACCGCGGGAGATCTCTTCCGCCAGCGGACCACGCAGACCGGAAGTATAAATGCGGCTGACGACGCCCTGACGAATGTGTTCCACCAGCGGAGCGTGACAGTCGCTCAGGGAGCTGGACGCCAGCGTCAGGTTTTTAAAGCCCATGACGGCAATGGTATCCATCACCAGGTTAATGGTCAGGTCGCCACCGCGGAAAGCGTGGTGGAAAGAGATAGTCATTCCATCCTGTAAACCTGAACGGCGAATAGCGTCTTCCAGGTTAGCGCACAGTTTTTTGTCGCGGGTTTTTTGCGCCTGTAACGCGACTTTTGCGCTGCTGTGGAAAGCGGAAAGGTCGCTTTCAGCATGACGGCTCCAGGTCGCCACGCGATCCTGTCGTTGAGACTGTTCGATTTTCTGCGTCATTTTTTTGCCTTATTCTTCGCGAATGCCGGAAAGTTCTGCACGGGAGATAACCAGAAGGGCGCGCTCGATAACCGGGCTGTCGACCATCTTGCCGTTCAGGGAGACAACGCCACGGCCTTCGCGAGCGGCGGCTTCAGCGGCTTCTACAACCAGACGGGCGTGCGCCAGTTCTTTGCGCGTTGGCGCATACAGGTTGTGCAGGAGGTCGATCTGACGCGGGTTGATGAGCGATTTACCGTCAAAACCCAACTGCTTGATGTGTGCGGCTTCATGCAGGAAACCGGCTTCGTTATTGGCATCGGAATAAACGGTGTCAAATGCCTGAATGCCCGCAGAGCGTGCCGCCTGCAAAATAGAGCAGCGGGCAAACAGCAGTTCGGTGCCTTCCGGCGAACGCTCGGTGCGCAGGTTACGCACGTAATCTTCTGCACCCAGGGCAATACCGATCAGACGTTCAGAGGCGTGAGCGATTTCAACGGCGCGGGTGATGCCCAGCGGTGATTCAATAGCAGCGAGCAGACCGGTGCTGCCAGGTTCGCGACCGCAGGCGTTTTCGATACGCAGAATTTCGCTTTCGATGTCGATAACATCCTGCGCAGTATCCGTTTTAGGTAAACGCACGATGTCAGCGCCACCGCGAACGACCGCTTCGAGGTCATTGATACCCCATTCAGAATCGAGGGCATTTACGCGAACAATGGTTTCAACGTCGTGATACAGCGGGTGCTGCAGCGCGTGGTACACCAGACGACGCGAGGTATCTTTCTCGCGCAGTGCGACGGAGTCTTCCAGGTCGAACATCAGCGCATCTGCCGGGTAGATAAACGAGTTGCTGATCATTGCGGCATTGGCGCCCGGTACGAACAACATGCTACGGCGTGTGCGGGATTTACGTTGTTGCAAAGATTCAGAAATCACTGGCAATCCTCCCATGGCAGTGCCGGAATGCCGCTGGCGCGGGCCAGTAATGCTTCCAGTCGCGCACGTAAAATGCAGTCCAGTGCGCCTTTATCATCAACATTTAATTGCACGCCGCGTACGTTGTAGCGGGACAGAACGTCGAGGATGGTGGTGCGAATGGCATCACCAAATTGTTTTTCAACGCTACTGTTAACCTGCAGGTCGATATCCTGCGTATCGAGCGGGGCGATGCGAATCATCACATCACCGGACTCGAGAGTGCCTGCGACGGCTGCCTGCTTTATTTTCATTTTTCACCTGTTGCTAATGCGGGGGTATTTTGGCGGACTGCCGCGCCTGGCGAGGTTCTCTCAAGCATGTTTTGCAGGTAGTGCAACGTGGCTTCAGGAACCAGAGGGGCGATAGCCGTGAGATCTTTTTTAACCAGCAGCTTGCGTACCCAGGAGGCGGAAATCGGCATCTCCTGGAAGCACAGCCGCTCAATTTCCACCAGTTCAATCGGTGGGGCGGGGAGCGTTGGGGTCTCCAGCCAGTAGCGCATGTCGTTGTTGTACTGGGAGGTGACGGTGCAATACGGTTCGGTACCGACGAAGCGGTGCGTGACGCCAAGTGCCGGGGCCAGATACTGGCGGAAGATTTTCAAGTCTATTTCGGTGTAGCAGTGGTTAATGACGCTCT